>CAZGYQ010000009.1:0-56064 GCA_964530695.1 uncultured Caulobacteraceae bacterium
GGCGAGGACGCCGGCGGTCCTACTCATCGCCGTCCCGGCTCTATACGAAGGATCCATGTCCCCCTGGTGGTCCCCCGCGCGCTATGCCGACCGGCGCCCTTTGCTCCTCGCGCGCAACCGCGTGAAGGCGGCCTTGCGCGCGTGGTTCGGGGCGGAAGGCTTCACCGAGACCGAGCCAGGCGCGCTGTGTATCTCTCCGGGAAACGAGACGCACCTGCACGCCTTCGCCACGCAGATCCGCACGGATGCAGGCGAAAAACGCGATCTCTATCTGCACACGTCGCCCGAGTTCGCGATGAAGAAGCTGCTCGCCGCGGGAGAGGAAAAGATCTTCGCGTTCGCGCCAGTCTACCGCAATCGCGAGGCGGGCTCGGCGCTGCACGCACCCGAGTTCACGATGCTCGAATGGTACCGCGCGGGCGCACCGTACGAGACACTCTTCGATGATTGCGCGGCTTTTCTCGCCGAAGCCGCACGCGCTGCGAACGCGACGATGCTGCGCTGGCGCGACCGCACGTGCGATCCCTTCGCGCCGCCGGAGCGCATCTCCGTCAGCGAAGCCTTCGCGAAATTCGCCGACGTGAACCTGATGGCGACAATCGCCGCCGACGGCGCGCCCGACCGCGACCGCCTCGCCGCGCAGATGCATGTCTGCAACGTCCGCGTCGGCGATGGCGACACGTGGAGCGATCTCTTCTCCCGCGTGCTCGTGCAGTGCGTGGAGCCGCACCTTGGGAACGGCCGCGCCACGATCCTGTGCGAATATCCCATCGCCGAAGCAGCGCTCGCGCGCCCCGCGCCGTACGATCCGCGCGTCGCGGAACGCTTCGAGCTCTATGCCTGCGGCGTCGAACTCGCCAACGGCTTCGGCGAACTCACCGACGCCGCCGAACAAAGGCGGCGCTTCGTCGCGGACATGGACGAGAAGGAACGCCTCTACGGCGAACGCTACGCCATCGACGAGGACTTCCTCGCCGCGCTGGCGCACATGCCGCCCGCCAGCGGCTGCGCACTCGGGTTCGACCGACTGGTCATGCTGGCGACAGGCGCGACGCGCATCGAGGACGTGCTATGGACGCCGCCGCCATGACCCGCCCCGCTCTTGCATCCACCGATCCGCTCGCAGAAGTCGCCGACCGCTATGCGGTGGCGATCACGCCGGCGATGGAGCGGCTGATCGATCCGGGTGACGCGCAAGACCCCATCGCGCGCCAGTTCCTGCCGGACGTGCGCGAACTCGACGAAGCGCGCGAAGAACGCGCCGATCCCATCGACGACGCCGTGCATTCGCCTGTCGAAGGCATCGTGCATCGCTACCGCGACCGCTGCCTCCTGAAGATCACCCACGTCTGCCCGGTCTACTGCCGCTTCTGCTTCCGCCGCGAGATGGTGGGCCCCGGCGCCGCCGAGCCGATCACCGGCGAAAAACTCGATGCGGCGTTCGCCTACATCGAGGCGCATCCCGAAGTCTGGGAAGTGATCCTCACCGGCGGCGATCCCTTCGTGCTGTCGCCGCGCCGCGCGCGCGAGATCACGCAACGCCTCGCCGCCATCCCGCATGTGCAGGTGATCCGCTGGCACACGCGCGTGCCCGTCGTCGATCCCGCGCGCGTGACGCCGGAATTCGTCGCCGCGCTGAAATGCGGGAAGGCCGTCTACGTCGCGCTGCACGCCAATCATCCGCGCGAGATCACTGAGGAAGCACGCGCCGCCATCGGTCGTCTCGTCGACGCCGGCATTCCGATGCTGAGCCAGACGGTGCTACTGAAAGGCGTCAACGACGATGTCGAGACGCTCGAGGCGTTGATGCGGGCGCTGGTTGCAGCGCGGGTGAAGCCTTACTATCTCCACCACGGAGATCTCGCGCCCGGCACATCGCACTTCCGCACGACGATAGAACAGGGCCAGGATCTCACCGAAGCGCTGCGCGCGCGCGCCTCAGGACTCTGCCAGCCGAATTATGTGCTGGATATTCCCGGCGGCGCAGCAAAGGCGCCTCTGTCACGGGCGGCGGTGCGCATGACAGAGGCGGCTTGTGAAGTCTGCGACCACGAAGGCAATTGGCGCGCGTATCCCCCGGAGGCGTGAGCTACGCCGCGTGCCAGTCCTTCTTGAGCCGCGGCGCGGCGATGAAGTAGAGACCCGCCGCGATCACGTAGAATCCCACCGCCGTCAGCATCGAATAGCGCAGCGATTCATCGCCATACTGCGCCTTGTAGAAATCCGACATGCGGCCGATGAAGAAGTCGCCGAAGCCGAGACCGATGAGATTGTTGATCAGCAGGAACATGGCGCCTGCGGTCGCGCGCATGTTCGGCGGCGCCATGTGCTGGAATGCCGAGAGCGCCGGCCCGAGCCACGCCAGCGAGAACGCCGTCGGCAGCAGGAACACGAAGAAGGCCGTGGCGAGCGAGTGCGTGTTCAGGCCCACCAGCAGGAACGGAATCGTCAGCGCGAACGCGACGCCGGGCGCCAGCGCATAGACGCCCTTGTGTTTCGCGCCGTAGCGGTCCGCGACCGCGCCGCCAAGCCAGATGCCGAACACGCCGCCGACCGCGAGGATCGCGCCGTAAAAATACGCCGCATAGAGAATTGGCCCCGGATTGGGCGGCATCAGGAAGGCGGGAAAGCCCGTGAACAGCTCCGGCAACTGGTCGCCGAACAGACGCACGAAGAAGGCCGGCATCCAGGCGAACATGCCATACGCGACGATGGATGATGACGCGCCGCCGATGGAGAGCAGCCAGAAGGCGGGCTTTTTCAGCAACGTCGCCATGACCTCGCCAAACGGCGCAGGCGCAACCTTCGAGCCCGGCGCATCGAGGCCGCCGCGCCTGGGCTCCCGCACGGTGAGAAGGAAGATCGGCGCGACGGCGAGACCAAGACCGCCGACGATGAAAAAGGCCGAGCGCCAGTCGAGCACTGTCGCGAACACGCCTCCGAACACGATGCCGATGGCGCTGCCGAGGGGGATGCCGAAGGAATAGATGCCGAGCGCGAGCGCACGCTGGTGCGGCGGGAAATAGTCCGAGACGATCGAATACGCCGGCGCCACGCCGCCCGCCTCCCCGACGCCCACCGTCATGCGCGCGAGAAAGAGCTGAACGAAGTTGGTCGCAAGCCCGCACGCCATAGTGCACGCGCTCCACAGGGTGAGCGCCACCGTCATGATGCGCACGCGGTTCGTGCGGTCCGCCAGCATCGCCACCGGCACGCCGAGCGTCGAATAGAACAGCGCGAAGGAAACCCCGCGCATGAGGCCGAGCTGGGTATCGGTAAGATGGAGATCCGCCTGGATCGGAATCGCCAGGATGCCGAGAATCTGACGATCGATGAAATTGATCGTGTAGACGAATATCAGCGCAATGAGCACGTAACCGCGATAGGCCGCGCTCACCGGTCCGGTCTGTGTTGTCATGGCGCCCCGCAGAGATTGTGTTGCAGCGAAAAAAACGGCCGGACGCTCTCACGCCCGGCCGATGGTGTCCATCGGGGAGGATGGTCGCCTAGAACTTCACGCCGATCGTCGCCGTCACCGTGCGCGGCGGCCCGTAGAACGCCGTGTACGAGCTGTCCACGCCGAGGATGCCAGGCGTGTAGGCGAAGTTGTAGAGCGCCGTGCGGTAGTGTTCATCGGTCAGGTTCTTGCCGTGCAGACCGATGTTCAGGTGGCCGTTCGACGACGTCCACACCGCGCTGAGATCAAACAGCGTCACCGCGTCCGCATCGAGTTTCGGCCCGCCCGCGGGATACGCCGCGCTCGCTCCGGGCGCGAAGCCCTGATTGAACAGCCCGTTGAAGATGTAGTACTCTGAGCGATAGGCGCCCGAACCGGTCACTAGCAGGGAGCCCATGTCGCCGAGGTCGGCGGTGTAGGACAGGCCGAGCTGACCCGTCCATTCCGGCGTGTTCTGCGGCACGAAGTTGTTCAGCGGATTGGCGTCCGTTTGAATGTTTACACCCGCCGAGATCACTTCGTCGATCGACGCATCGATGTATCCCAGCGAGAACGAGGCGCGCAGGTTTTCGACGATGTCGAGCGTGCCTTCGATCTCGACGCCCTGATACTCAGCCGAGGCCGCGTTCAGGACGGTGGAGACGAAGGTGTCGTTGATCCCGTCGCCGTTGGTGTCCGCGCCGTTCTGCACGGTGACCTGCTGGTCCTCATACTTCGCGAGGAAGTACGCGGCGCGCAGGGTCAGGCGATCAAAGAAGTTGCCCTTGAGGCCAAGTTCGTAGGAGTCGACCGTTTCCGGCGCGAAGCCGCGCAGGATGCCCGGCTGCAGCGCGACGTTGGTCGCCGCGAAGTTCGCCCGCGGATCGAAGCCGCCGGACTTGAAGCCCTGCGAATACGAGGCATAGAGGGACAGATCATCCGTCGGTTCGAAGTTGAGCGACATGCGCGGCGAAAACTTGTCGTCGGTCCGCTGGCGCCGGAAGTTCGTCGCGAACCCGCCGAGTTGCGTGGAGTTCGCGTGGCTCACGGTCGGCGAGCCGAGACCGAGGAAGTTGGCGCGCAGCACCGTGGCCGTCTTCTGGTCCTCGGTGTAGCGGCCGCCCGCCGACACGCTCCACTGCGGCGTGAAGTGGTAGGTGAAGTCCGCGAAGGCGGACGTCGAAAGCGTATTGACCTTGCCGTAGGTGAACACCGTCAGCGGCCCAAGGCCGCCGAGGATTGTGTCGAACGCGCCGTCCGCAAGTCCGTTGAGATAGTACAGCCCGACGATGCCGGAGAGGTTGCCGATGTCGATCTGCGCCTGCAGTTCCTGTGTGAACTGTTCGTCGGTGTAGAAGGCCGGCACATCGAGGTCGGGTTGCGGCAGGCCGTCGAAGTCGATTCTCGTGCGCGTCTCACCGTCGCGATAGGCGGTGATGGACTTGAGCGTCAGCGAATCGTTGACCGTCCACTCCGCCTGCAGGGACATGCCCTGGGTTTCGACGTAGTTGACGTCCCCGGCGCCGGCGCGCGTGTCATAGACGTCAGACAGGACCGGCAGGGTTCCGTTGCGGCTCGGCAGTTCGCGGTGACCGTGCTTGGCGTTGGAATTATCCTCCGTCCGGTCGGCGGCGAAACGCACGAAGAAGCTGTCGGACGGCGTGAACTCGAGCGAAATGCGGCCGGCCTGCACGTCCTTGTCGTAGTGCTGCGCGCCGGTATTGACGTTCGTTCCGTAGCCGTCGCGTGTCAGGACCGCGACCGCTCCGCCGACGGCGAACATGTCGGAGAGCCTGACCGACCCCGAAACAATGCCGTCCATCTGACCGTAGCTGCCGAGGTTCACCTTCGCACGCAGGCTCGGGTCATCGGCGAGGCGCGCGGTCACATATTTGATCGCGCCGCCGATGGTGTTGCGGCCGTAGAGCGTGCCCTGCGGGCCGCGCAGCACTTCGAGGCGCTCGACATCGTACACATCGAGCAGCGCGCCCTGCGGGCGGGCGATGTAGACGTCATCGACGTAGAGCCCTACGCCCGGCTCGAAGCCCCACAGCGGATCCTGCTGGCCAACGCCGCGGATGAAGGCGGTGAGCGTGGAGTTCGTGCCGCGCGAGGTTTCGAACGTGACGTTCGGGGTGGAGCGCGTGAGCACAGTGATGTCAGTGGCGCCGATGGCTTCAAGCTGTTCGGCGGTCACCGCCGTGACGGCGAGCGGCACGTCCTGCAGCGATTCCTCGCGACGGCGCGCGGTGACGACGATCTCGTCGCCCGCGCTCGCCGCCGGTTCTTCCTGCGCCAGCGCCGGCGCTGCGAACGCAAACGGCGTCGTGGCGATGGCGCCCAGCAGCAGTGCGTACTTCATGGAACGGTCCTTCATCGTGTTCTCCCTCTTTCCCCTTCAGGCCTGGCAAGCCGCCGCGGCGTCGCCGAGGCGTGCAATGTCCGTGTGCGCATCCCGGCCCGACAGGATGGCGACGAAGTCGTTCAGCAAGCGGTTGAACCGCTCGGGCTCTTCGAGATGCGGCGCATGGCCGGACATGGGAAACGGAACGCGCACGGCGTTCGGCGCGTGTTTGACGAGGTAAGCGCTGACGTCCGGCGCGTAGAGCTGGCTTCGCGCGCCGTAGGCGACGAGAGTCGGCGTTGCGATGCGCGCGATGTCGGCGCGAAGATCCATCGCGCAAAGCGACTCCCAGGCCTGCGCCATGAGGTCAGGGTCGTTGTCCGCGAAATCAGCCTGCAGCGCCTGGTGCAGCACCGCGGGTGCGCCTTCGGGCGCCAGTGCGTGGGCGGCGACGCGGGCGGAATACGCCTTCCACTCTTCGCGCATCCGCAACGTGGCGCGGGCGCAATCGAGCGCATCGAAGCCGCCGGCGAGGCCAAGGCGCCACGACACGTCGTTGAGGATGCGCGGCGTCATGTCGATGACGACCAGCCCCGCGATGCGCTCCGCGGCGGGGCTGCGGCGCAGGAGATCCCAGAGCACGGCCGCGCCCATGGACCAGCCGACCGCCACCACGCCGTCCAGATCGAGGTCTTCGAGAAGCGAGGCGATGTCGTCGGCCATCGCGGCGATGTCCGGGGCAGCCCCCCGGCGGGAGCGCCCGTGGCCCCTCAGGTCAGGAGCGATGACGCGGTGCGTGTCGGCGAAACGGGCGAACTGGGGCGCGAACATGCCGCCATGCGCGGCCCAGCCGTGAACGAAGAGCAGCGGCGGATTGCCGGACGCAGCCGCGGCGGAGCCCGTCGAGGGGCCTTCTTCCGCATACGCCATGGGCGTGGGCGCTTCCGTGAGCGGCATGACCTTCCTGCTTCCCCCCGGCTGACGCGTAGGCGACAGTCGATTTCGTCTTGTTTTGTGCGGTCACTTAGCGATTAATTGAAACATGAGTCAACATTCAAGTTTGACCGAGGGGGAAGACGAGCGGTCCGCGACGGCGGACGGGCCCGATCCCGCCAACGGCAAGGCCCCCAAAACCGAGCGCGGGCGCAAGACGCTCCGCAAGCTGCTCGACGCGGCGGCGCAGGAGTTCGGGGAGCGGGGGTTTCACGAGGCCTCGATCGCCGGCGTGACCAGCCGGGCGGGCGCTTCGATCGGCACCTTCTACGTCTACTTCGACTCCAAGGAGTCCGTCTTCCGCGCGCTCGTGGCGGACATGGGCCGCCTCACCCGCGGCTGGATCGCCAGCCGGGTGAAGGACGCTCCAGACCGTCTCGCCGCCGAACGGCTGGGGGTCGCGGCATTCATCGAATTCGTGCGCGCCCACAAGGATCTCTACCGGATCGTCATGGAGGCGCAGTTCGTCGCCGAGGACGCCTACCGCGAATACTACACGTCCTTCGCCGCCGCTTACCGGCGCAACCTCACGGAGGCCGCCGCCAAAGGTGAAATCCGCGACGGCGACCAGGAGGAGCGCGCCTGGGCGCTGCTCGGCATGAGCGTCTTTCTCGGCCTGCGCTACGCGGTGTGGAGCGATGATGTCGTGCCGGCGGAAATCGGGGCCGCCGTCGGCGATCTGATCGAGAACGGGCTCGCCCCGGAGAAACCGCCCAGGGGAAGCAAGCCATGACCGGCGACGCGATCTTCGATCTGGCGTCCAAGCGCGCCGACCTCACGCCCGGGCGCATCGCGATGGAGGAGCTGGCCACTGGCGCCAGCGTGACCTTCGGCGCGTTCAACGATCGCGCGGCGCGCGTGGCGCAGATCCTTGCGGATGAAGGCGTCGAAGCCGGCGACCGCGTCGCCGTTCTTTGTCGCAACCGCATCGCCTTCTTCGAAATCCTGTTCGCCTGCGCAAAGCGCGGCGCGATCATGACGCCGCTCTCGTGGCGCGCGCCGGTCGCGGAACTCGCGGCGCTTGTATCGGACAGCACGCCACGGCTGATCTTCTTCGGCGAGGAGGAAGCGGGAACCGCGGCCGCGCTCGACATTCCCGCACGCATCGCGCTCGACGCGGCGGATGGGTACGAAGCGCGCATCGCCGCCGCGCAACCGCTGCGCGGCCGCGATCGCTGGCCGGCGGACGACTGCTGGTACCTGATCTACACGTCCGGCACGACGGGAACGCCCAAGGGCGTGATCCAAACGTACCGCATGGCGATGGCGAACTACGTGAACATCCGTCAGGCCATCGACCTGCGCGGCGACGATACGACATTGAATTTCCTGCCGCTGTTCCACACCGCCGGGATCAACCTGCATACGCTGCCGGTGTTCATCGCCGGCGGCCGCTCGCTGATCGTGCCGCAGTTCGATGCGGACGCCATGATCGATCTCCTCGCCGACAGCCGCCTCGACGTCATCTTCGGCGTTCCCGCCATCTACCAGCAACTTGCCTTGCACCCGCGTTTCGAGACGGTCGATCTCTCGCGCGTGCGCAACTGGGGCTGCGGCGGCGCGCCGTTGCCGGACGTTCTTGTCGAGACCTTCCGCAAGCGCGGCGTGCGCGTGTGCAACGGCATGGGCATGACCGAAACCGGACCCACCGCCTTCCTCGTCGATGCAGAGCGCGCCTGGGACAAGATCGGCAGCGTCGGCAAACCGCAGATCCTCACGGCCGTACGCATCATCGACGCAGAAGGCGTCGATGTCGCCGAAGGCGAGACGGGCGAAGTTCTTTTCGCGGGCCCCAACATCACGCCCGGTTACTGGAAGAGACCGAAGGAAACGGCCGCGGCTTTCCATGACGGCTGGCTGAAGAGCGGCGACCTCGCGCGGCGCGACGCCGACGGCTATTATTACATCGTCGGCCGCTCCAAGGACATGTACATCTCCGGCGGCTCGAACGTGTATCCGGCGGAGGTGGAGAACGTCCTCGCCGAACACCCGGATATCCTGGAGGCCGCCGTCATCGGCGTGCCGGACGAACGCTGGGGCGAGGCCGGCGAAGCCTACGTGATGGTGCGACCGGGGCACACGACGCCGCCGGAGTCGGATATCCAGATATTCCTTCGCGCGCGGCTCGCGCCCTACAAGGCGCCAAGGCGCTACGTGTTCGTCGATGATTTCCCGCGCACGGCGGCGGGAAAGGTGCAGAAGCACAAACTCAGGACAGAGGCGCCATGACAGACACCATCTCCATCGAACGCACGCTGACGCAGGATGAATTCCTGCGTTTCGCGGCGTTGTCCGGCGACGACAACGCCATTCACGTCTCGCCGGACTTCGCGTCGCGCACGCGGTTCGGGCGCACCGTGGCGCACGGCGTGTTCCTGCTGTCGATCCTGCGCGGACTGGCCGAAAAACTCCTTCCCGGCGCGCGTCAGATATCGCAACAGGCGATGTTCCCGGCGCCGACCTACGCCGGCGACCAGATGGTGTTCACCGCCGCAATCGCCGCACGCACGGAACGCGGCGTGCAGGTGAAACTGAGCGCCGTGCGCCGCGCGGACGACACGATCACGTGCGAAGCGCTCGCGGTGTTCGCGCCATGAAGATCGGCGATACGGCCTCCGTGACCCGCGCGTTCACCGCGGCGGACGTGGCGTCATACGTGGACATGGGCGGCGCCCCGCCCCATCCGGGTGAGACGCCGGAACCGCTGATCGGCGCGCTGTTTTCCTACCTGCTTGGGGTCGAGCTTCCCGGGCCCGGCACGAACTATCTCAAGCAGCACACCGAGCACCATGCGCCCGCGCGCCTCGAAGCGCCGCTCACCGCGACCGTGCGTGTGGCGCAGTTGCGGCCGGAGAAACATCTCGTCGATCTGGAGACGACCTGCGTCGATGATCTGGGCGTGCTCGTCGCCAGCGGGCGCGCACTTGTCTACGCCAGGGACGTCGCAGGCGCATTCGACTGAGCGATGCGCTCGGCGGCCGTCGTGCTGACCCGTGCAATCACATCGTGCCACGCATCTTCCATCGCCGAGGTCCATGCCGCGCCCAGCTCTGCGCGCACGACATCGCGCATGGCGGTATAGAACGAGACGAACACGTCCGCTGCGACGCCGAGGTTCTGGTGGTTGACGACCTCGCAGCCGACAAAATTGCTTCCGTAGTAGTCCGTCTCCTCGATATCGAGCACGGCCTCGAACGCCCGGTAGATCATGTTCGCCTTGATCGATCCGTCGTTGTCGCTGAAGAAAAGGCGCTCCATATCCGGGTGTGCGGCGAACACGTGCGCGTAAATCTTGTCGGCCGGATCAATATTCCGTTCCGCCAGCCAGTCCAGGCTTTCCGCTACCCCGCGCATCCGCCGCGCCTCCGTTCAAAGACGATCGTCGGCGATCCGCGATAGTCGGTGCGCCGCACCTCGCGGAAGCCGTTCTTCTCCGCCACCCGGATGGAGGCGGTGTTCCCGGGATCGATGATGCACACCGTACGGTCCTGCGTAAAATTCGCATCGCTCCATGCGGCGCCCGCCCCCACCGTCTCGCTGGCGACGCCTCTGCCATGCGCCGTCGAGGCCAGCGACCACCCCATCTCCGGCGTGTCGCCGAAGGGCGGCTCGATCGGACGTCTGAAATCGGCGAAACCGACCTCGCCCACGAACTGGCCCGTAGCCTTCTCCTCGATCGCCCAGAATCCGAAGCCGAGCAGCGCCCAGTGGCCGTGGTAGCGCAGGATCCGCGCCCAGACTTCGTCCGCCGTGAACGCCCGTCCGCCGATGAAGCGTGTCACCGCCGGATCGCCCCACATCGCCACGCTCGCATCGAAGTCGGCGAGGGTGTGGCCGCGCAGCACGAAGCGTTCGGTCTCAAGCACGGGAATGACGACGGGCGAAATGGTCACGTTGCGGGTCCCCTGGACTGCGATCCGTCTTGCCGGGACCGCCGGGGGAAGTCCATGCGCATCTTGCGTCCACGCGCCTGCGATGCTCGACAGGCGCCATGACGGAAGAGTTCGACGCGATCGTGATCGGCGGCGGCGCGGCGGGCCTCATGTGCGCGGCCGTGGCGGGCCAGCGTGGGCGGCGCGTGTTGCTGCTGGAGCACAACGAACGCCTCGGCGAGAAGATCCTCATTTCCGGCGGCGGGCGCTGCAACTTCACGAATCGGGAGGTCCGCCCCGAGCGCTTCCTCTCGGACAACCCGCACTTCGCGAAGTCCGCCCTCGCCCGCTACACGGCCGCCGACATTCTCGCGCTCGTCGAGCGCCATCGCATCCCCTGGTACGAAAAGACCCTCGGCCAGCTCTTCTGCGAAGGCGCGGGCTCCGCGCACCGGATCGTCGACATGCTCGTGGACGAATGCGCCCGCGGCGGCGTGGTCATCGCGACAAACGCGATCGTGCGCGACGTGCGCCGCACCGACCGCTTCATCGTCGACACCGCGCGCGGCGTCGTGACGGCGCCCGCGCTCGTGCTCGCCACCGGCGGGCTCTCCATCCCGAAGATGGGCGCCACGGATTTCGCCCACCGCATTGCGGCGCAGTTCGGCCTGCCGCTCACGGAGATCGCGCCGGCGCTCGTCCCGCTGACATTCGGCGCGGAAGACCTTGCATGGATGCAGCCGCTCAGCGGCGTCTCGCTCGAGGTCGCGGCAACCGCCGGACGCGCAACCTTCCGCGAAGGCGCCCTGTTCACGCACCGCGGCCTTTCGGGTCCCGCCATCCTGCAGGCGTCAAGCTACTGGCGCGTGGGCTCGGCGCTCACGCTTGACCTTGCGCCGGGCGAGAATGTCGCGGCGTTCCTGCTGGAGCGCAAACGGACGCGGCCGAAGGCGCTGGTGAAGACCGTGCTGGCCGAGGGCCTGCCTGTGCGCCTTGCGGACGCGCTGGCGGCGCGCCACGGCGCGGATCGCCCGATCGCCGACATGCGCGATGCCGCGCTCGCCGAGCTCGCGGGCGCCATCTCCGCCCTCGTCCTGCATCCGGTCGGCGACGAAGGCTTCGCCAAGGCCGAGGTGACCCGCGGCGGCGTCGACACCCGGGCGCTGTCCTCGCAGACCATGGAAGCGCGCGACGTGCCCGGCCTCTTCGTCATCGGCGAGGCGGTGGACGTGACAGGCTGGCTCGGCGGCTACAATTTCCAGTGGGCCTGGTCGAGCGGCTGGTGCGCCGGGCAGGCCCTCTGAGGCGCGGCCATATTGCCGGCGCTCGCGCCTTGAATCGGCCGGAGGGCGCGCGTATACCCCCCGCTTCGCGAAACGGGCCGCCCCAAACGGCCCGAGACCATGTGTCGGGGCCGTAGCTCAGTTGGGAGAGCGCGTGAATGGCATTCACGAGGTCAGCGGTTCGATCCCGCTCGGCTCCACCATGTTTTCCGCCATTGGCTCTGAGGCTCTCCGGCTGGCCTCGCCGCGCCTATACAAACGCCGACGCCGGCGCCAAACGCAGGTCTGCGCCTGACGGATCGACGCGGCGGCGAGCCTGCGCGCTGGAGTTCGTGACTTGATGCTGCAGCACCCTCACGCTCCGGCGCCTCCGCTGGCGCGGCTTTCGGTCGGCGTCACGGGGCACCGTGCGGAGCACGCCGTCTATGCCGGCAACGCCGCGCGAATCGAAGCCGCGTTGCACACGATCCTCGACCAGATCGACGCGGCGCGCGCCGCCGAGAAGCCGCCGTTCGGCGCCGACGCCATGGCGCCGACGCGGTTGCATTCCATGCTGGCGGACGGCGCCGATCAGCTCGCGGCGCGCGCGGCGCTCGCGCGCGGCTGGGATCTTGTGGCGCCGCTGCCGTTCGGACGCGGCCTCAACCGCGCAATAAACGCTGCGCCGACCTCAGCGGCGGACGCGGCTGCGCTTCTGAACGGCGATGAGGTGGCGGACGCAGCGACGCGCGCGCGCGCGGCGGCGATCGGCGATCTCTACGGCAAGGCGCGCGTATTCGAACTTGCCGACGACGACGAAACGCTGGTCGCCGACTTCATCGCGATGCACGCCGCCGCCGATGACCGGGCGCGCGCGGATGCATTCGCCGCGGACGCGTCCGAACGGGTCGCGCTCGCCTCGCGTCTGGTGATCGAGCAGTCCGACTTCATCATCGCGGTCTGGGACGGCGCGCGCCGGACATTCGTGGGCGGCACCGGGCATACCGTGACCGCGGCGCTCGACATGGGCGCCGCGGTGATCTGGATCGATGCGGCCGCCCCGGAAGAGTGGCGCATCCTGCGTGCGCCGGAATCGCTCGCATGCCTGCGGTCGGATACCCCCGCAGATCGCGAACAGGCGCTCGCCCGGCTCGTGCGCGATGCGTTGCGTCCGGCGGATCCGGAGCGCGCGCCCGGCAGCCACGGCGCGCCGGCCGCGCATCCCGGCGCATCCGCGCTCGACGCCATGCACTGGCGGGCGCGCAGCAATCCCTTCGGACAGGCTTACCGGCGGATCGAAGCGTTGTTCGGCGGCGAAAAAGGACGAAATCCGTGGCGCAGCCTGCAAGTGATGTACGAGACCCCGGACGCCATCGGCGCCGGCAGCGGTGCGGACGTGCTCGGGGTCACCCGCGCCATGCCGGGCGCCAACCCTGAGTTCGCACACAAGATCGAGGCCGCTGTGCTGCGCCGCTTCGCCTGGGCGGACGGCATATCCTCGCATCTCTCGGACGCCTATCGCGGCGGGATGATCGTCAGCTTCATCCTCTCCGCGCTAGCGATCGTGGGCGGCGTTTCATACATCCCGTTCGCCGACTCGAAGGTGAAGTGGGCGTTCGCGCTGTTCGAGTTCGCCTTGCTTTCTGCGATCCTGCTGATCACCTATTTCGGCCAGAAGCGGCGCTGGCACGGACGCTGGTTCGAGACGCGTCGCGTGGCCGAATACCTGCGACACAGCCCGTTGCTGCTGACCCTCGGCGCAGCGCGGGCGCCGGGACGTTGGCCGCGCGGCACGGAGACCTCATGGCCGGAACACTACGCCCGTCACGCGCTGCGGGAAGTGGGGCTGCCGCACGTGGTGGTGACGCCGGCCTATCTGCGGAAGGCGCTGTCTGAACTTCTGGACAAGCATGTCACCGTGCAGCGCGACTATCACCACGCCAAGGCGCGCAAGCTCACCGCCGTCCACCACAATCTCGACCGCCTCTCGGAAACGCTGTTCCAGCTCGCCGTCGTCTCGGTCGCCGCCTATCTGGCGCTGATGGTCTTCCACACATGGCGACCGATCGAAAAGTACACGCTGAAGGAGATCGCCAACGTCTTCACGTTTCTCGGCGTGCTGTTGCCGACCTTCGGCGGTGCGATCGCGGGCGTTCGTTTCTTTGGCGATTTCGAGCGGTTCGCCGCGATCTCCGAGGTCACCGCCGGCAAGCTCGACGCAGTGCACGCGCGCATCGCGCTCCTGATCCAGGCGCCTGATTCGGAAATCGACTACGGGCCGGTCGCGGACCTGGCGCATGCCGCCGACGATATCGTCGTCACCGAGATCGAGAACTGGCAGGCCGTCTTTGGCGGCAAGCACATCACCGTGCCCGTTTAGCGCATACCGTAAACATAAGGGCGCCGCCCGCGGCGGAGGCCCGGGGCGGCGCCAGGTTGCGTCGCGGAAATAGAGGGGAGGATTTCTCAGTCTATTCCGCGGCGGTTTGAACAGGATCCCAGTGCTCGCCGATCGGCAGCGGCCGCTCAAGCTGAACCCAGTCGATCTGGCCGTCGTGCGAAAGGTTCTCGTACTGAAGGACGCCCAGCGCCTCAAACTTCGGCCGCACCTTATCGGTGAGCAGGCCGACCCGCTTGAGGTTCGGGATCATCCGTTCGAACAGGAAGTTGCGGAACGCGCGCCCGCCTTCGCTGTCGATCGTGAGGCGGCGCGCCTCTTCCGCCTCAAAACCGAATTCTTCGGCGACATCCGTGGAGAAGAGCCGTTCGCGCATGATCGCGCACGCCTCGTAGGCGAACTGCGCGCGCTCCTCGATCTCCTCCTGAGGCATCGCGCGGATCCAGTCCTCAAGGTAGTTCACGCCGAACGCGACGTGACGGCCCTCGTCACGCATCACCAGCTCCACGACCTGCCTCAGCAGCGGATCGCTGGTCGTGGCATGCATCGACTGGAACGCCGCCAGCGCGAGGCCTTCGATCAGCACCTGCATGCCGATGAATTTCAGGTCCCAACGCTCGTCGGTGAGCACCTTGTCGAGCAACGCCTTGAGGCTCGGATTGATCGGATAGATAACCTTGCAGCGTTCCTTCAGATAGCGGTGAAACACCTCCACGTGCCGCGCTTCGTCAAAAGTCTGCGAGGCGGCGTAGAGCTTGGCGTCATAGGTCGGCGCACAGGAAACGAGCTGCGAGGCCACCAGCAGCGCGCCCTGCTCGCCATGCATGAACTGCGACAGCGTCTGCGCGAGGCTCCGCCAGGCGAACTCGGTCTTCTGCTCCGGTGTCAACGCTTCGTACTTCGGGTGCCCCGCGAACGCGTTCGGCAGCTTGTCGGAGTTCGGCGACTGATCCTTCGGGAACGGCGTGTCCCATGCAACGTCAAGCTCGGAATTCCAGTTGAACTTCTTGCCAAGTTCATAGAGGCGACGAATCTTGGTGTTGGCCGCCTCGTAGTCCCAGTTGTAGGATCCTGTAAGCGGCGTGTTGAAAATTTCGCGAACGACCTCGACATCGTCGCTATCGAGGCGATCGGTAAGTTCGTTGTCGAAAGACTGGACCTTTTGGGGCGGTCCCTCAACCAGCGTCACACGCAACATGTATGTATCCTTCCCTTGTGATCTGCCCGGCCGCTGTTTCCGCGCCCTTTGTTGGTCTGGAAGGAAGATACGGCGACCGTTCTCACGACCGCCGTATCCACTTCATCCGATCAGAACCGATAGCCGACGCCGAGCGACGTCACCCACGGGTTCACATCAACGTCGGCGTCAATACGGGTCGCGCCGGCCATGATTGTCACGTCCGTATTGATCCAGATCTTGCGGACATCGACGTTCAGCGCCCAATGCTCATTGAGTTTGAAGTCCGCGCCGGCCTGCAGCGCGCCGCCGAAGGAGTCGTCATATGAGATCGAGGTGACGGTTCCGCCCGCCGGCAGGTCTTCGTTGAAGAAGTGCGTGTAGTTCACGCCGGCGCCGACATACGGCTGGAGCGCACCGAGGTTCGTCCAGCGATACTTCAGCGTGACGGTTGGCGGGAAGTGCGTGATCTGACCGAGATCGACGGCGCCAAGAGCCGTGCCCACGGCCTTCACGTCGTGTTGCGCGGCGCAGCAGAGTAGCTCCGCGGAGACGTTGTCGGTGAAGAAATATTCGATCGCGAGCGTCGGGACATATTCATCCGAAATGTCGACGTCGCCGCCGATAACAGTGATGTCGGCGCTCTCGTCCGGGATGACCCCGGACACGCCGACTTTCAGCTGGACATTGTCCAAAATGCCGGCCTGGGCCGGCGCCGCGAACGCCGCGGCGGCGATGAGCGAAAGCGCAAAGATACGACTGTTCAACATCTTGTCTCCCCTACTGGATGATTTGAAGTTGACGCTCATGTCACCCAATTGGATTTGACCAAGATCAAGCCATTGCGCGACCTGACGGAACATGTTGTCGCAGCCGGTATGTGCATGCGCCAGCAGAGGAACCTAAACGCGACTCATTCGCGATCGCCACCCTCCAAGCCAACTCGAAAACTGTTGATTCGAGTGGGTCTGACGATGTCCAGAAAATTCTAATATTCTAAATATGCGCGCCCAAACCCGGTGGATGGGCGCCTGGAGGACTGAATCATGTCAGGCGCTGCATGCCGCGCCGTCGCGGGAACCGCGGCGACAGACGATGAGGCCTTTCTGGAAGAGGTGCGCACCTTTCTCGACACAGCGCTTACGCCCGAGTTGCGCGATGCCGGCCGCCGCACGCTCGGCGTCCACGCCGACATGGACGCCTGTCGCATCTGGCACCGCAGGCTTTACGAACGTGGGTGGGTGGCGCCGGCTTGGCCGACGGACTGGGGCGGGACGGGCTGGTCCGCGCGGCGGCGCTTTCTCTTCGAACGCGACTGCGCGCTGAACGACGCGCCGCTGCTCTTCGCGACAGGTCTGCGCAGCCTCGGCCCGCTGATCATCGAGCAGGGCACGCCGGCGCAGCGCGCACGTTACCTGCGCCCCATGCTCGCCGGCGAGGACATGTGGTGCCAGGGCTTTTCCGAGCCGGGCGCCGGTTCGGACCTCGCGACGATCTCGACACGGGCGGAGCGGGACGGCGATACGTATGTGATCAATGGAACCAAGATCTGGACCACGGGCGCGCATCTCGCCAACCGCATGTTCGCCGTCGTGCGCACTTCAGCGGAGGGAATGCCACAGCGCGGGCTGACATTCCTGCTTCTGGATCTCGATACGCCCGGCATTTCCATTGCGCCGATCATCGACCTCGCGGGCGAGCATGAGGTCAACCAGGTGTTCTTCGACGCCGTGCGCGTGCCGGTCGCGAACAGGATCGGCGCCGAGAACGAAGGCTGGGGCGTCGCGAAGCGGCTCATGCAGCTCGCCCGGTCGAACAATTCGCCGTCAGCGCTGGTGCGCCGCATCCTGCATCGCGGGGCGCAGGCGCTCGCGGCGTCCGGCGACCTCGATGAGGGCCTATATGCCCGGCTTGCGTGCCTCCAGATCGAGCTGGAGGCGTTCGCGCAGATTGAGCAGGACGCCCTGCCCTCGGGCCGCCCGGGAGCCAACGACGACGTCAATCCTTCGATGCTCAAGCTGATCGGCAGCGAGCTGCACCAGAAGGTGGCCGCCTTCGCGCTGGATGTCTTCGGTCCCACGGCCGCGGCGCCGCGCTGCTCCGGCGCCGGGAACGAGGACGGGGCGCACGCGATGGCCAAGTATCTCGCGGTGCGCGCGGCGACAATCTACTCGGGCACGAGCGAAACTCACCGCAACATCATCGCGCGATGGATGATGTAGCCCGCGCGTGATAATCCTCGCACCGTGTTGACCCGCATCAACGGGCGGGCCGGGAGACCGGCTACCATTCATCGACGGAAACGAGGGACAAACATGGCCGCGCGACCGATGCGCTTCCTGATCGCCACCGCCGCGACGGCGTTGCTTGCGGCCTGCGCACCGCAGACAGCAGGCGTCGAGGCGGCCCGCGCTGGCACGGGTGACGCCATCCTGGACGGCCGCGCGGTCGCCGAGGAACAGTGCGGCAGCTGCCATGCGCCGGGCGTCGAAGGCGACAGCCCGCGCGCGGATGCGCCGGTGTTCCGCACCATCCTGTCGCGCTATCGCGCCGATACGCTGACCGAAGAACTCATTTCCGGCATCAAGCTCGGACACCCCGACATGCCGCAGTTCGAACTCAACCCGCAAGGGGTCGACAGCCTCATCGCCTACCTGAAATCGATCCAGCAGCCGCCCGCCGCCGACGATGTCCCGGCGCCCAAGTGACTTCGACACGGAGATCAACGCCATGAAGACAATGCTCCTCGCACGCGCAGCACTGCTCGCCATCGCCGCCTCGACCCTCGCGCTGGCGGGGTGCGGCAACCCGAAGACCGACGAGACGGCGCCCGCGGCCGAGAATATCCCGGCGCTGCAATGGGTTCCGGTTGCGCAGAGCGCCGACGGCGGCGCCATCCTGTACGATCCCGCACAGACCAAGGCGGACGCGGCCGGCAAGTTCACCGACGTCGTCGTGCGCATCCGCCATCCCTACCTCGAAGGTTGGGCGCAGGACCTGCCGAAGGAGTATTCGGGCGAGACCGTCTTCCAGACGGAACAGGCCACGCTGCGTTTCGACTGCGCCGCGCATACGATGGGCGTGGTTTCCCGCGAGGCGCTGGGCGCAGACGACACCGTGATCGATCGGCGCGTGACGCCCGAGCCCGTCGCGCTCACGCCGGTTCTCGCCGGCGGCGTCGGTGAAGCCATGACGCCTAAGGTCTGCACGACCGCGGCGCCGTGAGGCTCAGTCGTTTCTGTCCAGCCAGTCGTGCTCAAGCGTGCGCAGCCGGCCGGTGACCGAGAACATGAACGTCATGGACCACGCCACGAGAATGACGCCGTTGGCCGCCTCGATGGCGCTGACAAGGCGCCACTGCGGGCTGAGCACGATATCGCCGTAACCAAGCGCAACAAAGGTGACCGTGGAAAAGTAGAGCGCGGGCTCCAGCGCGTTCATTTCGCCGAGCCAGAGATAGAGGACCGCGTATAGCCATATCTCGATCGTGTGCAGCGCGAATATCCCGAACACCACGAACAGGATGAGGCCAGCCTGGCCGAGATGCCCGCCGCGTGCGCGCTTGTGCGCCCTGCTCTCTCCCATGATCCGGATGAGCGCCATCAGGCCCCAGAAGTGGATTAGGACCGTGCTGGCGACCATGACGGTTGCGAGTGCGAGACTCCGGATCAGCTCAGCCATCTCGTGCGTTCACGCCAACTTGCAGCGACGGCTTCAGACCGTCACAGGAACGACGTCAGCGACGCGGTAGACGAGAGTCGGCCCGTCCGGATCGGCCACGGACACGTATTCGCCGGCAACCAGCTTGTGCTCGCTGAGGCGGAACAGCGGTTCGTCCGGCCCCTCATCGGCCTCATCGTACCGGAAGCTCCAGTGCGAGCCGTGATGCGTGAGCCAACCGTCCGCGCGCTCGTCGGCGTCCGGCGAGAACCGGATCACCGTGCACTTCTTCCGTTCCGCGCGCCACGCATCGACGTCGAGACGTCCTTCGGCGTCCAGCGGCGCCACGATGGTATAGCCGCGATGGTTGTCGCCATCGGGAAAACCCGCTTCCGGATTGCGGGCGAGACGGAGCGTAATGCGCTTGAGTGCAATCATGTACCGGTTCGCTCAGTGAGACATCAGCAACGGGACTTTGGAGGATTCCACGATCGTGCGCGTGACGCCACCGAAAAGCGCCTGTTGCAGGCGCGGGTGCCCGTAGCCGCCGACGACGATGAGATCGGCGCCCGAAGCTTCCGCCGCCTCAAGGATCGCCTCGCCGGTCGCCGCGCCCAGACTGTCGACATTGCGCAGCTCCACGGCGTGGCCGTGCCGCGCGAGGTGCGTGGCGATGTCGACGCCCGGCGCCTCGCCGTGACCACGCAATCCTGGTTTGGCGTCAACGGTGCCGATCACGATCTTCGTCGCCGCATCAAGCCACGGCGCGGCGTCGCCGATGGCGCGGGCGGCCTCGCGTCCCGCATTCCATGCCACGAACACCGTCTGGACGCGGCCATCCGTCTTCCATCCCCGCGGCAGCAGGAGCAGCGGCCGCCCGGATTCCATCAGCACGGCCTCAAGGAGTTCCTGGCGAAATCCCGATCCATCCTTCGACGGACGCGCCATGACGGTAAGATCCACGTGCCGCGCCTGGGTGACGACCATGTCGCACGCGGTCAGCGTCTGGGCGATCACGAGCCGCTGCTCGAAGCCGAGATTGGTCCGCGCCAGCGCGACCCGGATCTTTTCCTGGGACTCGGTCGCTTCCTTGCGCACGGAGGTGATGAAGTCGCCGAGCGCGAGGCCGCCGCCCATCATGTCGCCGACGAAGACGGGATCGGGGATCGGGGCCACGAGCGTCGCCGCCACGTGCGCCTGTGCGAACATCGCCATCGTATCGACGCTGGCAATGACGTGCTGGTCGCCTTCATCGCCGGACAGGACGACCAGAACATCCTTGAGCGCCATCGCCTTAACCCTTCAATCGCGACACGCACGCCGCCGAGCCAAGTTGCGCGGCCTGCGTCCGGCCGGCATTGAGAAGGATCAAGCGGCGCTGTTGGCGGTCTCCCCGACCAGTCGTAGGAAGATGCCCCAGACCTGGAAAAACATGACGATACTGTCCGCCCGGCCCGAGGACGGCGCGCCCCCGAAGCGAGTTTCGTTTCTCGGGGCGCGGAGCGCGAACGCGCGCATCGCGTTTGCGGTCTCCATCGCGGCGGTGCTCGCGGCGCTGCTCCTGCGGCAGGCGCTGTCGCCCGTCGTCGGACCCGCCGCCACCTTCCTGCTGCTGGTGCCCTCGGTGCTGATCGGCGCCGCTCTCGGGGGCAAGTGGCCGGGCCTGATCGCCACCACCGCCGGGATCGTCGCCTGCGCCGCGCTCGGCTGGCACAGTCCGGGCGCGAGCGGCTTTGTCGAATCGGCGATTTTCGCGCTGCTCGGCGTCGCCGCCTCCCTCGTCGGGGAGCGCCTGTTCCGCGCGAACGCGGAAGCGCACGCCGTCAATGAGCGAATACTGCAGCGCGAGGCGCTGTTGCAGTCTATCCTCGACACCGTCCCCGACGCGATGGTGGTGATCGATTCCAGCGGCGCGATCCACTCGTTCAGCGTCGCCGCGGAAAGGCTGTTCAAACGCAAGGCCGCCGAAGTGATCGGCAGCAACGTCTCCTGCCTGATGCCGGCGCCCTACCAGAAGGCGCACGGGGACTATGTCGACAGGTACCTGCAGACGGGTGAGAAGCGGATCATCGGTCAGGGCCGGATCGTCGTCGGCGAGCGGAGCGACGGATCGACCTTCCCCATGGAACTCGCCGTCGGCGAGGTGCGGGCCGGCAAATCCCACTATTTCACGGGCTTCGTGCGCGACCTGACGGAGAGGCAGGCCACGCTGGCGCGCCTGCAGGAACTGCAGTCCGAACTCGTCCACATCTCGCGGCTGACGGCGATGGGCGAACTGGCTTCGGCGCTCGCGCACGAACTGAACCAGCCGCTGTCGGCGATCGCGAACTATCTGCGCGGCGCCGCGCGACTCCTGGAATCCCCGGCGCCCGACACCGAACGGCTGCGCGATCCGATCGCGAAGGCCACCGCGCAGGCGATCCGGGCGGGCGACGTGATCCGCCGGCTGCGCGAATTCGTGGCGACCGGCGAGAACGAGCGGCGCAACGAGAGCCTGTCGAAAGTCATCGAGGAGTCGCTCGCGCTGGCGCTCGTGGGCGTGCGGAGCAGCGACGTGCGCGTGCGTACCGTGCGCGGCTACGTCGCCGACACGGTGTTCGCCGACAAGGTGCAGATCCAGCAAGTGCTGCTCAACCTGATCCGCAACGCCGTCGAGGCGATGGTGGGCGGCGCCCGGAGGGAACTCACCATCGCCACCGCCGAAGGCGAGAATGGCGGCGCGGTGGTGCGCGTGTCCGACACCGGACCAGGCATCGGCCCGAAATTGGCGGAACGGCTGTTCGAGCCGTTCATGACCACGAAGAAGACCGGCATGGGCGTGGGCCTGTCGATCTGCCGTACGATCATCGATGCGCACGGCGGCAAGATCTGGATCGAGGAAACGCCGGGCGGCGGCGCGACGTTTGTCTTCACAATTCCGCCAGAGGCGCCAGATGAAACCTGACTGGGTGGTCCACGTCATCGACGACGACGACGCGATACGCGACTCCCTCGCCTTCATGCTGGAGGCGAGCGGCCACCGCGTGCGCGCCTACCCTTCCGCGGAAAGCTTCCTCGACCAGCCGGGATCCTTCGAGCCCGGATGGATCGTGACGGACGTGCGCATGCCGGGCATGTCGGGGCTGGACCTGCTGCGCTCGCTCGCCGCGCGCGGTCTCGCCACGCTTCCGGTGATCGTGATGACCGGGCACGGCGACATCCCCCTCGCCGTGGAGGCGATGAAGGCGGGCGCGGCGGAGTTCATCGAGAAGCCGTTCGAGGAAACCCGCCTGCTCGCCGCGCTCGACGCAAGCCGCGAGTCGCTCGCGCTCGGCGACCAGCGGGCGGCCGAGAAGCTCGAGATCGCCCAGCGGATCGCCACGCTCTCCGGGCGCGAGAAGGACGTGCTGGAAGGGCTTGTCGCGGGACACGCCAACAAGGCCATCGCGTTCGATCTCGGCATCAGCGCGCGTACGGTCGAAATCTACCGGGCGAACCTGATGACGAAGATGAAGGCCGGCAGCCTCTCCGAGCTGGTGCGGCTTGTACTCGTCAGCAGAAGCTGAGGGCCATTTGCGGTGGGTCAAGGCCGCGCATCGCGGGCTGTCTATGTTCCTTCGCTGAAATCGTTGGAAGGGATCCGTCATGGATGCCGCAGATCCGCATCGGGATCGCACGGTGATTGTCGTCGATGATGATGATGCGCTGCTCAACGCCCTCACTTTCGGTATCGAAGTGGAGGGTTATCGCGTGCTGCCTTTCAGCAGCGCGGAAGACATTCTGGACCTGCGGGAGTTGCCGCGCGCGGAGTGTTTTGTCGTCGATCATCGCCTGGCGCAGCGCGACGGGCTCTACCTGATCGAGATGGTGCGCGCGCGTGGCGTCTCCGCGCCGGCGATCCTGATGACCAGTCATCCGGGCCCGACGCTTCGCGCGCGCTGCGACAGCCTGCGGATTCCGATCGTGGAAAAGCCGCTGCTGCGCGACGAGCTTTCGCAGGCGATCCGTTCGGCGATCGGCGCGCCATGAGGAACGCCGCGACGAAGGCCGCGATGAAGCCTTAGGCGACCTGCGCGAGTGCGCGCCCGCCGCGCAGGTGGATGCGGCGCGCGCCGGCGAACCGGATGGCGCCTTGCCGCTCCATGTGGGTCAGCGTGCGCGAGACGGTTTCGATGGTGAGACCGAGATAGTCGGCGATATCCGTACGCGACATCGGCAGATCGATCGAATCGTCCGACCCGGTGCGCGCGGCCATGTCCCGCAGGAAGGCGCCGACACGTTCCTCGGCGTTGAGCCGCCCGAGGACGAGCGCGTGATCCTGGGCGCGGCCGAGTTCCAGCGCCATGAGGCGCCAGACGTTCCACATCGCGTCGCCGTTGCGCTCGGCCTCCGACGCCACCGCCGACCGGCGCACGAAGGCGATGCGGGAGGCGACCACCGCCTCGGCCGCGAACTGGTGGGTGTCGCCGGCTTCGAGCCCGAACAGCTCGCCGGGGAAGCAGAAGGCGACGATGTGGCGGCGGCCATCGGCCAGGAGGCGGGTGATGCGCACCGCGCCAGAAATCACCTTGTAGACGTGGGCGACCTCGTCTTCCTGCGCGAAGATCGCCGCGTCACGCGCCACTGGCGCGATCGTTCCGTGGGCCGAGACGCCAGGCGCCAAGGCGATCACGTCACGCCCGACCGCGGCCGGAAGGGGCCGGATAGTTGCAGGATCGTCCCGTGTCGCCAGCATCGCCATGATCGCTTCCCGTGATTTCGATGCCTCATGACTACGCGGATTGGGTCGACCCAAAAATTCAGATCATCCCCCTAAGGGATTCTACGTAGGCCGGCGCAGACGCGGCCAAGCGCCGGCGCATCCTGTCGCACCCCCGCTTGACCGGGGTCAAAGCCGCGTTCGCCCGGCTGGCCGATGAGCCCTTCATGGATGAACGCCACGCGCCGTACGCGGAAATGAACCTCCCGCGCTACACGAGCTACCCGACCGCGCCGCATTTCTCTCCCGAGGTCGGCGCGGAGACTCACGGCGCCTGGCTTGCAGGTCTGGCCGGCGGCGGCGCGCCGCTGTCGGTCTACCTGCACATCCCCTTCTGCAAGGAGATCTGCTGGTACTGCGGCTGCAACACGAAAGCGGCGCGGCGGCGCGAGCCTGTCGCGGACTATGTCGATGCGCTGCGCGACGAGATCGCGCTTGTGTCTGGCCTGACCGGCAAGGCGCCCGTCCGGCGCATTCACTGGGGCGGCGGCACGCCCAACATCCTGACTGAAGCGGACCTCGACGCGGTGATGGGCGCCTTGCGCGAAGACCTTGATCTGTCAGCGGTTTCCGAACACGCCATAGAGATCGATCCGCGCACGCTCACGCCCGCGCACGTGGCGGCGTTCGGGCGCGCTGGCGTGACGCGCGCATCGCTCGGCGTGCAGGACTTCAACCCGCATGTGCAGGCCGCGATCGGCCGCATCCAGCCGGAAGAAACCGTCGCGCGCGCCGTCAAGATGCTTCGCGATGCGGGCGTCCGGGGCATCAGTTTCGACCTCATGTACGGCCTGCCCGCACAGAGCATCGACGATGCCCGCGCGTCCGCGCGCAAGGCGCTGGCGCTGGGACCGGATCGCCTTTCGGTGTTCGGCTACGCGCACGTGCCGTGGTTCAAGACACGCCAGCGCCTGATCGACGCCGATACGTTGCCCGACATCAGCGCGCGCGCGGCGCAGGCCGCCGCCGTGACCGAGACAATTCTCGAGGCGGGTTACATGGAGATCGGCCTCGATCACTACGCCCGGCCCGACGACCCCCTGGCGCGCGCGGCGCGCGAGGGCGGCCTGCACCGCAATTTCCAGGGCTATGTGGACGACGACTGCGCGGTGCTGGTCGGTCTCGGCGCGTCGGCGATCTCGAATCTCCCGCAGGGCTACGCGCAAAACAATCCCGACGTGGGCCAGTGGTCCCGCGCCGTGCGCAAGGGCGTGCTGCCGACGGCGCGCGGCTATGCGCTCACGGAGGACGATCGCACGCGCAAGGACATCATCGAGCGCATCCTGTGCGACTTCGAGGTCGATCTCGCGCCGCATGGCGGAATCGCCGCATTTCCAGAAGCTGTCGCGCGCCTCGCCGCGCCAGCCCGCGACGCTCTCGTCACGCTGGACGGCGACCGGCTGATGATCCCGCAGGACGCCCGGCGCCTTGCCCGGGTCGTCGCCAGCGCCTTCGACAGCCACCACCAGGCGAGTCCGGCGCGGCATTCCCGCGCAGTCTGACCGGACATTCGATTTCGGAATCGTGCGCGCGTCTGAAGGTGGCGGACGGACGACCGTCCGAGTCACCGAACAACCGGATTTCGACCGATCATGCCAGGCAGATTTCTTGATTCAGCAGGTTCTTCCGCCGCCCGGCGGAACGCTAGCGCTGCGCGGCCGCCGCGTACCCGACGAGGCTCCGCGCGGCGACGACCGCGAGGAATGCAGCGATGCCCGCCGTTGCGCCGGAAGACCAGCACGCGAGGCAATGACCCAGCAAAAGCGGCGAATCCGTCGTCATGAACAGATTGCCGCAGGCGCCCTGCCCGAGCAACACATCAAGCGCATGCTCCCGCGCCGACTGGCTAAAGGCCAGCCACGCCGAGACGGGCGGAAGAACCAGAAGCGCCACACGATACGCCTGTTCGTGACGATCCGGTGAAACGGGTGCCGCGCTCCGGCGTAGTGTGGCGTTTCGCATCAGGTTTCGCATCGCGCATCTTCCTTCAAGCACCGGGCCCAAGCACCGGGCCAAGGGCCGCCGGGCACAAGACTCTTAAACGATTTTCTTCGCCCGGAAACGCGGCGCGACAATTCGCGCCCCGGTTCTTCGCATATGCCACATTTCGAATAGACCGTGCTTGAGTCAAATCAAAGTTCGACCCTACAGTCTGGCGCAAGAGCCTACTGCGCAGCCGTAGGGGCGTTGCGGGAGCGGAGCATGAACTCACGACAGAATGCCAGCGACGTAGGCTACTCGCCACTCGCCATAGGCCTGGTTCTCGTCATCGGCATTGCGTTGACCCTCTGGGGTGCGGCGCGCACACATGACGGACCATTCGCAATCCAGATGTACACCGCCATGGGCGCGTTCCTTCTGGGTATCTTCGCGCTGGTGCGCGCGTACATCACGCCGAACCCGAACGCGGTGGAAACGCGTTACGAAGACGGAATCGTGAAGGCGGGCGTCATTGCCTCGACGTTCTGGGGAATCGCCGGACTGCTCGTGGGCGTGATCATCGCCCTGCAGCTCTCCTTTCCGAACATCTTCTACTTCCCCGATTTCGGCTGGCTGAATTTCGGACGCATGCGTCCGCTGCACACGTCAGCGGTGATCTTCGCCTTCGGCGGCAACGTGCTCATCGCGACGTCCTTCTACGTCGTGCAGCGCACGTGCCGCGCCCGTCTCGCGGGCGGACCCTGGGCGTGGTTCGTGTTCTGGGGCTACCAGCTCTTCATCCTTCTCGCCGGCACGGGCTACCTGCTCGGCATCACGGAAGGCCGCGAATATGCGGAACCGCCATGGTACGTGGACCTCTGGCTCACGCTCGTGTGGGTGGTCTACCTGCTCGTCTTCCTCGGCACGATCTGGAAGCGCCAGGAAAAGCACATCTACGTCGCGAACTGGTTCTATCTGGCGTTCATCGTCACCATCGCGATGCTGCACATCGTCAACAACCTCGCGCTGCCGATCTCCTTCGCTGACACGTTCAGCTACTCGGCCTTCTCCGGCGTGCAGGATGCGCTGACGCAATGGTGGTACGGGCACAACGCGGTGGGCTTCTTCCTCACCGCCGGCTTTCTGGCCATCATGTACTACTTCGTCCCGAAGCAGGCTGACCGTCCGGTCTACTCGTACCGCCTGTCGATCATCCACTTCTGGGCGCTGATCTTCCTCTACATCTGGGCGGGCCCGCACCACCTGCACTACACGGCGCTGCCGATGTGGGCGCAGACGCTGGGCGCGACGTTCTCCATCATGCTGTGGATGCCCTCGTGGGGCGGCATGATCAACGGCCTGATGACGCTCTCAGGCGCATGGGACAAGCTGCGCACGGACCCCGTGCTCCGCATGCTCGTCGTGTCCGTCGCGTTCTACGGCATGTCGACCTTCGAAGGTCCGGTGATGTCGATCCGCGCGGTCAACTCGCTGTCGCACTACACGGACTGGACCATCGGCCACGTGCACTCCGGCGCACTCGGCTGGGTCGGCTTCGTGAGCTTCGGCGCCCTGTACTGCCTGACGCCGTGGCTGTGGCGCCGTGAGCGGCTCTACTCGACCGCGCTCGTCGAATGGCACTTCTGGATCGCGACGCTTGGCATCGTTCTCTACATCACCTCGATGTGGGTGGCGGGCGTTATGCAGGGCCTCATGTGGCGCGCCTACAACGAGCTGGGCTTCCTCCAGTACTCGTTCGTGGAGACCGTCGAGGCGATGCATCCCTACTACATCATCCGTGCGGTCGGCGGTCTGCTCTATCTGATCGGCGCCCTGTTGATGGCGTACAACCTCTGGCGGACCGCCCGTGGCGATGCGCCGGAAGCCGTCACCCGTCCCAACGCGGCCCCCGCCGCCGTCGCAGCTGAATAGAGGCGCATCATGTGGAACTTCCACAAATGGTTCGAGCGTCACTCGCTCATCCTGGTTGTCGGGATCCTGCTCGTCGTCTCCATCGGCGGCCTCGTGCAGATCACCCCGCTCTTCTTCATCGAGAGCACCATCGAAGAGGTGAAGGGCGTTCGTCCCTACACACCCCTCGAGCTCAAGGGCCGGCAGATATACGTCCGTGAGGGCTGCTACACCTGCCACTCGCAGATGATCCGTCCGCTCCGCGATGAAGTGGAACGCTACGGTCACTACAGCCTCGCCGCCGAGAGCATGTACGACCACCCGTTCCAGTGGGGATCGAAGCGCACGGGTCCAGACCTGGCGCGCGTCGGCGGCCGCTACTCCGATGAGTGGCACCGCGCCCACCTCGTCGATCCGCGCTCCACGGTGCCGGAATCGGTGATGCCTCCCTACGCCTTCCTCGAGGCCAAGGACCTGCGCACCGACGACATCGGCAACCACCTGCGCACGAACGCGATGCTCAAGGTGCCGTATTCGGCGGACCAGATCTCGAACGCCGAAGCGGACCTTCGCGCCCAGGCTGATCCCAACAGCGACGGCGCCAGCGCCTTCGAGGGACGGTATCCGACGGTCAAGGCCCGCGACTACGACGGCGACGCGACCCGGCTGACGGAAATGGATGCGCTCATTGCGTATCTCCAGATGCTCGGCGCCGGCGTCGATTTCAGCACCTACCAGGCCGACGCGCCTGAGAACCAGCGGTGATGCGATGACCTACGAGGCAGCCTCGCACTTCGCGCAAACATGGGGACTGGCGTTTGCGGTCGCCCTGTTTCTCGCGGCGGTGCTCTACGCCCTGTGGCCCAACAACCGTGCGACCTTCGAAAACGCCGCTCGCGCGCCTCTGAACAAGGACGAAGACGATGACCACGCCTAAAAATGGGCCTGAACACCACGCCATCGACGAATTCAGCGGCACCGCGACCACCGGTCACGAGTGGGACGGCATCCGCGAACTCGACACGCCCCTGCCCCGCTGGTGGCTATACATCTTCTACGCGTGCATCGCGGTTGCGGCGGTGTACTGGGTGCTGATGCCGGCTTGGCCGACGCCGAACGGGTTCACGCCCGGCACGCTCGGCTTTTCGGACCGCAAGAACGTCGCGGCCGAGATCCAGATCCTGCAGGCGGCGCGCAAGCCGTCCTTCGAGCGTCTGAGCACGGCGACCTACGACCAGATCGTCGCGGACCCGCAGCTCGCGGAATTCGCGCGCGCCGCCGGTGAAACGACCTTCGGCGATAACTGCCGCACCTGCCACGGCGCGGGCGGGGCCGGCGCGCCGGGGTACCCGAACCTCGCCGACGACGTGTGGATCTGGGGCGGCACGCTGAAGGACATCGAGCACACGCTGCGTGTCGGCGTGCGGTCGACCCACGATGAGACGCGCCTCTCCGTCATGCCCGCGTATGGCCGTGACCAGCTGCTGACGCCGCGTGAGATCGGCGATGTCGCCGAGTACGTCCTCACGCTCTCCCCGGCCCGCGAACGTGCGAAGCCGGAAGCAGCGGCGGCGGCACGCGGCGCGGCGGTGTTTCAGGCCCAATGCGTGGCCTGCCACGGGCCGACCGGCGGCGGCGACCGCGCCTTCGGCGCGCCGAGCCTCACCGACGACGTGTGGCTCTACGGCGGAACGCGCGAGGAAGTGCGCAAGCAGATCGAACTCGGCCGCGGCGGCGTCATGCCGACGTGGGAAGCGCGTCTCGATCCGGCGATGATCCGCGCGCTGTCGGTGTACGTGTACGGCCTCGGCGGCGGCGAAGCTGAACCGGCGCCGGTGGCGGTCCCCGCAACCGATCCGGCGGCGACGCCCGCGCCGGCGACGACGACTCCATGAGCAAGACGACGCTCATAGATCGTCGCGACGCCGACCACGGCTCGCTTGAGATCGACGCCGAGGCGGTGAATTCGAAGGCGGCGCGCGCCCTCTACAAGAAGCGCACGCCGATCTACCCCAAGATCAGCGGCGGCCCGTTCCGCACGCTGAAATGGGGGGCGATGATCGTCCTGTTGGCGATCTACTACCTGACGCCGTGGATCCGCTGGGATCGCGGCGCCGGGGCGCCAGATCAGGCGGTGCTCGTCGATTTCGAGGGGCGCCGCTTCTATTTCTTCTTCATCGAGCTGTGGCCGCAGGAGGTGTACTTCGTCACCGGTCTGCTGATCGTGGCGGCGGTAGGGATATTTCTCTCCTCGGCGCTGTTCGGGCGGGTGTGGTGCGGTTACGCCTGCCCGCAGACCGTGTGGACCGACCTCTACATCCACGTCGAACGCTGGATCGAGGGCGACCGCAATGCGCGCATGCGTCTCGACAAGGCGCCGCTGAGTTTCGACAAGGCGCGCAAGAAAGCCACCAAGCACCTCCTGTGGATTCTGATCGCCGCGCTGACCGGCGGGGCGTGGGTGTTCTATTTCGGCGATGCGCCGACGCTGATGCGAAACATCTTCACGGGGCAGGCGTCTGTGCCCGTCTATCTCTTCATCGCGATCCTGACGTTCACCACCTACGCCCTCGCGGGCACGATGCGTGAGCAGGTCTGCACCTACTTGTGCCCGTGGCCGCGCATCCAGGCGGCGATGACCGACAAGCATGCGCTGAGCGTCACCTACAAGGTCGCCCGCGGCGAGCCACGCGGCGCGCACAAGAAGAACGCGAGCTGGGAAGGCCGGGGCGATTGCATCGACTGCCGCCAGTGCGTGGCCGTGTGCCCGGAGGGCATCGACATCCGCGAGGGCGACCAGCTCGAATGCATCAACTGTGCGCTGTGCATCGATGCGTGCGACGCGGTGATGGAAAAGGTCGGTCGCCCGAAGGGCCTGATCGCCTACGATTCCTACGAGAACGTCGATCGGGCCAAGCGCGGCGAAAGCCCGGTCTACCGTTTCGTGCGTCCGCGCACGATCCTCTATGCAGTCGTCCTGGTGATTGTGAGCGCGGTCATGCTCTACGCGCTGCTCAACCGCACGACGCTGTCGCTGGACGCCATGCGCGACCGCAGCCCGCCCTTCGTGCGCCTGTCGGACGGCTCGATCCGCAACGGCTACATGGTCCGCGTGATCAACAAGGAGCCGCGCGAACGCACGCTTGAATTGCGCGTGGAGGGTCTGCCTGACGCCAAGATCACCGCCATGGCCCTGCCCGCCACGGCCGACGGCGGCCTCGTCGTCACGGCGCGCTCCGACAACGTCACCAGCATGCGCATCTACGTGGTCTCGAACGCCGCGACGCAGAGCTCAAACGACATCCGCTTCGTGCTGGTCGAACCCAAGACCGGAATCAGCAGCGAGCGGCACGCCATCTTCATGGCCGGAGGTTCCCGATGACGACGCGGACGGCGCAGCCGGACAAGGGCGCGATCACCGGCAGGCACGTGCTGGTCGCGATGCTGCTTTTCTTCGCGGCGATCATCGCCATCAACATCGCGTTCTCGATCGTGGCGGTGCGCACCTTTCCCGGCGAGGACGTGAAGCGGTCGTATCTCCAGGGCCTGAACTACAACGACAAGCTCGCCGAACGCGCCGCCCAGAACGCCCTTGGCTGGAGCGCCGGCATGGAGGCTTTGCCGCAAGGCGCCGGCGCGCAGCTCAGGGTGCGCTTCGTCGACAGAGAAGGCCGTCCGGTCGAGGGCCTAGCCATCGAAGGCAAGGTGCGCCGCCCGGCGACGACGCGCGATGAGCGCGCCGTGACCTTCACCGCCGAAGGCGATGGCGTCTACGTGGCCGATGCTGGTAACATCGCGCTTGGCGCCTGGACCTTCCAGGGGATCGCTACCCGCGGAACCGAGCGCTTCGAGTTCGAGCGGAGGATGACGTGGACGCCGCCGCAACAGCCCTGAGTCCGTCCGCCGGCGAAGCCGGCTGCCCGTCCGGGCTCGCGCCTGCGGCCCCGGCCTCGTCGCCAAACGTCGATCCCACAGCCTTCGTGCGCACCGACGACAGCGGCGCCGACACGCTGGAACTCCTCGTGCAGGGCGCGCGCTGCGCCGGCTGCATCCGCAAGATCGAGGGCGCGCTGCTCGCCCTGCCCGGCGTGAAGGACGCGCGCCTCAACCTCTCCACCGGCCGGCTGCGCGTGGCGTGGACGCGCGGCGGCGTCGATGCGCGCGCGATCTCCGCCGCCATCACGAACGCAGGCTACAGCGCCACAGCCTTCGATCCCGCCGAGGGCCAGAAGCAGATCGACGAGGAAGGCCGTCTGCTGCTGCGCGCGCTCGCGGTCGCGGCCTTCGCGTCGATGAACGTGATGATGTTTTCCGTGCCCATCTGGACCGGGGACCACGACATGGGCGGCTCGACCCGCACCATGATGCACTGGTGGTCGGCGATCGTCGCCATCCCCTCGGCGCTCTACGCCGGGCAGCCCTTCTTCCGTTCGGCGTTCGCCGCACTGCGCCGCGGCCGCGCGAACATGGACGTGCCGATTTCGCTCGCCGTGGTGCTGACGCTCGGCATGAGCCTCTACGAGACCGCAACCGGCGGTCACCGCGCCTACTTCGACGGCGCGTGCATGCTGCTCTTCCTGCTGCTGATCGGGCGCTATCTCGATCACCAGCTGCGCGAGAAAGCGCGCACCGCCGCGCGCGATCTTCTCGCCATGCAGGCCACAACCGCCGCGCGCATCTCCGGGGATGGCCACGTCGAGGCCGTCGCCGCGAAATCTCTTGTCACGGGAGACCGCATCGTCCTCGCCGCGGGCGACCGCGCGCCGGTGGACGGGGTGATCCTCGACGGCGCGTCCGATTTCGACTGCGCCATGCTCACCGGCGAAACCCTCCCCGTCTCCGCGCGCGTCGGCGACACCGTGCATGCCGGGGCCATCAACCTCACGCGGCCGCTGACGCTGCGCGTGACCTCGCCGGTGGAATCCTCGCTCGTCGCGCAGCTCGCGCGGCTCATCGAGGTCGGCGAACAGGGCCGCGCGCGGTTCGTGCGCATCGCCGACAAGGCGGCGGCGCTCTACGTGCCCATCGTCCACACGCTGGCGGCCTCGACCTTCCTCTTCTGGGCGTTCGGTCCGCAGCTCCTGCGCAGTCTCGGCGTCGCCAGCCTCGCCGAGATCGGCGTGCATGGCGCGATGATGAACGCCGTCGCGGTGCTCATCATCACCTGCCCCTGCGCGCTCGGCCTTGCGGTGCCCGCCGTGCAGGTCGTCGCCACGGGACGCCTGTTCAAGCGCGGCGTGCTGGTGAAATCCGGCGACGCGCTGGAGCGTCTCGCGCAGATCGATACGGTCGTGCTCGACAAGACCGGCACGCTCACGCTCGGCAAGCCGCGCCTCGCGACCGCCCTCGACGACGCCACGCTGCGCGCCGCCGCCGCGCTCGCACGTTGCTCGCGCCATCCCCTCTCACGCGCGCTGGTGGACGCCGCCGGTCCCGGCAAGCCCGCGCAGGCGCCGCAGGAATTTCCCGGCGAAGGCATCACCGGCGAGATCGACGGGGTGTCCGCGCGCCTCGGGCGCCGCACCTTCGCCGCGCCGGATGCGCCAGAGAGCGAGGACGACGCCGCCGAACTGTGGTTCGCGCTGGGCGACGCCGCGCCCGTGCGCGTGTCCTTCGTCGATGAACTGCGCCCCGATGCGCAGGCCGTCATCGCCGCGCTGCGCCAGCGGGGCCTGTCGGTGGAGCTTCTCTCCGGCGACCGCACGATTGCGGTGGCCGAAGCCGCGCGCGCGTCCGGCGTCACCGGTTGGCGCGCGGAAATCCGCCCTGCGGAAAAAGTGGCGCACCTTGAAGCGCTGCGCGCAAACGGCCGCAAGGTGCTGATGGTCGGCGACGGCCTCAACGATGCGGCGGCGCTCGCGGCGGCGCACGCGTCCGCCTCGCCGGGCACGGCGGTGGAGGTGAGCCAGGCGGCGTCCGACATCGTCTTCACCGGCGCACGCCTCGCCCCGCTCGTGGACGCCATCGACACCGCCCGCGCCGCGCAGAAGCGCATCACCGAAAACCTCGCCTTCTCGGCGCTCTACAATGTGGTCGCCGTGCCGGTGGCCGCGCTCGGCTACGTGACGCCGCTGATCGCCGCGCTGGCGATGGCGGGCTCCTCGCTCATCGTCACGCTCAACGCGCTCAGGCTGCAGGGAATGCGCTCATGGACATCATAGCTTTCCTCATTCCGGCCGCGGTGGCGCTGGGCGCGATGGGACTGGGCGCCTTCCTCTGGAGCCTCAAGTCGGATCAGTACGAGGATCTCGACGGCGCCGCGCACCGCATCCTGCTCAACGACGACGACCTGCCGCCGCCGCGCCGCTAACCGCCAAGCACGGCCTCGAGCGCATCGAGGATGCGCTGGCGTTCGGCGTCATCCTTCGCCGCCGACAGCTTCGCATTCAGGGTCGAGAGGAAGCCCGCACGCGCATTGTGCCAGTCGGGCCGGGCCACCGCATCGCACGCGATGCGCGGTTCCGCGGGCGCGCCGGCTTCGGCGCCGCCGGGGCGCAGGCGGTAGGATTCATCGAGCTTCGCCGCGAGGACGTTGTCCGCCGCAAATCCAGCCGCGCCGAGACGCTTGGACAGTCCGCGCACGTTCGGCGGCTCGCCGTGCACGAGGAACACCTTCCCCGACACCGGCCCCCGCGCCTGCGCCCAGCGCACGAGCCCGCCCGCGTCGGCGTGGCCGGAATAGACGTCGATCTCGCGCACCGCCGCGCGCACCTTGATCACCTCGCCCTGGATGCGCACCTCGCGGCGGCCTTCAAGCAGGAAGCGCCCGAGCGTGCCGACGGCCTGATAGCCGACGATCAGAACCGTGGCGTCCGCCTTCCACAGAAGGCGCTTGAGATGATGGCGGATGCGCCCCGCATCGCACATGCCGCTGGCCGCGATGATCACGTGCCAGCCCTTCATGCGTTCGATCTCGCGGCTCTCCGCAACGGATTCGGTGAACCGCAGCAGCCGCGACTCGCGCAACGCACGGTAGGGATTGTCCGCGCCGTCGGCCTGCCCGTGGCGGAAAAAGACGTCGCTCGCACGGATCGCCAGCGGACTGTCGAGGAAGATCGGCCCCGGCGGCGCCTTGTTCTCCTCCATGAGCTCGAGCAGATCGACGATCAGCTCCTGCGTGCGCTCCACGGCGAAGGCGGGAATGAGCAGCGGCCCGCCCGACTGGTAGGCGCGCGACATCTCCGCCGCGAGGACGCTGCGCCGCTCTTCCGTGGACACCGGCGCGCGCTCCACGTCGCCGTAGGTGCTTTCAAGGATGAGATGATCGACGCCCGACGGGCCCTGCGGATCGTCCATCAGGTCGCGTCCGCCGGGCCCGATATCGCCGGAAAACAGCAGTCGCATCGGCGTCTTGCCCGCTTCGGCGCATTCCACTTCGATGGAAGCCGCGCCGAGGATATGCCCCGCATGCCACCAGCGCGCGCTCACGTCTTCGGCCACTTCCACCATGTCGCCGAGGCGCACGACGCGGAACTGGGACATCACCTCCTTGGCATCCCGCACCGTGAAGATCGGCTCGACCCGATCGCCACCGCGCCGTTCGTTGCGGCGGTTGAGGGACTCGACCTCCATCTCCTGGATCGCGCCGGCGTCCGGCAGCATCACTGCGCACAGGTCGCGCGTGCCGGCGGTGGCGAAGATCGGCCCCTTGAAGCCGCCGATCATCAGTTTCGGCAGGAGGCCGCTGTGATCGATGTGCGCGTGCGTGAGCAGCACGGCGTCGATGCTGCGCGGATCGAAGGGAAACTTCTCGTAGTTGAGCGACTTCAGCGTCTTCGGGCCCTGGAAAAGGCCGCAGTCCACCAGGATGCGGCTCTCCTTGGTCTCCAGCAACGCGCACGAGCCGGTGACGCAGCCGGCCGCGCCGTGGAAGTGCAGAAGCGCGCTCATGAGGTCCATTCCTTTCGCACGGCGTCCGCGAGGAGCGCCGCCAGCGGTATCGCATTTGTCGGGTGCGGACAGGAGTCGCACGAGCGGATGCGGCGCAGTCCCGCCGCCGTGAGACGCGCGCCGGCTTCGGCTGAAAACAGCGCATGGGTGACGATCACGTCCACCGCCGCGGCGCCGCGCGCACGGAGTTCGCGCGTTGCAGTCGCGAGCGTGCCGCCGCTGGTGCAGATGTCGTCGAGCAGCAGGACGGGCCGCCCCGCGACGGCGACGTGCTCCGGCAGCGCGATGGAGACGTGACGATCGCCGTGCCGGGTCTTCGAGAGCACCGCGCCTTCCCTGCCGATGCGGCGCGCAAGGTCATCCACCCATGGCGCGGATTCGCTGTCGGGGCCGAGCACGAGGAGGTCGTCGGCAAGCGCCTCACCGCGCAGATGCGCCGCGATCGCGTCGCCGCCGCGAAGGTTGTCGCACTCGACGTCCGGGAACACGTCTTCCAGACGCGGCGTGCGGTGCAGGTGCGCATCGACGGTGACGATGCGCTCGAAGCGTGCGCCGAGAAGGTTGCCGATCACCTGCTGGCTGAGCGGCTCGCCCGGCGAGAACACCGCGTCCTGCCGCATGTAGCAGAGGTAGGGCGCAACCAGCACGAGGCGCTCGACGCCCGCGCGACGCCAGGCGTCGCAGGCGAGCATGAGCTCCACGAGTTTCGCGTTCGGCTGCGCCAGCGAACGATAGACGACGACCGTGCGCGCGGCGGCAGGCGTGCGCGGGACGATCTCGCCGTCGTCGAACACATGCGTCTCCACGAACAGAGGCGCGACGCCCAGCGCAGCGGCGAAGGCGCGCGCCTGCGGCTCGTCTTCGCGAAAGGCGTGCAGGAGCGTTTCGCTCACGACGGCGATACCACGACGCCGCAGTCGCGGGCGGCGGCCTCGACGGCGGTGCGGAAATCAGACTCCTCTTCCCCGTGGATGCGCAGCAGCGGCTCGCCCGCGCGCACCGCCTCGCCGTTGCGCCTGAGGAGATCGAGGCCCGCGCCCGGATCGGTCGGCGCGCCCGCGAGGCGTGCGAGCCGCGCGATGCGGAAGCAGTCCATGGACGTCACGACGCCGTTGCGCGGCGCCGCCACCTCCGACACGAGACGCCCGACGGCGACCGCGCGCGGCGGCGGACCCTGCGCGGCGATCATCGCGTCCATCGCGCGACACGCCGCGCCATTGTCGAGCAGCTCCTGCGCGCGCGCACGCCCCTGCCCGCCGCGCAAGGCCGGATCGAATTCGAGCAGGCGGCCAGCGAGATCGAGGGATTTTTCGCGCAGGTCGAGCGGCGCATCGGCCGCATTCTCCAGCACCGCGCGCACGTCGCGCGCCTCCAGCACCGGGCCCACGCCGCGCCCGATCGGCGCGGCGCCATCGGTCACCATCACGTCCACGGAAATGCCCACGCGCGCGCCGACGAACTCGAACAGCTTGCGCACGCGCTGCGCATAGGCGCCGGAGCGGATCTTCGCCGTCGGCCCGACCGGCATGTCCACCAGCAGGTGCGTCGAGCCGGCGGCGAGCTTCTTCGACAGGATCGAGGCGACCATCTGCTCCGGCGTGTCGATGGCCAGTGGCCGCTCCACCGAGATCAGCACGTCGTCGGCCGGCGAGAGGTTGACGTGCCCGCCCCAGACGATGCACGCGCCGCACTTCTGCACGACGGCGTGCATCTCCTCCACGTTGAGATCGACGCGCGCCAGTACTTCCATCGTGTCGGCCGTGCCGGCCGGCGAGGTGATCGCGCGCGAGGATGTCTTCGGCATCGTCAGCCCGTGCGCGGCGACGATGGGCGCCACGACCATCGTCGTGCGGTTCCCCGGAATACCGCCGATGCAGTGCTTGTCGACGATGAAATCGCGATCCCATTTCAGGCGCGTGCCGACGTCAGCCATCGCGCGCGTCAGCGCGAGCACTTCCTCGGCCGTCATGAAGCTCGCCGACGCTATGAGAAACGCAGCGATCTCCATGTCCGAATAGCGATGACCGGCGAGATCACGGACGATGGCGGAAATCGCGTCGTCGGGCAGCGTCTCGCCGCGGATCTTCGCGCGCACGAAATCGAGACTGTCCGGCGACGCCGCGGGCCCGATGTGCACCTCGTCGCCGTCCGCCGCACACAGGCGCTCCAGCGCGGGCCGCGTCAGCCCCGCCTCCCCCGCCGCAACAAGCGCGGGATCATCGACGATGAGGATGTTGGCGACGATCGCGCGCCCGTTCAGCCGCAGCTCGACCTTGCGCGTGCCCTTGAACCGCTCCGGCCGCAACGCGTGGCAATCGCGCGAGAGCATCACCACGTTTTCCCGCAGCGTATCCACGGGCAGCGCCTTCACGCGCAGCGCGGTCAGCGTTTCAAGCGTCGACGGTCGTTGGCTGCGGCTTTTCTTCACGTGGCGCTCCGCGACCCATCAAGCCGACACGCGGAAGCGTCGCCTTGAGCCGCGTCAAGCAGTACGGGCCGGGAAGTGCGGCGGAGTCAATTCGCGCGACGCGCGCCGTTCAGGGCCTGCCGCGGCAGGCGTTGATGAGGCGCGTCACGAGCCCCTGCGGCGGTCTGGCCTGGCCGTTCTCATAGTGCGCGCGGTTGGCCGCAAGGATCGCGTCCATCAGCAGCGGCTCGTCGATGGCGCCCTCGGCGCCGGCCGCGCGCACATAGCGCGCGGAGGCTTCGATGATCTCCGGCCAGTGGCGATGCCCTTCGCGCCGGCCCTTTTTCGCCAGCGCCTCAAGCGTGTGCACATAGCGCGCGCGGTGGTCGCGGCTCGCGCCGGCGATGCCGGTCCACACGCTGACGCGACGCAGCAGCGTCTCGAGCGGTTCGGCGTCGGCGCTTTCGGGAACCGCCGCATCATCGAGGCGGACCTTGCGGCGCGTGAACCAGCTCATGCGGAAGCGCCGGTTCGGGCCCTCGTACTGACGGCTCACGACCCAGTTCTCCTCGCCTTCCGGCGGAACGGTCGCGTCGAGGGGACCGGACTGTGCGCTCACCGCAACTTTACTCCAGGCGCATGCGGAGGCATGGCGCGAACGCCCGGCATACGCCCCGCGCAGTTAAGGGCGCGTTCGCCAACATCATGAACGGCGGGTTTCCGGTTTGCCGGGGCGCAACCGAAACCGGGCGTCCGGCAAGTCGCGGCGTTGACTTCAATATACCGACATATGTAGACTTATAGCATGACAAAGAGATACCGCCGCCTTTCCGATCAGACCGTCGCGGTACTGGCGAGTTTGGCGAACAAGCGCGGCGAATGGACGTACGGATTGCAGATCGCCGCAGCGACGGACCTCAAGTCCGGAAGTCTTTACCCGATATTGGCGCGCCTGAATGAGCGCGGCTTTGTCGAAAGCCAGTGGCTTGAGCCCGAAAGGCCAGGCCGTCCGCCGCGCCATACCTATCGCATCACCGGTCCTGGCCGCACCGCGCTCAGGGAGGCGCGCGCGGCGTCTCCGTCAGGCAAGCTGAGGGAGTCGCCAGCGTGAACCTGCACCATCAGATCGCGCGCTTCGTGATGCACATGGCGATGATTGTCGCGCCCAGCAAACGATCGGTCTGGATTCAGGCGATGAACGGCGAGCTCTGCGCGATGGAGGACACGGGCGAAACACTCAAATGGTCTGCGGGTTGCCTCTTGACCGCGATCGGGTGGCGAATTCGCTCGGAAGCGTTCTACATCTTGGGCTTGGCATTCGTCCCACTCGCCTTCCATCGCATCTTCGGCTTCGCTGGACAAAAGGCATCAAACTTTGTGCTCACAGGCTCGATCTGGCCCGACATAGTCGATCCATTCGCGTATCCGAACGGCCCCGAAATCTGGATGGCCATGGGAACCACCGTGAGCCATTTTGGGTTGGCGTTAATCGCGTTCGCCCTCTGCCTTCACCGGCCGGGAAGAACGATCTTCACCGGAGCCGCTGTCTGGCTCATGTCCCCGTACGCGACCATGTTTGCAAGCCACACATTTCCTCACATTCTTGAAAACCTGCTTGTGTGGAAGGATGGCCATCCAAGCATCCGCGACTTGACCATTGTCCTGACCGCGGCCGGATTTACAATTTGGTCGAGCATGGTTGGCGCTTTGGCGGCGTGGGCCGTTCAACGAAACACTTGGCCGTTGGTCGGATTGTGCTTAGCGGCCTTTGTCGTCGGAATTGTTCCGGGCGTTCAGTTCTGGTTTTCAACCGAAGACAAGGCGTTCCTCCCCTTGCCGTTCAACGTGTCGGCGTTGGTGAGTATCTCGACGTCCACATTCGTGATCGTTGGCGGATTGCTCTCGCTACGAAATGCTGCCCGGAGAAAGATGCACGATTCACGGCTGGCCGTCTGACCCCCTGCTTCCATCGCGCCGGCGGCGCGATTCACCGCAACGCAATCGCCGCCGCCTCCCTTGCATTCGCCTGCGACCGCCGTCTTGATGGCCGCCATGGCCGCCGCCGACACACGCACCCTCATCGAACGCGCGGCGCTCACGCTCTTCGTGCGCGACGGCTTCGACGCCGCCACCACGCGCTCCATCGCCGCCGAGGCGGGGATTTCCGAGGGCGCGATCTACCGGCACTTCAAGAGCAAGGACGAGCTCGCGGGCGCCCTGTTCCTGTCCATCCACCGCCGCCTCACCGACGTGATCGAGACCGCCGCCGCCGGCGCCGCGGGCATCGACGCGCAGGTGGACGCCGCCGTGCGCGCCTACTGCGCCGTCGCCGACGACGACTGGCTGCTCTATTCCTTCCACCTGCTCGGCCTGCACCGCTTCCTGCCGCTGTGGGAGGAGACCGGCCGCGACCCCGTGAGCGCGGTGGAGCGGATCATCGCCCACGCAATCAAGGCGAAGGAAATCCCCCGGGGCGATCCCGCCGTACTCGCCGCCATGGCGCTCGGCATCGTCAGCCAGACCGCGCAGAACATCGCCTACGGCCGCATCAAGCCGCCGCTGAGCGCGCACGCGGGGACTTTCGTGACCGCGATCCGCGCGGTGTTCCGGGCGCGGTGAAGGGCGGTCCCTTCGACTGTGTTTGTCGCGACGCTTCCGGAGCATACGGGTAGATCGCGGCGGCGTAGACGCCGGCGTGCGTCGCCGCCTTATCTACCGCGCGTAGCTCACGATCTTCACCACATCCCCCGCCCGCAGCGGCGTGCTCGCCTCACGTCCGTTCAACGCGAGGAAGCGTTCGACCTGATAGTCCGTGAACGCCATCCGCTGAGCGAGGGACTGCACGGTATCGCGCGACGTGACCTCGACGATCTCGATGCGGCGCGCGCGCAAGGTCGCGGCTTGCGCGTCCGTCAGGATGCGGAACGAGCCGAGCATCGGCGCCATCGGTTGCGCCGCGCCCGCGGGCGCGAGCGTGACGAAGTGATACGCCTGATCGCCGACGCGATAGGCCGACACCGCGATGTCCACCACCTGCCCCGACTGCGTCTGCGCGCGCGCCGGCAGCAGCGATGTTTCAAGCCCGTTGGTGGCGCTACGCTGGACCTGGCCGGCCTGCACCGGCGACTGCCCGACGAGCTGCCGCAGCACGCCCGTCGCGTACGCATCGAGCCCGCCTTGCGCCGGCAGCCGGCCGCCGGCGAACTGCGCCTTCAGGTTGTTCGGGCCGGAGACGAGCACCGCCGTCGTCGTGTTCGTCAGCGTGAAGCCTTGCGGCGCGTCGAAGGCGATCTTGAGTTTCGGATGCGCAAAAGTGCGGCCGTTGACGAAGCCCTGCTCGGGATCGTCGCCCCAGATGACACCGGAGATCGCCTGCAGATAGGGCCGCGTCTTTTCCACCGGCGTCGCGCGCGTGGCGCCGGCGCGCTGCGCGAGGGCCGCCGAGCGCGTGACGCGATCCTGCGTCATCGGGTGGCTGCGGGCCCACGCGGGGATTTCGCTGCCGGCGGTGCGGTTGGTGGTCTTGGCCGAAAGCGCGTCGTTGACGCCGAGCGCCTGCAGCATGTCGGACGCCGCGAACGGATTGTAGCCGGAGGTGATGAGGTAGCTCACGCCGCGGTCGTCGGCCTCGAACTCCTGCCCGCGCGAATAGCTGAGCGTGTAGAGCTGCCCCGCCTGGCTGGCGAGCTGCGCGAGCTGTCCGTTCTTGGTGAGGATGCCCACCGCGATGGCGCCGAGACCGGCGATCGTGCCGCGCGTCTGGCGCGCGGAGGAGTGTTCGGCGGTGATGTGGCCGACCTCGTGGCCGAGCACGGAAGCAAGCTCGTCCTCGGAGTTCATGATCGCGAGCAGGCCGCGGGTGATGTAGATGTAGCAGCCCGGCACCGCGAAGGCGTTGACCACTTCCGAGCTGATCACCGTGAACGTGCAGCGTCCGGGAAGGCCGGCGGCCGTCGCGATCTTCTGGCCGACGCCATCGACATAGGTCTGCGTCGACCCGCCGACGGCGCCGCCGAACTGCGCGACGATCTGGGGATGCTGCTGGGCGGCGCTTGCACGCGCGCTGTCGCTGACGCGCGGCGTGCGCGCCCATGAGTCGCCGACGCCGACGGCGGCGAGCGCAAGCGTGAGACTCGCCGCGAAGAGAACGCCTGCCAGCCGTCGCGGCGACCCGCCGTGCAGGTTCACGATACGGTTCGTCACAGCCATGGTCCCCTCCGGTCAATCGAGCCGGGGAATGTACGGGCTGCGCGCGGAATGAAAAGGGCGCCTTGATCGCGCGTGCATTCCGGGGACAGTGCGCCGCCATGACCCAGACCAATACGACCGCCCTCCTCCCCGACACCGCCAAGGCGCAGGCCAGCGCCTGGTTCGCCGCGCTCCGCGACACGATCTGCGCGGCGTTCGAGCAGCTGGAGGACGAGGCCCCCGCCGCCCTCTACCCCGGCGCGCCGGGGCGGTTCGAGCGCACGGCGTGGAAGCGCGGCGACGGAACAGAAGACCTCGGCGGGGGCGTGGCGTCGCTGATGCGCGGGCGCTTCTTCGAGAAGGTCGGCGTCCACATCTCCACCGTGCACGGCGCCTTCAGCCCGGAGTTCGCCAGGAACGTCCGCGGCGCGGGCGAGGATCCGCGCTTCTGGGCCAGCGGCATCAGCCTGATCGCCCACATGCGCAACCCGCACTGCCCCGCCGCGCACATGAACACGCGCATGCTGGTGACGACCGACTGGTGGTTCGGCGGCGGCGGCGACCTCAATCCCACGCAGGATGACCAGCGCGACCAGAAACACGAGGACGCGAAACACTTCCATGCGGCGTACAAAAGTCGCTGCAACAACCACGACGCGGACTATTTTCCAAAGTACCAGAAATGGGCCGACGAGTATTTCTGGCTCCCGCACCGCAACGAGCATCGCGGCGTCGGCGGCATCTTCTACGACCATCACAACACCGGCGACTGGGCCGCCGATTTCGCCTTCACGCAGGACGTGGGCCGCGCCTTCCTCGAAGCCTACCGGCCGCTGCTACTCAAACACATGGCGCAGCCCTGGACCGACGCCGACCGCGACGAGCAGCTGCGCCGCCGCGGCCGCTATGTGGAGTTCAACCTGCTCTACGATCGCGGCACGATCTTCGGCCTGAAAACCGGCGGCAACATCGAGAGCATTCTCTCCTCCATGCCGCCCGAAGCGCGGTGGTGAGGCAAATTGGTAGAGCGACATTCCGGCGCTGGACGACCTGCGCGTTCGCGCGTTAGTGAGCGCCCGTAACGCGCCTCGGGGAGGCGCATAAAACGCTGGAGCGAGCATGAGACGCGTATCGACCATCACGGGCGCGGCGACCGCGCTGATCCTTCTGGCAGCCCTCTCGGCATGCTCGCCGGCCGCGGAAAAGGCCGAAACGGCCGCGCCCGCCGAAACCGCCGCCGCACCTGTGGAAGCCGCACCTGCGGCCCCGCCCGCCGAAGCGACGCCCGCCGCGCCGCCCGTGACGCTCGCCGTCAAGGACGCCGCCGGCGCGACGCTGTCGGGCGATGTCGCCAGCGGCGAGCGGGTGTTCCGCCAGTGCGCCTCGTGCCACGTGATCACCGCCGGCGTGAACCGCGTCGGCCCGTCGCTGCACGCCATCATCGGCCGCGCCGCGGGCACCGTCGAAGGCTTCAAGTATTCCGACGCCAACAAGAACTCCGGCGTCACCTGGACCGAGCAGGAACTCTACACCTACCTGGAAAATCCGCGCGCGAAGATCCCAGGCACGACCATGGCCTTCGTCGGCCTGCGCGATTCCCAGCAACGCGCGGACGTCATCGCGTTCCTGAAGGAAAAGGCGAAGTAAGCGCGCCTTTCCAACGACAAGCGATCAGCCGCCGGCCCCCAAGGGTCCGGCGGTTTTTTGTTGCGCCGCGCTTGTGCCCTTTCCGGCCAACAGCAGCGTTCCCTCGCCCGCTTGCGGGAGAGGGACAGCTTGAACGAAGCGAAAGCAGGGTGAGGGAACAGTCTCTCGGAATGAGTCTCGTTCTGCGCCAGCCCTCACCCGGTTGCTTCGCAACCACCCTCTCCCGCAAGCGGGCGAGGGTTGGAGGTGTGGGGCGCTGTGACGGTGTCATTACCAGCCGTGTGCAAGCACGGCATTACCCAGGCCTTGTGACAGCGCCTCGTCCCTCCGGCTTGGGACTGAAAAGCCGGATGCGAGGCCGCGAAGCGTGATGAGGACCGCCGGCGTCCCGCCGGCATACGGTGTTGAAACAGGCGACGGCCGTTCAGGACGATCCACTTTGCCGGCGGGACGCCCGCGGTCCTGCTCGCGGACACCAGCGTGTTGTAAGTGAACGCTCACTTGCAGTCCTGCCGGCGATCGACTATCTTTACCTGGACGGGCCAGACTGGGCCCGGTGGAGGCCCTTATGCGTTCGCCCATACGTTCCCTCGTGTTCAACGTGCTCTTCTGGCTGATCTCCGGCCTCTACGTGCTGATGTGCGCCGTCCTCGCCCTCGTCCCCGGCAGGGGCGCGGTGCGCTGGGGCGTGCGGCGGTACGTGAACCGGATGGTCTGGCTGATGCGCACTGTCGGCGGCATCCAGCCCGAGGCGCGCGGCCGCGAGCGCCTGCCCAAGGGCCCCTTCATCATCGCCGCCAAGCATTCGAGCTACGGCGACGGCTTCATGATGTACCACCAGTTCGACGAGATCGCCTTCGTCACCGGCGACCACCTCGAGCGCTTTCCTTTCGTGGGCCGCGTGCTGCAGAAACTCGGCGCCATCGTCGTCGACAACTGCGGCGGTCCGGAAGCGCGCAGGGATCTCTCTGAAAGCTTCGTGCGCGCGGCCGATGAAGGCCGCCCGGTGCTGATCTACCCGGAAGGCCACCTTTCGCGCGTGGGTGAGAAGCACCGCTACCGCTCGGGCGTGTGGCACATGCAGGAGACCTCCGGCTGGCCGGTGGTGCCGGTGGCCACCAATCTCGGCCTGCGCTGGCAGTGCGAGGACTGGGAGAAGACGCCGGGCGCAGCGGTCATCGAGTTCCTCGACCCGATCCCCGCAGGCCTGCCGAAAGCGGAGTTCATGGAGCGCCTGGAGCGCGTGGTGGAAGGCCACTCGACGCGGCTCATCGCGGAGGGGCGCGTGGCAGATGAGGCTGCGAAGGTGCGCCGCCTTGCCCCAGCCGCGAAAACTTCCTAAGCGCGGGCTCCGTTTCGCAAAGCCCGTGCAAACCGTCCTTCCCCGCGAGGGGAAGGTGGCGCGCCGCACAGGCGGCGTGACGGATGGGGCGGCAAGCTCGATCTCCAGGACGGAGTCGTCGCCCCCTCCGACCTCGGCTACGCCGAGGCCACCTCCCCCTCGCGGGGGAGGACGGACCTCGGAGCGCATCGCTTTCACAAACGGATACACAGACATGCCCCCGACCTCCCCGCTCATGACCGTGATGATCGCCGCCGTCCGCAAGGCCGGGCGCGGGCTGTCGCGGGATTTCGGGGAGGTCGAGAACCTGCAGGTCTCGCGCAAGGGGCCGGCGGATTTCGTCTCCCAGGCGGATCACAAGTCCGAGCAGGTCATCTTCGAGGAGCTGTCGAAGGCGCGGCCCGGCTACGGCTTTCTCATGGAGGAGCGCGGCGAGGTGCTGGGCACCGACAAGACGCACCGCTGGATCGTCGATCCGCTCGACGGCACGCTGAACTTCCTGCACGGGCTCGCGCAGTTCGCCATCTCGCTGGCGCTCGAGCGTGAAGGCGAACTTGTCGCCGGCATCGTCTACGATCCGATCAAGAACGAGATGTTCACCGCCGAAAAGGGACGCGGCGCCTTCCTCAACGACAAGCGCCTGCGCGTGGCCGCGCGCATGTCGCTCGGCGATGCGCTCGTCGTCACCGGCATCGCGCACCCCAACCGCACCGGGCCCGGCAAGACGAAGTTCCTCGCCGAATACGATCGCGTGATTGACGCAACGGCGGGCGTGCACCGCTTCGGTTCGGCCTCGCTCGATCTTGCTTACGTGGCGGCGGGACGCTTCGACGCCTACTGGGAGCGCAGCCTCGCGCCATGGGACTTCGCGGCCGGCGCGCTGCTCGTGCGCGAGGCGGGGGGCTTCGCCCGCGAGATCGACGGCGGCGACTTCATGCAGACCGGCTCGATCATCGCCGCCAACGAGCGCCTCTTGCCGCTGCTCACGAAGGTCGTGAAGGGCTGAGCGCTGGACTTTCGTCCGCTTTTTCTGCGACGGTTTTCCTCCCGCCACTCCATAGGGTGGGAGCGCACATCCCGTCAGTGTGGAGTCGGCGTGAATGACAGCGGAAGAAAACAGCGAGCCGCAGCGCATTGGCCTTCTCCAGCTCTCGGCGTTCGCTGCGCCGTCGATGCCGCTCTTGGCCCTGTCGCTGCCGTCGCTGATCTTCCTCGCGCCCTACTTCAACGAACACCTCGGCCTGTCGCTGACCACCGTCTCCCTGATCTTCCTCAGCGCACGCATCCTCGACATCGTCATCGACCCGATGATCGGCGGCTTCCAGGACCGCTCCACGCCGAGGATCGGCCGTCGCCGCTTCTGGCTGGCCGCGACCACGCCGTTCTTCATGGCGATCATCTGGCTGGTGTTCGTCGGCCTGCAGCCGGGGTCGCCGCCCCCGCTCGTCGCCGCATGCGTGCTTGTGATGTACGCGCTCTTCGCCTCCATGACGATCGCGCACCTGAGCTGGGCAGGCGAACTGCAGCCCGACTACCATGGCCGCACGCGCACGCTGGGCGCGGTGCAGGTGGCGGGCATGATCGGCTATGTCGCGATGCTGTTGTTGCCAGCGATCGTGATGCAGGGCGGCGGCAGTTCTGCGACGGCCGTTCACGTCATGGGGTATGCGGCGCTCATCGCCCTGCCGATCACTGTGGCGTGGTGCGTGCTGGGCGTGAAGGAACGGTCGCTGCCGCCGCAACCGCATGTGGGATTTCGCGAAACCTTGCGCGCGCTCGCCGAGAACAAGTCCCTGCGCATGGTGCTTGGCCCCGATTTTCTGATCGGCGTCGGCTACGGCGTGACGGGCGGGCTGTTCCTCTTTCTCTTCCGACACTACCTGCACTTCACGGCGAGCTCGGAACTGCTGTTGCTCGTCTATTTCCTTTCCGGGCTTTGCGCGATTCCGTTCTGGACGTGGCTTGGCCGACGCATCGGCAAGCATCGCGCGTTGCAGGCAGGGTGCATCCACGCGGGGATCATGCTGGCGCTGACGCCGCTCATTCCGAAGGGCGAGTTCTGGATCGGCATCGCCGTGCTGGTGCTGGCGGGATTTTCGCAGAGCGCGGGCACGATGCTGGTGCGCTCGATGATGGCCGATGTGGTCGACGAGGATACGGCCAAGACCGGCGGCCAGCGTTCGGGGCTGTTCTTCGGCCTCATGCTGACGACGAGCAAGGTCGGCCTGGCGGTGGGGCCCCTCGCCTACGCGGTGCTCGACGTGTTCGGCTTCGACGCCAAGCTCGGCGCCGCCAACTCGCCGACGGCGATGACCGCGCTCGTCGCGCTGTTCACCTGCCTGCCGCTGGTGCTCAACCTGCTCGCCGCGTGGTGGGTGCGCGACTACGCGTTGGATGAACATCGCCAGCGCGCCCTGCGCGACGAAATCGCCGCTCGCGGCGCCTCAACCTGAAACCGGCTTTCCGCGTTTCAGCGCGCGGATCAGAAGCCGCGCGGGGTTGATCGCATCGAGCGCGCCCTGATCGAGCGACTGCGGCTCGCCGCAGATCTCGGACGCGATGCGCTCGCCCAGCAGCGGCCCCAGCGTGAATCCCCGCGAGCCGAAGCCGCCAAGAATGTAAAGCCCCTCATGCGCGGGCGAGGGCGCATCGCGCCGTGTCGACCGCCCCTGCATCAGTCCCGCATGGCGTGCGTTGAACGCCGCCACATCCGGCGCAAGCCCGGCCAGCGGCGCGCGGTCCGGCGTCGCGGTGCGAACGCCCGCGCGCGACTCCAGTGCATCGGGACGCACGCGCGCGGCGATGCCCGGCGCCAGCCGCGCGAGCTTTTCGAGATTGCGGGTGCGGGATGCGGCGTCGGTCTCCACAGCGACATTTTCAATACGATCGAAGGTGGCGCCGAACACGACGTCGCCGCCGAACGGCGCGGCGTATCCATCGCCGGACAACGCATGCACAAGCGGCGCGCCATCCAGCGGCCCGCACTCCACCTGCCCGCGCGAATATTCGAGCGTCAGCCAGCGAGTCTCTTCAAACCGCGCGAGCGCTGCCCCGTTGGCGACGACCACCGCCGCGGCGTCGCAGACCGGGCTTCCCGCTGCATCATGCAGCACCCAGCCTTCCGGCGAGCGGCTCAGCGAAGCGATGCGCGCGCCACAGCGCACGTCGACGCCGTTCAGCAGCGAATCGAGAACAACGCGCGGACGCACGACGCCGGCGCGCGCATGAAGCGCCCCTGCGGCATGTCTCTGAAAGTGTGTCTCCGGCAGCGGCGGATCAGCGAGAAGATCGGCGAGCGCAACGGCCTCATCCTCGCCATCAGGCATTTCGACCACGCCGACCGCATCGATGACGCCGAGCGCGGCGTACACACGCAAGGCGTCCAGATAGGCGGCGAGATGCAGCCTCGCGACGCCCGTATCTGTGCGGTCGAGGCGAGGCGTCACGAGCCCCGCCGCGTTGCCGCTCGCGCCGGCGCCCGGTGCGGACGCCGCCTCGAACACCACGACCTTTACGCCGCGCCGCGCCAGCGCGGCCGCGGCCGAGGCGCCCGCAACGCCGGCGCCGATGATCGCCACGCGATTGGCTGCGGCCGGCGCGGCGTAAGGAAGAAGCGGATGAACGCGCTCCGCGGTTTGCAGCAAGCGCGCTTCGAGACGCTCGCGCTTGCGCGCAAATCCTTGCGCCTTCTCCACGGAAAATCCCGCATCGGAGAGAGCACGCCGCACCGCGCCGGCGACGCTGTAGGTGGCCGCACGCGCATCGGGCGCACTGAGCGCGGCAATCCGCTGCATCAAGGCCGGCGCCCACATGGCGTCGTTCCGCGCGGGCGCGAACCCGTCGAGAAACCAGGCGTCGAACACCCCGACCATGCCGTCGAGCGCGACCTGCGCATCCGCATGGATGACCGTCAGCGCAAAGCCGTCTTCCGCGAACCACGCCCGCTGTGCGCCACGCGCCCGCACGGGCCACTGCCGCAAGAGACGCGCCGACAGGTCCGCGATCTCGGGAAACGCCGCGTGTGCGCGCGCTGCGTCTTCGCGATCGAGTGGAAAGCCTTCGATGGAGACATAGTGCAACACGGCGCCCGGTGTGCGCGTGCGTCGCCACATCTCCCATGTCGCAAGCGCGTTGAGACCGGCGCCGAATCCAAGCTCGCCGATCGCGAAACGGCGGCGCTGCGCCCACCGGTCCGGCAGGCCGCAGCCGGCGAGAAACACGGCGCGCGTTTCCTCAAGTCCGCCGTCGCGGGAAAAATAGACGTCATCACAGGCGACCGAACGCGGCGCGCCATCGTCGGTCCAGGTGATTTCCGGATGAGGCGGAAGGCGGCTCATACCGTCGTGCAGCCCTTCTGGCCCCTTTCGGCGCCCCAAAAGCAAACGGGCCGCCCCGGAGGGCGGCCCGCGCTAACTGTCTTCGACAGTCGAGAAGTATTAGTGCTTCTCGGGAGCCGGAGCCGCCGGAGCGGTCGCCGCCGGGTCCGTCGCGGCCGGAGCCGCCGCCGGGTCCGTCGCCGGAGCAACAGCCGCCGGGTCCACAGCCGGAGCTTCCACGGAAGCCGCCGGTTCCGTCACGGCCGGCGCTTCTTCCGTCGTGGTGGTTTCAGCTTGCGGGCCGCAGGCGGCAACGCCGAACGCCAGAACTGCTGCGATCGCCGTGGCCAGAGCCAGTTTCGTCTTCGTCATAGGTCAATACCCCTCGTCACGGCGCGATTCTTTCGTCGCCGAGGCGGACGTTTAGAAACTCTCCCATTGGGATGCAAGCGCCTCCCGCATTCGGCGCTAACTATTCCGCAATTACACGGCTTTTCTGAGACGAAGTCATGCTTTTTTGCAAGAGCGAATCCGGACCTTTTGCAGCCCAAATGCAGCAATCTCGACCAAAAAAGTAGAGATTGATCAATGACCTAGGCCGCATGCCCGCCTTGGGCGCGCGCCCACAATGGGCCCCAACGGCTCAGGCCGCCGTGGCGGCGTTGATGGCCTCTTCGAGCTGCGCAAACGTCGGCTGCAGCGAGCTCGGCACCTGTCCGCGGCCGATTTCGACCGAGATCTGCGCCGCATTGCCGTGCAGGTGGGCGACCAGCACGTCCTTGATGATCTTGTAGAACTGGCCCTCTTCGTCGATCGCCGACTGCATCCGCGCCGCGATCGGGCCGACAATGCCATAGGCCAGGAACACGCCGAGGAAGGTGCCGACCAGCGCCTTGCCGATCATGAGGCCGAGCACCTCGGGCGGCTCGTTGATGGCGCCCATCGTCTTCACGATGCCGAGCACGGCGGCCACGATCCCCAGCGCCGGCAGGCCGTCGGCCATGTTCTGCATCGCTCCGGCGGGCTTGAGCGCCTCGTGGTGGTGCTTTTCCAGCTGCTTGTCCATGGCGTCCTCGACCTGGTGGGGATCGTCGAGGTTCATGGTCATCATGCGTAGGGTGTCGCAGATGAAGTCGGTCGCGAAGTGATCCTTGGTGATCCGCGGATACTTCTGGAAGATCGGGCTTTCGTCGGGCTTTTCGATGTGCGGCTCAAGCGCCACGACGCCTTTTGTCTTCATCAGCTTGGTCAGCTGGAACAGGAGCGCGAGGAGGTCGGAATAGTCCTTCTTGTTCCACTTGGAGCCGCCCGCCGCCTTGCCGAAGCCGGGGCCGAGGGCCTTCAGGGTGGGCAGGTCCTGCGAGATGATCAGCGCGCCCAGCGCCGAGCCGCCGATCATCATGAACTCCATCGGCGCGGCCTTGATCAGGACGTCGAAATGGCCGCCGGCGAGCGCGAAGCCGCCGAACACCATGCCGAACACCACGAGAAGGCCGATGGCGAGGAACATTGAAGGAGGGAATCCCGAAACCTGTCCGCGCCTTATGGCCCGCGGAGCCTTAATGCGCCGTTTGCGTTAGCCCGTTTCCGGCGAAGGCGTTTCGCTGCCGGCGCCCAAGCTGTTACCAAAGGGTGAGGAGCCCCCGCCGATGAAGCCCGCCCTGCCCTTTGCGCTGATGCTGACCATGCTGGCCGCCGTCCCCGCTGACGCCCCGGCGCAAACGATCAAGCCGCCCCCGTACCCGGTCACCTGCTCCAGGCCCGCCCCGCCCGCGTTCCCCGCGCCCGCGTCGGCGGCGACGCTGCTGGCGCAGGACATCGAGCAGCACCGCCGGACCCGCGATTCCTACTTCGCCGCCGCCGACGCCAATCTGTCGTGCCTCGACGCCAACATCGAAGCGCGGATGCGCACGCTGTTCGCCACCGGCGCCGCGATGGACGCGAGCCTGCGCCAGGCCGGCATCTCCCACGAACAGGCCAGCCGCGAGCGCGCCGGGGTCCACGAGCAGTTCCTGCGCCTGTGCCTCGCCTACGAAGACGCCCATGGGCCCTTGCCCGGCGGCTGTTCGGCGTCACAATCGGCGGCGGCGCTGACGCCTCGCTGATCTGAAGACTCCATGACAATGCCCGACGAGCCACCGGTCCACGACGACCGGCGGCGCAGCTTTCTCCTGCTCTTCTCGACGCTGCTGATCGTCGGCTTCGGCAACACGATGCTGCTGGCGTTGCTGCCGCCGCTCGCGCGGCGCATGGGACTGGCGGACACGAGCGTCGGCTGGATCTTCTCGTTGTCGGCGCTGATCTGGGTGTTCGCGAGTTCCTTCTGGGGCCGCACCAGCGACCGCACGGGCCGCAAGCCGGTCATCGCCATGGGCATGGGCGCATACGCGATCTCGATGGCCGCGTTTGGTCTCGTCTGCATCGTCGGCATCAAGCACTGGCTCTCGCCGCTCTTCATCTTCATCGGCCTGATGCTGTCGCGCGCGATCTTCGGCACGTTCGGCTCGGCGACCAGTCCCGCGAGCCAGGCTTACGTCGCCGACCGCACGACGCAGGACGAGCGCACGGAGGAACTGGCGTCGCTCGGTTCGGCGTTTGCGCTGGGCGCGGCGATCGGGCCGGCGCTGTCGGGCGTGCTCGCCGCCAAGGTCGGTCCGATCACGCCGTTGTTCATCGTGGCGTTGTTCGCGGCGGCGAGCGCCTTTGCGGTCCTGCGTTTCCTGCCGGAATCCAAAACACCGGAACTGCCGCTTGAATCAGGGCGCGATACGTCGTGGCGGCTGGCGCTCGACCCGCGGGTGTCCGGGCATCTGCTGTTCGGGTTCGGCATGTCGGTGGTCACCGGCATGCTGCAGCAGACGTTCACGTTCTACACGATGGACCGCCTCAAACTCGATGAGGCGACGACGATCACGTACGCTTCCAACGGCCTGATGGTCGGCGCACTGGCGCTGCTGGCCACGCAGCTGGGACTCTTGCGGGTGCTGAAGCTCGGCGCGCGGTCGCTGATGGCGCTCGGCGCGATCGTGATCGCGTTTGGCGTGCTGATGCAGATCTGGGCCGACACGCTGAGCCTGCTGCTCGTCGCGCAATTCATGTCCGGCGTCGGGTTCGGTCTGGCGCGGCCGGGATTTTCCGGCGGCGCGTCGCTTGCGGTGAAACCCGAGGAACAGGGCGGCCTTGCGGGACTTGTGGTGGCGGTGAACGGCGCGGGCTTCGTGATCTCGCCGCTCGCGGGCGTGACGCTCTACGAAGCGGCCGGCATGCACGCCCCGCTGTGGCTTGCGATCGCGATCCTGGTGTCGATGACGCTGTTTGCGCTGATGAGCCGCCGGCTGCGTTCTACCGGCGGCGTCTCTTCTTCGCCCGGCGGGGGGGCGGAAGCTGGCTGACGGCCTTCTTCGCTTCGGCGAGGATGAACGTCGTGGCGCGGCCCGTCGGTTCCAGCCGCAGCGAGCGTTCGAAGGATTCGATCCCGCGCTCCGTCATCGGGCCAAGCTCCCCGTCCGCGGTTCCGCGCATGCGGTTGAGCCGGATGAGCGCGCGCTGCAGTTCGCGGATGGAGGTCTGCGTGCGCAGCGTGGCCGCCGAGCGCTGCGCGGCCGCGCGGTCGATGCCGGTGACCTTGTTCTGGATGCGCGTCAGCAGCGCGGGCGTCGGGTAGCCGTCCGCCGGCAGGCGCTCGGCCTGCTGGAAGCGACGCACGGCGGCGCGGGTGTTGTTGCCGAACATGCCGTCGGGCGTGCCGGCGGAATAGCCGAGCTTGTTGAGCGCGGCCTGCAGGTCGAGAAGCTCATCGCGCTGCAGCGAGCCGATTTCCGTCGGCCATGGCTTCACGAGCCCTGAACCGCCCTCGAATCCGCGCGCCAGCAGCGACACGATCATCGCGTAGCGGTCGGAGGGATTGTAGGTGCGGATCACGCCGAAGTTCGGGAACAGGATCAGCGCCGGCCCCTTCGCGCCCGCGGGCAGATAGAGCTGCGCTTCGAGCGCCTGGATCGGCGCACTGTAGTCGAACCCGCTGGCCGAACGCACGCCGAGGCCCACCCACTGCGACACCGGGCGCTGCGTGCCGTCGGCGAGCGCGTAGTCGAAATCCTGCGGCAGCAGCACTTCGTCGTAGACGGGCTCCGAACGCTTCCAGCCGCGCGAGGCGAGATAGTTGGCGATGGAGGCGAAGACGTCGCCCTGATTGGTCCAGATGTCCTTCTTGCCGTCCCCGTCCCAGTCGACGGCGGTGGTGAGATACACGTCCGGCATGAACTGCGGCTGGCCCAGCGCGCCGGCCCACGAGCTCTTCATCTGTTCCGGCCCGGCGAAGCCGCGCTCGGCCATTTCCATGAGCGCGAGCAGGTAGGTCTCGAACTGGCCGCGCCGGCGCCCGTCCGCCGCGAGGGTCGCGAGCGCCTGTGGCGCATCGTAGGCCAGCGGGAACGTTCCGAAGTTGGTTTCCACGCCCCAGATGCCGGCGATGATGTCGGCGTCCACCCCGAAGCGGCGCTCGACGGCCGCAAACGTCGCCGCGTGCTGCGCGCGCAGCGCCGCGCCCTGGGAGATCTTCTCCGGCGTCACCGCGCGGTTGATGTAGTCCCAGACCGGGCGCACGAATTCGGCCTGGTTCTGATCCTGCGTGACAATCCGCGGGTCAGGACGCAGACCCGCAAGCATGCGCTGCACCACCGCCGGCGACCGGCCCGCAGCGACCGCCCGCTGGGCGAACCCCGCGCGCCAGGCGTCAAAGCTCGCATCTCCCGAGGACGCATACTCCAGCACCACCGGCGCCGCAGCCGGAACCGGCGTGGGAGCGGGCGCAGGCTGCGCCGTTGCGGACGGGGCCCCGGCCGCGGCCAGACCCGCCGCCAGCATGGAAAGAAACAGGGAATTGCGCGCCATGGAGCAGTTGGTCCTCGATTCTGAAGGCGAAGCTATGGCCGGAGGTTATGACCAATTGGCGTTGCCAGGATGTTGCCGGCCTGCATGATCCGGGCCCGTGCGGCGTTTCGGACCGTTCCGTGGCCGCATTGACACGCCCGCCCCGCCTGCCTAGAACCCGCGACTTCCTAATTTCAGCATAAGTACGACCCGCAAGGCCCTGCCATGAAAGTCAGAAGCTCGCTCAAGTCGCTCAAGAGCCGTCACCGCGACTGCAAGATCGTGCGCCGCAAGGGCCGCGTCTATGTGATCAACAAGGTTGATCCGCGCTACAAGGCCAAGCAGGGCTGATGTCCGCGCCGGGCCACCGCCCGAAAGCCGTCCTGTTCGACTACGGCAACGTCCTGGTGCGCTGGGACCCCCGCCATCTCTACCGCAAGCTCTTCGCCGATCCGGCGGAGATGGAGTGGTTCCTGTCCAACGTCTGCACGATGGACTGGCATCTCCGGCATGATTCCGGGGAGCCCATGGCGGTGACCACCGCGGAACTCGCGGCGAAACACCCGAAATACGAATTCCAGATCTGCGCCTGGGACGCCCAGTTCGGCGACATGATCGACGGCGAGATCGAAGGCTCCGTCGCCCTCCTCGATGCGGTCAAGGCGCAGGGGCTCAAGGTCGGCGTGCTGACCAACATGCCCGCCGACCAGGCATGGACCTGCTTCAACGGCTTTTCCCGCTGGGCGGCGCTCGACACCATCATCGTCTCCGGCTTTGTGAAGATGGCCAAACCTGGCGCGGACGTGTTCCGCCTAGCGCTGCATGCGCTCGATCGCGAGCCGCACGAGGTCTTCTTTGTCGACGACAGCGCCAGGAACGTGGCCGCCGCCGCCGCGCTGGGCATTCACGCGCATCTCTTCACCACGCCCGAGGCGTTTGCGGATGCGCTCCGCGCGTCCGGATTTCTGTCTTAAAGTCCCGGCAGAACCCGCCCATGCGCCGCCTCCTCGCCGCCCTTGTCCTCGTCGCTTCCCCGCTCGCCGCATGCGGCGCGCCGACGCCCGCCGATGTGCAGGGCGAGATCGACCCCGCGCTGGACGAACTCTTCAAGGAACTGCTCACCGCGCCGACCGCCGCGGAAGCGTCCGTGCTCGAAGAGCAGATCTGGAAGATCTGGGGCCAGTCCGGCAGCGCGACGGTGGACGTGCTCATCGAGCGCGCCGACGCCGCCGAAGCCGCGGGCGACAAGCCGCTCGCGCTCTCCTTCGTCGATCAGGCCACCGCGCTCACGCCGAGCTACGCGGGCGGCTGGTATCGCCGCTCGATCCTGCGCTACGACGCCGACGACCGCGCCGGCGCCATCGCCGACATCCAGGAAACCCTGAAGCGCGAACCCCGCCACTTCGGCGCGCTCGCGGGCCTCGGCCTCATCTACGAGGACATGGGCCAGGAAAAGGCCGCGCTGCAGGCGTACCGCCGCGCACTGGAGATCCATCCGTTCCTCGATGAAGCCAAGCAAGGCGTGGCGCGGCTGGAGCCGAAGGTCGAGGGACAGGATTTGTAGGGGTGGTGTTGGGCCGGAGAAGACATCCGCCGACGCTGGAGACAGGAGCGCGCGGGCTCCGGCCGCGCACCCCCCATAGCGCTTGACGCGACAGTCCATGCGCCGCCGGAGGCGGCGCGCTCCCTCG
>CAZGYQ010000010.1:0-42515 GCA_964530695.1 uncultured Caulobacteraceae bacterium
CCGAAATCCACTTATCCAAGCCCCGGAACCTGTTCAAACAAACCGAGCCACCTCTCTTCACAGTGCGGCCGCCTGCGGCGCGCGTGTGACCGTCGTCGCAGAAGGGACGTGAAACCCGGCTATGAGGAAGGCGGGTGGCTGGGTGTCTTTTCACTCGGCGAACGGGGACCGGGCGCGCGAGCGTCCGTTAATGAACATGCGCGTAGCGATCCTCCATGCGGCAGGCGACGAAGCCGTCGCCGAACAGACGCGAAACGAGATGGGTGTCGGGGAGGTCATTGTGGCCCCGTTGGCGGCGCAACTTCGTTTCGGCGAACAGCTGGTGCTTCTGGTTCCGTGGACCGAGCGCGCTGCGGCCCAAACCTGTGACGTCGAACGCGTGTGCGGCTCCAACGACGCCGTCGTGCTCTGGAGACGGGATGACGCGCCGGTGCCGACTTCGCTCAAAGCTGTGTCGACCATCGGAGCGGCGGCGACGGCGCGCGCAATTTCGCCGGCGCTGCGGCTCGCATGGCTGGAGCGGGAACGCCCTCAGGCGACGGTCGAACCGCGACGGGGCAGCAGGGCGGCGTTTGCCCTGGTCTTGGTCGCGGCCGGCGCACTAGCCCTGCTCGGCTTCGCCGGCGCAATCGCTTATGTGGGGGAAGCGGACATCCGCCAGTTCATGCTGGCGGCGAAGAGCGTCATTTTCGCGCCATAGGCTTCCGTTTGCCCAGCTTCAACCTGCCGGAGCGACGGCGATCCTGGTGATCTCGACGCCGTAGTTGTAGTCCGTCTTGTCATTGACGACCCACAGGCCCAGCCCTTTCAGCGTCGATCCGGCGGACGCGGGCAGATCGAAGGTCAGGACGCCATTTTCCGCAGGTATCGGGGCCGTGATCCAGGTCGTGGCCGCGCCGTTCTGTGCGCTGACGGCGAGGCCCGCGGCGGTCGTCACGTTGATCCGCCGGATGCTCACCTCGACATGCAGCGGCCGGCCAGCAAGCGCCGCCGCGTCAGCGGGATCCATCAACAGGATGGCTCCCGTACTGGTCGGCGTCGGCGCGCCAGCGCCCGGACGGACGCCCACGCGCACGGAGCGGGCGCTGACGCCAAGGTCGCGCGTGACGTGACGCAGATGGCCCTCGGCCGGGTCCAGCGCCCCCGCGAGAGCGCCGGCGTTGAAGACATAGGCCGCGCCGTCGCGCTCGGCCTTCCGGGGCGTTCCGCCGTGGACGAAGGGATCGAAGCCCAGGCTCGCCAGGATCAGCGCAGAGGCGACCGCCAGAAGCAGTGGATAAAACCACCAGTCCGTCGCGCCCTGAATCTTGAGCGCCTTGGTCCGCCGATCGCCGAGGCCCGGGACATCATGGGCGTTCAGAGGGCTTGGAACATCGGTCATGGGGTGCGCTGTAGCGAATCCGGGGCGATTGCGCCACGCCGCCGCGACGGTTCGGCTGTCACAATTCGTTGATAGCGGACGTGCTGACAAATATCTCGCCAGGGACGGACTCAATCATTATGGGTCGTCGGCGGGGATAGGGGCAGAGGATACGCATGGTGGACTCGGGGACGGTCAATATGCGCCCGGAAGACGTTTCGGTGCTGCTGGGCCGGGAGGCGCGTTCGCCGGACATGCGTCTCGCGCGTGACTTTGTGCGGGGCCAGACGGTGCTGGTGACCGGCGCGGGCGGCAGCATCGGTTCGGAACTGTGCCGCGAAGTGGTCGCCATGGGCTGCAAGAAGCTCGTCGCGCTCGAGCACTCCGACCATGCGCTGATTGATCTCCAGGAATCTCTCGGCGCGGTCCGCACCCCGGTGATCGACGTGCTCTGCGACGTGCGCGACGCGCAGCGATTGTCGGCCGCCTTCGAGCGCACGCGCCCCGATGTCGTGATTCACGCCGCGGCGCTGAAGCATGTCCACATGGGCGAACGCCATCCCGCCGAAAGCGTGCTGACCAACCTCGTCGGCGTGCGCAACGCTGTCGAAGCGGCCACCAAGGCGGGCGTCGGACACTTCCTGCTCATCTCCTCGGACAAGGCCGCAGCGCCCGGCAGCGTCATGGGCGCGTCGAAGCGTCTCGCGGAACTCTATCTCCGCTGCGTGGGCGCTGAATCCAGGATGCGCACGCTGTCTGTGCGTTTCGGAAATGTGTTTGGTTCGAAGGGGTCCGTGGCGCCGTTGTTCGCACGCCAGATCGCCAACGGCGGACCGATCACCATTACGCACCCTGACATGCGCCGCTACTTCATGACGGTCCAGGAAGCTGTGCAGCTCATCCTGCTCGTGCTCGCGCGTGGCGGCGACGAAAGCGCGACATACCTGCTCGACATGGGCGAACCCGTGAAGATCATGGACATCGCCCGCCGCATGATCGCGCAGGCGAACGCCATGACGGCGGTGGAGATCACAGGCCTGCGCGAAGGCGAAAAGCTCGACGAAGAACTCTACGATGGGTTCGAGGAAATCGAACCGGCGGGCATCGAAGGCGTCCAGCGCATCCGCCCGGTTTCGGAGGATTTCGCGATCACGGCGGCGGACATCGCGGAACTCGAACGGGTCGTGCGCGCCAAGAGCGACGACATTGTGCGCCATCGCGTGTTCGCGTTGCTGGACCGCCGGCTTGAGCAGGGCGTCTCAGAAGTCGGCTGAGGTCACGCGCACAAGCGACAGGCTTACTGTGCTGAAGGGAAGACCTTGGCCTCTTCGGCCGCGTGCCAGGCCCAGGCGCCTCTGACGATATCATCGAGTGTGCGTGTCGGCGTCCAGCCGAGATCGCGGGCGGCCTTCGCCGGATTCGCCACGAGCGCGGCGGCGTCGCCTGGGCGACGGTCGGCTTTCACCAGCGGTATCTTGCGGTTGGAGGCGCGCTCCACCGCAGCGATGATCTCCTTCACCGAGGTGCCGTCGCCGGTGCCAAGATTGTAGGCGTCGCCAGCGGCGCCATCGATCAACCGGCGCGCGGCGCGCACGTGCGCGTCAGCGAGATCCAGAACGTGGACGTAGTCGCGAACCGCGGTGCCGTCCCTGGTCTCGTAGTCCTCGCCGAAAAGCGTAAAATCCTTGCGCCGACCGAGCAGCGAGAACATCGCCAGAGGAATGACATGCGTTTCGGGATCGTGATGCTCGCCGAGCCCGTGCTCGGGCGCGCAGCCGGCGGCGTTGAAGTAGCGCAACCACGTCGAGCGCTGACCGTAGGCGGTCCGGAAGTCGGCGAACATCCGCTCCGCCGCAAGCTTCGTCCAGCCGTACGGGTTGAGCGGCCACTGCGGATGCGTTTCGTCCAACGTCGGCGTGAGCGGCGCGCCGTAGGTGGCGCACGTGGAGGAGAAGACCACCGGCGGCTGGCCGTTTGCACGGGCGGCGTTCAGAAGCGACAGCACGCCGCCGACATTGACGTCATAGAAGGGCGCGGGATCGCGGACGCTGACGCCTGCTTCGATCAGTGCGGCGAAGTGGATGACGGCGGCGGGCCTGTACGCGGCCATGACCGCGCTCACCCGCTCGGTGTCGCGCACATCGCCGATCTCGAGTGGGCCGAACTTCGCGAACGCGCGGTGGCCATGGATCAGGCTGTCGTAAACGACGACCGTGAATCCCGCCTGCGAGAGTGCGAGACACGTGTGCGAACCGATGTAGCCGGCGCCGCCGACGACGAGAACTGTTTCACCGGCCATGCGTCTATGCCCCCGTCGCCGCGCCGACCCGTGCGCACACTTCCGCCGCGATGGCGAGAGACGATGTGAGGCCCGGTGATTCAATTCCGAAGAGATGTACGAGGCCGTCCAGTCCGTGCAGTTCCGGCCCGTCGATGCGGAAGTCCGCCGCCGGCTGACCCGGTCCGGACAGTTTCGGCCGCACGCCGGAATAGTCTGGTGTCAGCGCGCCGTCGGGCAGCGCGGGCCAGTAGGTGCGGATAGCGGCGTAGAAGCTGTCAGCGCGGCGGATATCGACGGTGTAGTCGATCCGGTCTGGGTCGTTGAAGTCAAGCCACTCCACATCCGGCCCAAAGCGCATTCGCCCATTGAGGTCGAGCGTCAGGTGCACGCCGAGGCCGCCGTCCACAGGCGCCGGGTAGATCAGGCGCTTGAAGGCAGGTTTGCCCCCGCAGCTGTAGTAGTTGCCCTTGGCGATGACGAAGGGCGGCGTGAACCGTGTGTCGTAGCCGTCGAAGTTCGCCGCCACGCGATGCGCGTAGAGGCCCGCGCTGTTGATCAGGATGCGCGTTCGGATGCGCGCCGGTTCGCGGCCGCCGGTCCACACTTCAAAGCCGCCGCCAGGAAGCGCGGCGATCCTTTCCACCGGCGTCTCGAACACCACCGCGCCGCCATTGTCCTCAAGTTCGCCCTGGTAGGCGAGCATCACGCCGTGGCTGTCCATGATCCCCGTCTGGGAGGACATGAGGGCGGCGGTGCACGTGAGGTTCGGCTCGAGCGCGATGGCGTCCTTGCCGTCCATGAGCCAGCAGCCTTCGACCTCGTTGGCCTCGGCCGTGGCTTTCAGACCCTCGATCTTTTTCGTTTCGGCGTCCGAGGTGGCGACGATGAGCTTCTCGGCCTTCCAGTGGCGGACGCCGCGCGCTTCCATATAGGGATAGAGCAACCGCCGGCCAGCAACGCACATGCGGTGCCGCAGGCTCCCGGTCGGATAGTAAATGCCGGCATGCACGACCTCGCTGTTGCGCGAGGATGTGCCGGAACCGATCAGGGCGGTGGATTCCAGAACCAGGGTGTAGAGCCCATGGCGCGACAGGGTCGCCGCGCAGGCGAGGCCCACCGCGCCAGCGCCGATCACGATCGCATCCGCGTCGAAAGAGGTCCTGTCCGATCCGTCACCCATGTCGGTTCTCTCCGCCGCGTGTCATCGTGTGTCAATTCCGATGGTTAAGCGCCATGGCATCCGGCGATCCCGCGCGCTATGAGGCGGCGATGAGCAAGATCAGTTCCTGCGTCGATGTCGCCGTCGACCAGAAGTCCGCCCCGAAATCCGCCCCGAAATCCGCCCAGGCCTCCGCGAAGCGGACCATCGAAGCGGAGGCCGAAGCCCTGCACGCGCTCGCGCGCGCCATCGACGGCCCGCTCGGCGCGCCGTTCGCCGAGGCGGTGAAAGTTCTCTCCGCCGCCAGCGGTCGCGCGATTATCACCGGCATGGGCAAGAGCGGTCACATCGCGCGCAAGATAGCGGCGACCATGGCCTCGACGGGGCGCTCGGCGATGTTTGTCCACCCCGCCGAAGCGAGCCACGGCGACCTCGGGATGATCACGGAAGATGATTGCGTGCTCGCGCTTTCGCGATCCGGCGAGACGAGCGAATTAAACGACCTTCTCTTTCATTGTCACCGGCTGAAAATTCCGCTCGTGGCGATCACTTTCAAGGCGGAATCCACCCTCGCGAAAGCCGCCGACGTGCCGCTCATTCTTCCCGACTGCGGCGAGGCAAGCGAGGACGCGCCAGCGCCGACGACGTCCACCACCATGAGCCTCGCATTGGGAGATGCGCTCGCAGTGGCGATGCTCGAGGCGAAGGGCTTCACCGCCGATCACTTCGGTGCAATCCACCCAGGCGGAAAACTCGGCGCGTTGCTGAAACGTGTGAGCGACGTGATGCGCGTGGCGCCGGGGCTGCCTCTCGTCGCGCCCGATACGCCGACGCCGGAGGTGTTGCACGCGATGACTGCGGGCGGCATTGGCTGCGTCGGCGTTGTGAAGGGCGGGGCGCTCATCGGCGTGGTCACGGACGGGGATCTTCGTCGGCGCCTGAATGCCGATGCATTCACGAAGACCGCCGAAGCGCTGATGACGCCTGCGCCGAAGACCATCGCACCCGACGCGCCGCTCGCTGATGCGATCACCCTGATGGCCGATACGCGCATCACCGCGCTTTTCGCGGTGGAAGCGGGGAAGCCGGTCGGCGTCGTGCACATGCACGATCTGCTGAGCGCCGGCGCGCGCTAGCCCAGCGCTTCCGCCAACGCCCAGATACCCAGCGCGAGAAAGACCAGCGCGGCGGCGGTGCGCACGTATCTGAGCGGCGCGATTTGGGTCATTTTTTCGCCGAGAAACACAGCGGGCGCGTTGGCGAGCATCATGCCTGCCGTCGTCCCCGAGGTCACGAATGCGATGTCGTGGAAGCGGGCGGCAAGCGCAGTCGTGGCGATCTGGGTCTTGTCGCCGATCTCCACCAGGAAAAACGCCACCAGCGTCGACACGAACACGCCGGCGTCGTTCGCCGCTGCCGGCGCCGCTTCTTCCTTGTCCGGCACGAGCGCCCAGGCCGCCATCGCGATGAAGCCGCACGCCACCGCGATGCGAAAGAGCTGGCCGTCGAGCAGACCCGATATGTAGTACCCTGCGGTCGCGGCGAGCGCATGATTGGCTATTGTCGCCGCGAAAATGCCCGCGAGAACCGGCCATGGTCGGGCGAACCGCGCGGCGAGAACGATCGCCAGAAGCTGGGTTTTGTCGCCGATTTCAGCGATGGCGACGAGGAGCGCCGAGATTGAAAAGCTTTCCATATGCAAGGCTCGCCAGCCGGAGGCGGACACAACGAAACGATGGCGTCGCCGGCCGGTCGACGCTCCGTTCCGTGGTCTCGCCAGTCCGGGACAAGGTGTCGGGCCGCGCACGCCATGATCCGCAAGGAAAAATAAACCCGCAAGAATCAAGTATGTTAACGTGCGCCCCTCAAAAGGCGCGAGGGCGGCTACTCCCCAAGGAGGGCCTGTGGGGTTAGGTCCGCGGACGGCGCGCGTCAATAGCCGCCGCCGCCAGGGTGCGCTTGCGCCGTGCGGACGAAGGGGGCAATTGAACGCATGACAGAACGCATCGTCATTGTCGGCGCGGGCATCGCCGGACTCTGCGCGGCGATGGCGCTTGCGCGGTCGGACCGCCGCATCACCGTGCTGGACCGGGACCCGCCGCCGCCGGATTTCGATCCCGATCAGGCATTCAGTGACTGGACCCGCCGGGGTGTGGCGCAGCTGCGTCACAGTCACGTTTTCCTTGGACGTTTCGTCACCATGTTGCGCGATCGCCATCCCGTGTTGTGGGAGAGACTTGTTGCGGCGGGCGCACGGGAATTCAGCTTCGGCGACGCGGCTCCGCCTGCGCTGCGCTCAAGCTACATGTTCATGCCGGGGGATGAGAAGCTCTCGTTCCTGTTCAGTCGCCGCTCAACGGTGGAACTCGTGATGCGACGCCACGTGGCGTCGCTTCCGGGCGTCGACTTCGTCACCGACGTTTTCGTGAACGGCATAGATACGGACAATAGGGATGGCGCGCTCGCGGTCGTTGCTGTGCGCTGCGTAAAGAACGACCAGGAGGCGATCTGGTTCGCGGACGCCCTTGTGGACGCCAGTGGACGGACGTCGCAGTTTCCGGACTGGTTGCGTTCGGCGGGCGCCGTGATCGAGGAAGAAGAGAGCCCCGCCGGCATTCTATACTACACTCGCCACTATCGCCTGCGCGAAGGTGCGGCGGAACCCGATCGTGGAATCGCGCAGGGCGCGGGCGATCTCGGCTATCTCAAGTACGGCGTGTTCGCCGCCGACAGCCGCCATTTCTCCATCACGCTGGCGTGCCCGGAAATCGAGACGAACCTGCGCACCGCGCTACCGCGACCGGACGTGTTCGATCGCGTGTGTTCGCTCATGCCGGGCACGGCGCGGTGGGCTGATCCCGCTCGCGCCGAGCCTGTCACCAAAGTCTTCGCGATGGGTGCATTGAAGAGCGTCTGGCGTCACCCCGTGAAGGGCGGCGCGCCGGTCGCGCGCAACTACTTCCCCATCGGGGACGCGGCCATTCGCACAAATCCGCTTTACGGGCGCGGTTGTTCCATAAGCGCGATCAGCGCGTTTCTTCTGGGCGATGTATTCGACGCCCGTCGCGACAACGCCGACCGCATGGTCGATCTTGACCGCCGCATCCAAGCAGAAATCCGACCGTTCTTCGACGCGATGACCCGACAGGACCGGCATGCGATCCGACGCGCCGAGCGTGAACGGAAGGGTGAAAATGGCGCGGCGAGCCTGCGGGGGCGCATTACCAAGAGCTTTGTCGAAGATGCGGTCGGCCCGGCATCGCAAGGGGACGCGCATGTCTTGCGCGCGCTGATGCGTTCTTTCCACATGCACGAGTCGCCGTCCCTCTGGACCAGGCGCGCCGACGTGATGATGCGTGTTCTGGCGATGTGGGCGCGTTCGCGAAATCTGAAAGCCGGCTTCTATCCGCCGTCGCTCGGCCCCACGCGCGCGGACATGCTTTCGGCGCTCAATCTCTCGTGACCGGACGGTTCATTCGCCGACCTTCTCCCCGGCGCTCGCTTCCTGCACGCCCAGCGCATCGGCGAGGCGCATCTTCGCGCTGCCGGGCGCGAGCGGCTTCTGCTGACTTTCGTGCGGGCTCCAGCCGGTTGCGGTGATCACCTCGAATGTCGCCGGCGCCCGGCCCTCGATCCCGAAACGCTCTGCATAGATCGCCATGGCCCGGAACAGGATCGGGCGCGTGAGGGGCGGCGGCGCATCGGCCAGCGCGCTCGTCTCGCCCATTGCGCGCAGGTCGCGCAGCAGATGCAACGGATCGCCGTAGCGCACGGTCGTGGTGTCGCGATCTGCGACCGGCAGCGCAAAGCCTGCACGTTGCAGCAGTCCGGCGATGTCGAGAGTGTCGGCGAACGGCGCCACGCGCAACGCCGCGCCGCCGCGGATTTCGCTTTCCGCCGCGAGCAGGCTGTCGCGCAGTTCGTGCAGCGTCCGGCCGCCGAACAGCGCGCCGAGAAAGAGCCCATCCGGCCTCAACGCACGGCGAATCTGGATCATCGCGCCAGGCAGGTCGTTGACCCAGTGCAGCGCCAGCAGTGAGACGATGAGATCGAACGCGCCTTCGGCGAAGGGCAGGTGCTCGGGATCGAACGCGACGCCGGCATTGACCGCGCCGTCGGTCCAGTCCGCTTCCACGATCCAGCCGATCCGCGCAGCCAACGGCGGGCGCGCCGCGACGGCGTTGCGGAACTGCGCGCCGCCGCCGATCACGAGGACGCGCTCGAAGGTCCGGTTGACCGCATCGAGACGGTCGGCAAGATCGTCGGCGACGGCCTCGAGCAGAAATGTCGCTTCGTGCGGCGAACGCGCCGCGCGCGCGCGGTGCAGGCGCACGCGGCGCGCGTTGAATGTCCGGGGGGCGGTCATCGGGGGAGTATGGCGTGGGGACGCATCCGGGTCGACGTTCAATCCTCGCGCGGGCGGCCGACATCGTGTGGCCGCCGCGCTCTCTTCTGTCGGACCGCATCGTCGATCGCCCCGGCGCGATCGAGGCGGCGCTGTGGGCGGAGCTGAAGTTCCTGGCCCGTCCGCTGTGCGCCCGATGCGGCTTTCCCTTCGAGACGGCCGTGGAGGACGGCGCGCTCTGCGGCGCCTGCGCCGCCGATCCGCCCGCCTTCGCGTCCGCGCGCGCCGCGCTCGCCTATGACGATCACGCGCGCAAGCTGGTGCTGGATCTCAAGCGCGGCGGGCGGCGCGACGGCCTGACGGCGTTCGCCGGTTGGATGGCGCGCGCGGGCGCGGAGGCGCTTGCGGAGGCGGACCTGATCGCGCCCACGCCGCTGCACTGGACGCGCCTGCTGGAACGCCGGTTCAACCAGTCCGCCTGGCTGGGCGAGGCGATTTCGCGCGTCTCTGGAAAACCGCACATCGTCGACCTTCTGGTCCGGCGCCGTCGCCGAAAGAGCCAGGAGGGGCTGAGCGCGAGCCAGCGGCGGCGCAATGTCGAGGGCGTGTTCGCCGTCGCGCCGCTGGCGTCAGGGCGCGTGGCGGGCCGAATCGTGGCCCTGATCGACGACGTCTTCACCACCGGAGCGACGGCGGAGGCGTGCGCGAAGGCGTTGCTGCGGGCGAAGGCCGCCAAGGTGCATGTCTTGACGCTGGCCCGCGTTGTGCGTCCCGTGGACGTGTCTATATGAGTGTGGACGGAGATTCATTGATGGCGCCGGTGACGGTCTACACGACGATGTTCTGCCCTTACTGCACGCGGGCGCTCGCGCTGCTCGCCAGGAAGGGCGTCGCGGTGACCGAAATTCCCGCCGGGATGGACGCGGCGAAAAAGGCCGAGATGATCGATCGGTCCGGCGGCAAGCGGACATTCCCGCAGATATTCATCGGCGACCGGCACGTCGGCGGTTGTGACGACCTGCACGCGCTCGAGGCGAACGGCCGGCTCGATACGCTGCTGGCGAACGCCTGATGGCCAAGAATCTCCGTGTCGCGGCGGTGCAGCTCCGGTCGACGCCGGACGCGGCGGCCAACCGTACACAAGCCGAGCCGTTCATCCGGGAGGCCGCCGCCGCCGGCGCACGGTTCGTCGCGACACCGGAAAACACCGGGCGGCTCGATCGTGATCGGCCGCGTTTGCTGGAAAACCTCGCGCGGGCCGATCTCGTCGCGGAGGAACGCGCATGGGGCCGCATCGCGGGCGAGCATGGCGTCTGGCTTCAGGTCGGCTCGGTGGCGATCCCGGCGGGGCCCGGCAAGGTTTACAATCGCAGCCTGTTCTTCGCCCCCGACGGCAAGCGTGTCGCGACCTACGACAAGATCCACATGTTCGACGTCGAACTCGGCGCGGGTGAATCCTACCGGGAATCCGCCGGAGTCGAGCCGGGGCGGTCCGCTGTCGTCGTCGAGGGCCCCATGGGGGCGAAGTTCGGCCTGACCATCTGCTACGACCTGCGCTTTGGGGGTCTGTATCGCCGGTTGGCGAAGGCGGGCGCCGACGTGATCATGATCCCGGCCGCGTTCACCGTGCCCACCGGGCAGGCGCACTGGGAGACGCTGATCCGCGCCCGGGCCATTGAAACGGGCTGTTTCGTCATCGCGCCCGCGCAAGGCGGCCTGCACGAGGACGGACGAGCGACGTGGGGCCATTCGATCATCGTCGGGCCGTGGGGCGAGATCGTCGCGGCGATAGACGGCGATGACCCCGGGGTGCTGGTGGCGGACCTCGATCTCGACAAGGTGGCCGAGGCGCGCGCGAAGGTGCCAGCCTGGAACACCGAAGCGGACTTCTCCGGTCCTTGATGCTCACATGATCCGCTACGCGCTCACCTGCGCCAACGAGGACCAGTTCGAAGGCTGGTTTTCCTCCAGCGCCGACTATGACGACCAGGAGCGTCGCGGCCTCATCTCGTGCCCGGCGTGCGGCTCCGCGGAGGTCCGGAAGGCCCCCATGGCCCCAGCGGTCGCGCGCTCCCGTGAAGGCGACGGCCCCGCCGAGATCGCCGCCAAGGTGCGCGCCCACATCCGGGAAAAGTTCGACTACGTCGGTGAAGGGTTCGCCGACGAGGCCCGCGCGATCCACGACGGGGACGCTCCGGACCGTCCGATCTGGGGGGAGGCGACCCCACAGGAGGCGAAGTCCCTGGCGGAAGAGGGCCTGCCAGTCGCTCCACTACCCGCGCCCTTCGCGCCCGTCGTCCCGCGCAAGCTCAATTAGCGCGGAGCGCCCCAAAACCGCCGCCACAGGGTCGCACCGATGCCCCTTGCGCAGGCGACGTGTCGACCGTCCCATGAAGGGATGGTAATGCGTGTGCGTTTCTTGCAGGACGGGGCGGATGCCAGAGCAATTCGAGACAATCGCCGAAAACATCCGCGCCCAGATCCTGGCGCTTGCGCCCGACGGCGTGCGCGCCACGGTGGAATCCCTGCCGGCGGCGGCCATTCTCGGCGTCGTCGCCGCTGCGGCCCTCGTTCTGCTATGGATCATCCTGGCGCTGCTTGGCGCGGTCTTTGGTGGCGGCAAGAAGCGCCAGGAATCGGACGACGCGCCCGAAGAGACGACCTTTCGGTCGGAACCGCCGCGTCGCGACCGAGATCCTCCGCCCCGCGGGGAACCTGCCCGCGCTCCCGCCGCCGCGCCGACGGGGCCGGCGACCTCTGGCGATCTGCGCGTCCGGTTCGACGAAGCTCTCGCGCGCGGTGATCGCCTCGCGCAGGACAACGATCACACCGGCGCCGTGAACGCCTACAAGCAGGGCCTCGATTTCGCCCGTCAGGTCGCATTTGGCCAACCCGAGTCCCTCGACGCGCAACGGCTCGTCGCCAAGGCGCTGCACAAGGTCGGCGACGGCAGCGCGCGCGCAGGCGAGGGGCAGGTGGCGCGCCAGCACCACGAACAGGCGCTGGTGCTCTTGCGCCGGATGTACGCAGGCAATCAGCGCGATGCGGGCGTCGCCCGTGAACTTGCGGTGACCCTGGAGCGTCTCGGCGCCGCCGCCGCCGCCGCCGGTGATCGCGCGAACGCGCGCCAGGCTTTCGAGGAGGAGCTCCGCATCGCCAATTCGATGGCGTCGCAGGAGACCAGTGATCTGAGCTGGGTGCGCTTCAAGGCCGTCGTGCACATCATGCTCGGCAACCTCAACGATCCCGACAGTCGCGCGCACTACGAACAGGCGCGCCAGCTGTTCGAGACACTCGAACGCTCCGGCTCGATCCAGAGCCAGGATTCCCAGACCCTGCAGCAGTTGCGCGGCGTGCTCGGCGCGGCCTAGCGGTCGCCGGAGGCTGAATTCGCTACAGTTTTTCCGAAAAACTCGCCTCTCGCGAGGCGAGCGCGCTTGACTCGTTAACCATACCGTCAATCCTTGTTTGCGACGCAATCGCGCACGATTGGGCCTTTTTCGCCTGATGCGCGAGCGCACGCAGAAGCGCGTGTGAGAGGCCGAAAAGAACAGGCCAAAACCTAGGGGAGTGGACGGATGTCCAGATCTGTTTGGAAATTTGCGGCGGCCGCCATGGCGACCGTCCTTTTGAGCGGCGCGGCGTTCGCGCAGGAGGCGAATACGGAAGACGAGATCGTCGTCACCGGATCGCGCATCCGCACCAGCCCGTTGCAGAACACCCAGCCGATCATCGGCATCACGTCGGAAGACATCGCCAAGACCGGACTGACTTCCACCGCCGACCTGCTGCAGCGCCTGCCGATCGCCGGCGGCGGTCTGAACACGCGCTTCAACAACTCCGGCAACTTCGGCAATCCGCCGGACGGCGGGGGCGTCGGCGCGGGCGCGGCGGAAATCGACCTGCGCTTTCTCGGTTCGCGCCGTGCGCTCGTGCTGGTCGACGGCCTGCGCTGGGTGAACGGCGCCTCGGCGTCGGGCGTGCCCGGCTCGATCGACCTCAACACCATTCCCTCGTCGATGATCGAACGCATCGAGGTGCTGCAGGAAGGCGCCTCGCCGATCTACGGATCGGACGCCATTTCCGGCGTCGTGAACATCATCACGAAGAAGGACCAGGACGGCTTCCAGGGCTCTGCGCAGCTCGGGATGTTCCAGGATGGCGACGGCTTCGCGCAGGACTACGCGGGTTCGTGGGGCATTCACGACGGCGCCACCTCCGGCGTGTTCGGCGTGAACTACTCCAAGCAGGACGGCGTGCTCGCCGCCGACCGCGACATCTCGCTGTTCCCGACGCCCGGCGCCACGTCGTGCCTCGGCGGCGGCTGCAGCTCGGGCACGCCGCTCGGCCGTTTCATTGTCTCCGATCCGAACACAGGAAATGATCTCGATCTCACGCTCCGCGCGGCTCTCGCGGCCGGCGTGCGCCCGATCTACAACCCCCTCAATCCGAGCGATCCCGCGAGCAGCTTCAAGGATTTCGCGACGCTCGACCGCTTCAACTTCCAGCCCTTCAACTACGTCGTCACGCCGTCCGAAAAGCTCGGCCTCTTCGGCCAGCTGACGCACGAGTTCAGCAGCGACCTCTCCCTGCGGGTGCGCGGTTCCTACGCGAACCGCCGTTCGGAGAACCAGGCCGCGCCGCTGCCGCTGTTCGTCGGCCCGGACGCCGGCAACGGCAACTTGCTCGACACGGTTTCGGTCGATGCGACCAATCCCTTCAACCCCTTCGGCTTCACGCTGACGCAAGGCACCTACGCCTTCATCGGCCGCCGGCTCGTGGAGGGCGGGCCGCGCCGCTACAAGCAGGACGTCAACACGTTCAACCTGACCGGCACGCTGCTTGGAGAGTTCAACCTCTTCGGCCGAGATCTCGCGTGGGACGTGAGCGCCGTCTGGTCGCGCAACCGCGCGGAGCAGACCTTTACCGGCAACGTCAATGCGCAACGCGTGCAACAGGCCCTCGGCCCGGTCGCGGCGTGCACGGCGCCCTGCGTTCCGCTGAACATCTTCGGCGGCGCGGGTACGATCACGCCGGCGCAGTACGCCTTCATCAGCTTCGTCCAGCAGGACGTTTCCGAGCAGGAGCTGCGGGACTACACCGCCAACATCACCGGCGACCTGTTCGATCTGCCGGCCGGCGCAGTGGCGTTCGCGGCCGGCTACGAGCACCGCGATACGGAAGGCTTCTTCCAGCCGGACGCGATCATCGTCGCGGGTCTTGGTTCAGACATTCCCGCCCAGCCGACGCGCGGCGACATCTCGGTCGATGAAGCCTACATTGAGCTGAGCGTGCCGTTGCTCAGCGGCGTGCCGTTCTTCCAGGCGCTCGACGCCTCGTTCGCGGCACGGGTGTTCGACTACTCGACCTTCGGTTCGGACGAGACCTTGAAGGCGGGCCTCACCTGGCGCCCGCATGACGACGTCCTCGTGCGCGCCTCGTGGGGCGAGGGGTTCCGCGCGCCGTCGATCGGCGAACTGTTCGGCACCGCTTCGCGCTTCGACCAGGAAGTCGCCGACCCGTGCTCGGATTTCCTCGGTCTCTCCGGCGGCCCGGTGCAGAGCGCAGCGATCCAGACCAACTGCGTCGCCCGCGGCGTCCCCGCCAACGGCAGCTACGTGCAGCTGAATCCGCAGATTTCCGTCATCACGAGCGGCAACACCGCGCTGACGCCGGAGACCAGCGAGGCGGTGAATGTCGGGCTCGTCTGGGAGCCCTCGTTCCTCAAGGACCTCGCCTGGTCGCACAACCTGTCGTTTGAAGTGAACTACGCCGACATCCAGCTCGATGCGGCGATCCAGGCGCAGAACGGCCAGTCGCTGCTCACGCGCTGCGCCACCAGCAACGATCCGCTGGCCTGCGCGACGATCACGCGCACCGCATCGGGCGCGATCGCGGGTATCGCCAATCCGCTGATCAACATCGGCGGCATCGAAACGAAGGCGGTGGACTTCACCGTCCTGTACACGACGCCGGATTGGTCCTTCGGCCAGTTCTCCGCGCGCTGGAGCACAAGCCATCTGCTCGAGTTCACCGAGATCATCCCGACGGGCGCCGGCCTCGTGGGCGTGGCCCGCGAAGGCACGGAGCGGGGCAGCCCAGACCAGGCCTATCCGGAGTGGAAATCGACGCTTTCGGTCGACTGGGCGCTCGATACGGTCGCGGCCACGGGCACGATGCGCTACATCTCGTCCGTCGATGAAACGGGCGCGGCCAACAAGCTCGACAGCATCTACTACTTCGATGCGCAGCTCCGCTGGACACCGGCCATGTTTGGCGAAGACGTGATGTTCACGCTCGGCGTCAACAACCTCTTCGACGAGGATCCGCCCGGCTGCTTCACCTGCGGGCTCAACAACTACGACCCGACGACCTACGACGCGCCGGGCCGGTTCGGCTACATGCGGCTGAGCCTCAAGCACTAGATCCGGAACTCTATCTCCCGGCTGCGGCGCGAAACTCCGGTTTCGCGCCGCACTCGATTCTGACGGTCGCATTGCGCACACGCGAAAGGCCACCTAGACACGGCGCCTTCCCTGAAGAGGACAAGCGCCTTGCGCCTCGGCCGCGCCTTTCCCGGACCTTCCGCGCGCCTGACGCTGCTGATGTCGAGCCTGTTCTGCTGCAACGGCGTCACGATGCCGTTTCTCGGGCGGTGGCTTGAGGAGACCCACGCGCTGTCAGGCGTCGAGATCGCCGCCATTGTCGCGTCCGCGCAGCTGACGCGGGTTTTCGTCGGGCCGGTGATCGCGGCGTGGGCGGATGGCTTCGGCGACCGGCGCACGCCGCTGCGCATCCTGGCGGCGCTCTCGCTCGGGCTCTACGCGGCGTTCTTTCAGGCGCAGGGTTTTATCGCGCTTCTGGCCACGAGTTTTCTCGCGCAGACCGCTGCCCAGGCGATCACGCCGCTGGTTGAAGGCGCGTTGCTGCGCATCTCCGGGCAGGGCGGATTGTCGTACGGGGTCGCGCGCGGCATCGGTTCGATCGCGTTCATCGCCGGCAACGTCGGAGGCGCCATGCTGGTCGGGCGGTTCGGCGTCGAAGCGGCCGCCGTTTGGGCGCTTGCGTCGTTGGTCGCCGTGGCGTTGAGCGCGCTGTTTGCGCTGGAGCGCGATCCCATCGACCATGGCGCCACGCCCCACGGCTTTCGCGGTCGCCTGCGCGAGGGGCTCGCGCTCTTCCGCAACCCGGCGTTCGCGGGACCGGTGATCGCGGCGAGCCTGATCCAGTGCGCGCACGCCTTCTACTACGGATTCTCCACGCTGGTGTGGACCAGGCAGGGGCTCTCCGATCCGGTGATCGGCGCGCTGTGGGGCTTCGCGGTGGTCATCGAGGTCGGCCTGCTGCTCACGCTTTCGCGCTTCGAGCGGCGCTTTTCCCCCGAGGCGCTCATCACGTTCGGCGCGGTCGCTTCCGTGGCGCGCTGGGGCGCGATGGCGTTCCTGCCGCCAGTGTGGCTGCTGTGGCCGCTGCAGGCGCTGCATGCGCTCACCTTTGCGGCAGTGCATGTGGGCGCGCTTCGCCTTGTGCAGCGTGAAGCGCCGCCGGCGATCGCCGGCGTCGCGCAGACCCTCTATGCAGCGCTCGCGTCGGGAACCCTCGCGGGGCTGGCGATGTTGCTGGCGGGCGCGCTCTACGACGGCGTCGGACCGTGGGGATATGCCGCCATGAGCGCGCTCGGCGGCGGGGGGCTGGTTGTGATGGCGGCGCTGCGCCGCGCCGGGGGCCTGCGCGCGCAAGGGTCCTCGCCGCGTCCCTGAAAGGGGCGCCACGGGTCCTTTCGGGCGTTTCGCCTTCTTTCCAATAGCCTTTTTAGGTACGGATAGGCGGTCGGGCGCACGGGCTCGGCGTACCGGACAACGGAGACGGCCAGGCCGGATGCAGGCGAGTTTCGACGTACGCGTGGAAGGGCGGGAGAAAATCCTCGCGCTCAGCGGCGACTGGACGGTGTGGACCGTCGCGGACGTCGATGCGGGTCTGCGCGCGCTGACCGTCGGCGACGACGGCGCGATGACGATCGACGTCTCGAAACTCGGCCGCATGGATGTCGCCGGCGCGTGGCTCGTCGAGCGCACGGCAGGCGCCGGCGAGGCGCCGCTGCGGATCCGCGGCGCGCATGACGCCGCCGACCGCCTGCTGGCGACCACGCGGGCCGCGACGCGCAAGACCCCGCAGCCGCCTGCGCCCCTGATCGGACTCGTGGCGGTCCTCGACCGCATCGGGCGCGCCCTGGCGAACCTGCGCGAGGAGGCGGTCCAGACCCTCGACTTTCTCGGCCTGACGCTGGTGACGCTGTTTCATGTCCTGCGACATCCGCAGAAGATCCGCTGGGTCTCGATTTTCGCCGTTATGGAGACCGCCGGCCTCAACGCCATGCCGATCATCGCCATGCTCTCGTTCTTCATCGGCGTGGTGGTGGCGTTCCTCGGATCGCGGGTGCTCGGCGACTTCGGCGTGAGCGTGTTCACCGTGGAGCTCGTGGCGTTCTCCGTGCTGCGGGAGTTCGGCATCGTCATCACCGCCGTGTTGCTCGCGGGCCGCACCGACAGCTCCTTCACCGCCGAGATCGGCGCGATGAAGATGCGCCAGGAAATCGACGCGATGCGCGTGCTCGGCATCGATCCGATGGAAGCCATCGTCGTGCCGCGGCTCATCGCGATGCTGGTGATGACGCCGGTGCTGACGTTCGCGGCCGTGATCGCGGGCCTGTTCGGCGGGCTGATCATCTGCTGGAGCGTGCTCAACGTCAGCCCGGTCATGTTCATCACACGCATCCAGGACAGCGTTCCGGTGCAGCATTTCTGGGTCGGCATGATCAAGGCGCCGGTGATGGCGGTGGTGCTGGCGATCGTCGGGTGTCGGCACGGGCTTGAGACGGGCGGGGACGTGACTTCGTTGGGCCGCCGGGTGACATCGTCGGTGGTCCAGGCGATTTTCCTCGTGGTCGTCCTCGATGCGCTGTTCGCGGTCTGGTTTCTGGAGATGGACTGGTGAGCGGGGCGGATGACATCGTCATCCGCGTGCGCGGCCTGGTCACGCGCTTCGGCGCGCAGATCGTGCACGACGGTCTCGATCTCGATGTGCGGCGCGGCGAGATCCTGGGCGTCGTCGGCCCGTCAGGCTGCGGTAAGTCCGTGCTGTTGCGCGAAATCGTCGGCCTCGATCGCGCGACCGCCGGCGAAATTGAGGTCTTCGGCAAAAATCTCGGGCGGCTCTCGCGCGAGGAACGCGAAGGCGTCGAGATGCGCTGGGGCGTGATGTTCCAGGAAGGCGCGCTGTTTTCCGCGCTGACAATCCGGGAAAATGTGGAAGCGCCGTTCCGTGAGCATACGAATCTGCCGCCCGAACTCGTCGCCGAACTGGCGACGCTCAAGCTGGTGATGGCCGGGCTCGACACCGACGCGCACTTCAAGACGCCGGCGCAGCTTTCGGGAGGCATGCGCAAACGGGCGGCGCTCGCACGTGCGCTCGCACTCGACCCCGAACTCCTTTTTCTCGACGAACCGACCGCTGGGCTCGATCCCGTCACGGCGGGCCGGTTCGATGCACTGCTCAAGGAGCTCACGCAGGCGCTCAACCTCACTGTGTTCCTCGTCACGCACGATCTCGACACGCTGGCGGCTGTCTGCGACCGGGTCTGCGTGCTCTTCGGCGGCAAGGTCGCGGCGATCGGAACGCTGGCGGAAATCAAGCAGAACGCGACCGGCTGGATCGCGGATTACTTCTCGGGTCCGCGCGGCCGCGCGGCGCTCGATACGAAAGGAAGGTAGTCTCATGGAGACTCGGGCGAACTATGCGCTGCTCGGCGGGGTCACCATCGCCGCCGTCGCGCTGATCATGCTGTTTGCGATGTGGCTCGCGCGCGCAAGCTTCAACCGCGAATTCGCGACCTACGATGTGGTGTTCGAAGGCGCCGCGCGCGGCATCGGCGCCGGCACCGAGGTGCGCTTCAACGGCATTCGCGTCGGTGAAGTGCGGGACCTCTTCATGGATCCCAAGAACGAGGCCGGTGTCGTCGCGCGCATTCGCATCGGCGCGAGCTGGCCGGTGCGCGACGACAGCGAAGCGCAGCTGGAAGCCATTGGACTCACGGGGCTCAATCTCATCCAGATTTCATCCGGCACCGAGGCGAGCCCGCGTCTGGTGCAGAGATTGGGCGATAGCCCGCCGCGGATCAACGCCAAGGGCGCGGCGATCGACGAGTTGCTGGCCTCAAGCAGCACGATCGCCATGAGCGCCACGGAAGCGCTGGCCGGCGCGCGCAGCATGCTGACCGAGGAGAATGCGCGGCGCGTGGAGCGGATTCTCGTCAACCTCGAGAAGATCAGTCGCGATCTCGCGGCCGAGCGCGGCGCGATATCAAACGTAGCCGCCGCCGCGGACGAATGGCGCCTCGCGGCGCGGCAGATCTCCAGCACCGCGCGGGAGGTGGAATTGCTTTCCGTGGAGACGCGGGGACGGGTGGTTTCACTCGAAAGCAGCGCCACAGCGGCGTTCAATAACATCAACCAGGCCGCGGTCGGCGTGGATGGCGCGGCGAACGCCGCGGCAAGTGGCGCGCTTCCCGACCTGTCGGCCGCCGCCAACGACATGCGCCGTCTGGCGATCACGCTTGATCGCGTCGCCGGCAACGTCGAGCGCTCCCGCGCGCTCTCGGCGGTCGGCGAACAAAAACGCACCGTGAGGGTTGCTCCATGAAGATGAGACTGTTTCTCGCGCCGCTGGCGGTTGCGTTGCTTTCGGCGTGCGTGTCAGTGCTGCCGGAAGCGCAGCCTGCGCCTTACGTCTACACAATGCGTGTCGGAGATGTGGAGCCGACTGCCGCGCCGAAACGTCCGCTCGTGGTTGTGGTGCCCACGCCGACGGCGCTGCGCATGACCGCCGGTTCCGACATTGTCTGGCGCCAGGGCGCTGAACTCGCGGTGATGGAGCGCGTCGCGTGGGACGATACCGCGCCGGATCTGTTGCAGGCGATGCTTACGGAGACGCTGTCGCGGCGCGGTGTTTTTCGCGCGGCGGTGCGCAGCGGTTCGGGCGTGCGCGGTGACATCGACCTGCGCTGGGATGTGCTCGCCTTTGAAGTTGTGGAAGGCGACAACCTGGAGGCCGTTTTCTCGGCGTCGGTGCGTCTCGTCGACGTGCGATCACGGGCGATCGTCGAAACTCGCCGCTTCGATACGCGCACGTCGATTGCAAACCGGTCCGCGCGCACGGCGGTGACGGCTCTTGAACATACCGCGCGCGAGGCGTGCCTCCAGATAGCGGATTGGGCGGCGGAGAAGGCGCCTGCACCTCTTCCGCCGCCCGCTGGTCCGTAACTTTCGCTCAGCCGAGCGCGGCGTCGATCAGGAGGTAGGCCACCAGCAGCGACTTGCCGCCGGCCTGCGTGGCGAGTTCAGGCTTGGCGCGAAACGCCGTGGCTTGCGCGTGCGCCATCTCGCTGTGATCGAACATGTCCCGCAGGTTGGCGACCGCCTCGGGCGCCGCCGCGGCGACCGCCTGGCGCCGCGCGGGACCGCCTTGACGGGCCCGGTTGGCGATGAAGTCGAGGTCCGGCGTCGAAAACAGGGTCGTGGCGTTCACGCCGGCGTCGACGAGAAGGGCCAGCGCATTTTCCGCAGGCGTCTTCGGCGTCGGGCGCTGAGCGACGAAGCCGAACCGCTCGCCCGCTCCGGACGAACCAAAATCGTTGGCCGCGGGCGCGGCCTTCCAGTCGTTGGTGAAGCGCGATGAGGGCGCATCAGCCGGGGCGGCGAAGGACTTCGTGATCGGCGCGCTCTGCGCGAAGGTCGAGCGTGTAACGCGCTCGCCGACGCGCATGCGGTCTTCGGTTGCTTGTTCGGCGACGCGGGTTTCAGCGACGAGCGGCTTGTGCGCGGACGCCTGTGCGAACTGCACGGCGCTGGCGGTCAGGCGACGCTGGATCGCGTCGGCGTGACGGTCGGCGGCGGCCTGCGCTTCCTGCGACGCCTGGCGCGCCTCGTCGGCGGCTTCCTTGAGTTTGGAAAGCGTGCAGACCGCGCTTTCTTCCATCGCCTGGGTTTCCTGGCGGATCATCTGCGCGACGCGACGGGCGTCGGAGACGGCGCGGCGGGTCGTATCGCGGATGGCTCCGGCGGTGGCGCTGGCGGCTTGCGTCGCGGCGTCGGCGGACTGGCGCGCGGTGTCGGTGAGCGCGGTCGCCTGGCTGAGCGCCTCAAGTGCGGTCAGCACCGTGGAGTCGAGGCGTTGCGTCGCGGCCTGCGTGGCGGCGGCGGCGGCATCGATCGCGTGCGTGCGTTCGGCCATCTGCGCGGCGGACGACGCAAACGAGGCGAGGTGGTTCTGCAGTGTTTCGTCGGCCGAGGCGAACTCCTGTCGCACGATGCGCGAGGTCTCGCGCATCAGGCGCACCTGCCGGCTCACGTTCTCGCCCATCACCTCGGTCTGCGCGCGCATCTCGGTCGTGAGGCCTTCGAACGCCGCGCGTTCATTGCGAAGCGTTTCGGTCAGCGCGCCGGCGCCATCGCGGGCGTTTGTCACCGCTTCGTCAAACACAAGGGCGTTGCGCGACGCGGCGGCTTCGAGTTCCGCGAAGCGGTCCAGCGCCACGTCGACGACCGACTGAAGCGCGCCGATTTCAGCGCGAACCGTGCGGCCGAGCGTGCGGGCGCGGGTCTCCGCTTCCTCGGTCGGCGACAGCGCCTGTTCGGCGAGCGCCACGAGACGGCGGGTCTGTTCGTGCGCGTGTCGCGCCTCGCGTGCGGCGTTTGCGGCGTAGAGGATGAGCAGCGCCGGTGCGATCGCGATCGCGGCGATGGCGGCAAGCACTGCAGGATGCTGGTTCTGGATAGCGTACGGGCCGATGAAAGCGACAGGCGCCCCCACGGCGACACCCATCCAGGCGAACGCCCAGGCGAACCCCCAGAACCCGGCGCCGGCCGAGCCATCGTTCTTTTCGCCAGACGCGGTTTCGTGCGCCGTTTCCTGCACATCCGACTTCAACTGCACCGGCATAGGGGGCACGCCCGGCATGTCCGGCGCCGCAGATCGTTCGTCTGCCTCGGCCTCCGGCTCTTCCTGTGCGGCGTCATACTGCTCGAAGGTCTCGAAGCGACCGCTAAACCTGATGGCTATCGTGTCGTCACGATCGTTGGCGGCCTCCGGTTCGAACGCGTCGTCGAAGTCTTCGTTGAATTCGTATTCCGACGTGGCCACGTGGACGGGCTCCGGGTTGCGTTCCACAGATCGTGAAAGGAGGCGGAACTGTTCCGCCAGCTCTTCATGAGTCAGGTCGTTTTTCATTGGTCCCACGCTCCAGTTGGCCCTGCGCGGTCGCGGGTGCGCCTCGCCACAGGGGTTCGCGGGAGAGGGGAAGCAATTCGGGCGCCAGACGAAGAGCGCGCCGGAGTTCCCCTCCGGCGCGCCATTCTGGATCAGAACTGATGTCTGGTTAATCTTGTGCGGTCAGCTCGATGCGGCATCGAGCAGGAGAAACGCCCGCGTGGAGTCCGCGCTCATCGAAGCACGCCCGCGCGCCAGCAGATCGGCAAGCCGGGCGCCTTCAGCCTCCAGGAACCGCGCCGCCTCCTGACGGGCGCGAGGGTCGGCGTCCAGCATTTCGGCCAGGCGGCGCACGGCTTCGGGCGCCGCATCGCGGACCGCGCGTCGCCTGGCTTGGGTCCCATTGCGCGCGCGCGCGCTGATGCGATCGAGCGCGCTGAGCGAGAAGACTTCGCTGAGCTTCAGGCCCGCGTCGGCGATCACGTCGCCGGACCGGGCGGGCGCCGCCGCGCGTGGCGGCGTCGGACGGCGCGGCGCGAAGGCCGCAGACATCGACGCTGTCGCCGGGTGGGGACGAGGCGCGGCCGCCGGCGCGCGCCGGGCGATCGGCCGCGCTTCATACTCGTTCGGCGCCGCCTGGATGAAGGTCCGGGACGGAAGCGGGGCAGGCGCCGGTTTCAGGATGGGTTCGGGGCGCTCAAGCGTCTCCGTCGCAGCCTCCGCGTCGATCGCGCCGACCATGTCGCGCCAGGTCCAGCGTTCGCGGTTGCTGCGTTCGGCGGCGACGGCCTCGTCCAGCGTCATGCGGGCCTGTGGGTGCTCGGCGCGCCGGGCCGAGGGCGCATTGCCGGTATCGTCGGCCCGACGGGTCACGATATCCGGCGCGCGCGCGATCTGACCGAGCCGATCAGCCTCCATGCGCTCGAAGGCGCGGCGATCGACGGCGTCACGGCGCGCGCCTTCGCGTTCCTTGGCGCCGCCGCTTGGGAAAAAGAACGGGCGTTGACCCGCGGGCGATGGGCGCTCCGATGGGCGATCCGGGCGCGGCGGGAGCGCGCCAGTGGCGGCGCGCGCGCCTTCCGCGGCGGTGCGGGCGGCTTCCGCCGCCTCCCGCAGGCGGTCGAGCGCGACCGCAGCTTCCCGTTCGACCGCCTGCGCTTCAGCGCGAATGAGCTCGGCGACGCGCTTGGCGTCGTCGATGGCGCGGGCGGCAGTGTCGCGCACGGCGCCCGCGGTGGCGTTCGCTGCGAGGGTCGCGCTTTCCGTCGATTGCCTGGCCGCTTCGGTGAGGCTGGTGGCCTTGGCCAGCGTGTCCAGCGCGCCGGCGAGGGCGGCTTCAAGGCGCTGGGTGCTGCCGCCGGTCTGGGCGGCGGCCTGGGTGAGCATGGCGGTGCGGTCGCCCATCAGGGCGGCCGTCGCGCCGAAGGACTGCACCCGGTCTTCAAGCACCTGGTCAGCGGCGCGCAGCTGCGCGTCCGCCTCACGGGCAGAGGCGCTGATCGCCTGCGTCTGCCGGCCGATCGTCTCGCTCACGCGAAGGGCCTGGGCCGCGAGATCCTCTGAAATCTTGCTCAACACGGCGCGTTCGCGCTCAAGACCGTTCACCAGGTGCCCGGCGCCCTGTTGTGCCGTCACCGCGGACTGCTCGACCGCCTGCGTCTGGCGGGAGATCACGGCCTCCACCGCCTGAAGTTTCGAAAGCGTTTCCCCGAGCGAACGGTCGAGGGCCGCGATCTCGCCTCGCACCGAAATGCCTAGACGCCGGGCGGCGGCTTCGGCCACGGGCGAGGGGTTCATCATGCGGTCGGCGGCGTCAGCCAGGCGGCGCGCCTGGGCCTGCGCCCGCACGCCCTCGCGCGCGGCGGCGCCAGCGAAGACCAGCAGGGCGGCAGGGAGGAATGCGGCGAAGACGAGCGCCGCAGTCTCGATGCCCGTCAGGGTCGCGATCCGGGTCGCGCCGAGCACGGCGATGGCGATGGTGAACGTGGCCGACACCCACGTCGCCGCCAGCACGAAGGAGGCCGTGGCCATCCAGCCGCCGGCGCGCTCGACAAGCCTGACCGGCTGAAGCGGACGGTCACGCGAGGCTGGCGCGTCTTCGGCGATTTCGTGAGGTTCGAGTGTGCTGCGTCCCATGGCCGGTCTCTTTCCCGTCGCGCAAACGCTTTAGAAAACAGCGTTCAAGGCGACGAACAGCAAATCGCGCGCCCGAGTGCGCGCGCCACGAGGCTTAAGAAATCGTAAAATAGTGTCAGGACAAGGGCGCACGCGCGTCGCAACGCGAATCACACGCCAGTGGGGAACTCGTGTCAGCGTTCAGGGAGCCCCAGCGCCAGAAGGAGGCGACGCGCTCCCCGTCAGCGCAGGTCGCAGCTCGATGAATCGAAGCCGACGCCGCGTTGGCCGCACATGCCGGCGTCCGCGCCCTTGAGCGAGCACGGCTCAGTCCTGGCTGGTTCGACGCTCACGCCAATCCAGCTCAGCGCCAGCGCAATAATCATGTCACGCACGACGATCAGTGCGGAGATCATGTGCGACTCCCTCGATATTCGCGACCCGTTTTGCGCCTTTCGACGATTGCCGGCAAGGGGATGTCCGCCCCGCGCGGGCGAATTTTCGCGACTGTTGCTTGACGTGGTTCCCCCGTTGGGGGATGGTGAATTGTTACAATGTAACGTCACCGAGAGTTGTTCGATGATCGACGGCGGCATTCCCACAGCGAGTCTTGGCGTGAAGCCGTATGCGTGCCCCGCCGCTGGGGCGGACAACGCGCACCGCACCCACTGGGCGCATCTGATTGTTGTGGCGATGCATGCGATCTGCTGCGGCTTGCCGATCCTCGCCTCCGTCGCCGGCCTTGCGACGAGCGCGGCGCTCGTTGGCGGCGTCCTGCGCTTTCACGCTTTCCTTCATGCCCGCGAACTCTGGCTGGTCGGGATATCCGCCGTGCTTGTCGCCGGCGGCTGGTTCGCGGAGCAGCGCTTCATGCGACGGACGGGGCGGGGCATGTCGCTTTTGTTCTGGGTCTCGCTGGCGTGCTTCGCCTTCAACGCCGCGATCGTCTTCGGACACCGCCTCGCCGGTTGAAAAACAGCGTAAACCCGATGTTGCAATTCGGGGAAGCGACTGTATGGTCCGGCCCCTTCGCGTCGGGAGCGAACAACGATTCGATTCCGACCGATGGGTGTATAGCTCAGTTGGTAGAGCAGCTGACTCTTAATCAGCGGGTCGTAGGTTCGAATCCTACTACACCCACCACGCCTCTCCGGTCTCGAACCGGGTTCGCGGGCGCAGCGCGAAGGCCTCCAAGAAATCTGTGACATGGCCGCTTGCGCGGGGGCTGGGGACGCCTGGGTCGCGGCATGGACACGAGGGCCTTCCCCGGTGGCGGGACCGGCCTTGAGGTTTCCGTCACACACCGACGCGAAGCGCCTAGAGTATCCGTCTTGATCAAGACGGATACTCTAGCCTTTCGGGGGAGCCGACGCCGCCACACTCGGGCGATCCGCCATCGCGGCGCGCCATGCAGCGAGTTTCGGCGTCGCGGCGAGCATTCCGAGATCGCCCAACCGGAACTCCACATAGTCGACAGCCGCGATCGCGGCGATCCAGCCGAGATCGAACGGCGGATCCTGCGGCAGTTCCGCTTCGAGCGCGGCGATGGCGTTGGACATCGCGGCGGTCCAGCGCGTCGTCCACTCTTCGGAGCGCAGCGCCTCGGGGCGTCTCCGCTCCATAACGAGATTGAAGGCCGCGTCCATGATCCCGTCCCCAAGCGCCTGTCGGCGCAGAACGCCCCAGCGAGAGGCGTTCTTCGGGAGAAGCACCGGCTGAGGCGCGAGGCTGTCGAGGTACTCGCAGATCACCCGGCTGTCGAAGAGCGCTGTCCCGTCTTCAAGTACGAGTGCTGGAATCTTCGCCAGCGGATTGCTGGCGCGAACGATGTCGGGCTTTCCCAGCACATCGACGGGGGCGATCTCGACGCGGTCGGCGAGGCCTTTTTCGATGACGGTGATGCGGACTTTCCGCGTGTAGGGCGAGGTCGGCGAAAAGAGGAGTTTCATGGTGCTGTTTTCCATCAAGCGAGGCCCAGCAGGCGCGCTGCAAGCGTCATCTGCGCAAGAAATCCGATGAAGAACGCGACCGTGCGCACAAGCGGCACGCCGAGTGTGTAAACGATCGCGTGCGCGACCCGCGACCAGAAAAATGCCAGCGCCGCAGCGGCCGTGAGCCCGTCGCCGGCGCCAAGCATGTGAACGCCGATCGCCAGCGGTGCAAACACCACCAGATTTTCGATCGCGTTGCGGTGCGCGTGTCCTGCGCGATGAGCCCAGTCCGCCTTTGGCCTCACGTCCGGTTCCGGGTTCTTGAGCGCCCGCCACGGGCCCATTTCCACCAGCCTGTTGGCGATGACCGGCAACCAGATCAGGCCGGTGAAGGTCGCTGCGAGGATGGCGTAGTAGAGTTCGGGCGTCATGGACGGCGACATGTCACGGCTCCGTTGCAGGCTCAGTCGGGCTCGTGTACATACCAGTAGTTACAGAGTCAATGCGGGTTACGATGACGAGGCAGGCTATTCTCGATGCGGCGAAGAAGCTCCTCTGGCTGCAGGGCTTTGAAGCCATGAGCCCGCGCGACGTGATGGACGAAAGCGGCGCCGGACAGGGCAGTCTCTACCATCACTTCCGGTCCAAGAAGGATCTTGCCGCCGCTGCGCTCGACGATATCGAGAAAGAGCTGACGGAAAAGGCGCAGAACACGCTTGGGTCAGGCCGCGCGCCGCTCGCGCGGATCAAGGCATTCCTCCTGCAGGTGCGCGACGGGCTGAAGGGATGTCGTCTCGGTCGTCTCGCCAACGAGAGCGCAGTGCTCGATGACGCTGAATTGCGCGCACGCCTGGACAGTTACTTCCGGACTGTGGCCGCGCTGTTGGCGGAGGCGCTCGCCGAGGCGCGAAGGGATGGCGCCTTGCCGAAACGCATCAACGTCGACGATCTGGCGACGCTGCTGCTTGCCAGCGTGCAGGGCGGATATGTGGTGAGCCGCGCCACGCACGACACTGACGCCGTCACGCGCGCGACGCGCGGCGCCTGGTCGCTGCTCTCCGGTCTCGCGGCGGAAGCGAAGCGGTAGTTACGCCGCGCTCCTTGCACCCGGCGCTGCGTGTTCGAGCGCGGCGATGAACCGCTCCGCCTCCAGCGCCGCCATGCAGCCGAGGCCCGCCGCCGTGACCGCCTGACGGAACGTCTCGTCCGCCACGTCGCCCGCGGCGAACACGCCGGGGATGTTGGTCTTCGTCGTGCCCGGCTCGACGATGAGATAGCCGTTGTCCTTCATCGCGACCTTGCCCTTGAAGAGCGTCGTCGCGGGTTCGTGGCCGATGGCGATGAACACGCCGTCCACGGCGATATCGCGTTTCGCGCCGGTGTTGGTATCGACAAGCCGTGCGCCCGTGACGCCGAGCGGCTCTTCCGTGCCGAGCACTTCATCGAGCGCGGCGTTCCAGATCATCTCGATCTTCGGATGATGAAGCGCACGTTCCTGCAGCATGCGCTCGGCGCGCAGTTCGCCGCGGCGATGCACGAGCGTGACCTTCGATGCGAAGTTCGTGAGGTAGAGCGCTTCTTCGACGGCGGTGTTGCCGCCGCCGATAACCGCCACCGCCTTATTGCGGTAGAAGAAGCCGTCGCAGGTGGCGCACGCGGAGACGCCGAAGCCCTGGAACTTCTTCTCCGTCGGCAGGCCGAGCCACTTCGCCGACGCGCCGGTGGCGATGATCACGGTGTCGGCCGTGTAGATCTCCCCGCCGTCGCCGGTGAGCGTGAAGGGGCGCTTGGTGAAGTCCACATCCATGATGTGATCCTCGATGATCTCCGTGCCGACGTGCAGCGCCTGCGCCTTCATCTGCTCCATGAGCCATGGGCCCTGGATGACGTCGGCGAAGCCCGGATAGTTCTCCACGTCGGTGGTGATGGTGAGCTGGCCGCCCGGCTGGATGCCGGCGATGAGCAGGGGCTTGCGCATGGCGCGTGCGGCGTAGATCGCCGCCGTGTAGCCGGCGGGCCCTGAGCCGATGATCACGACGGGGGCGTGCCTGGGGGCGGGGCGGGGCATGGGAAGTCTCCGGATGAGTCGGCGCGGAACCTAGCATATGGGCGACCGTTGACATCGCTTCAATAATTCCAGTATCGTGGAAATATGGAAACGAGCGCCGCCATCGACGCCTTCGCCGCCCTTGCACAGGGCACGCGCATGGAGGTCTTCCGCCGCCTCGTCCGCGCGGGCCCTGAAGGGCTGCCGGCGGGCGGTGTCGCCCGGGCGCTCGAGATCCCCGCCAACACCATGTCCACGCATCTGGCGATCCTGGAGCGCGCCGGGCTGGTCACGTCCCGCCGCGAAGGCCGGCTCGTCTACTACGCGGCGGCGTTCGACCGCGTGCGGGCGCTGATCGGCTTTCTGCTTGAGGACTGCTGCGCGGGAAATCCGGAAGTTTGCGGCGGCGTCGCCGAGATCGCGCGCCAGGCGGCGTGCTGTTCCGCCGGTCCCGCCAGTTGACGCGCCGTGTCGATTGTCGCCACACCCGAGGCCGCTGCGCCCGCCTGTCTTACGGCGCGCCTGAACACAGACTGTTTCTGCACCGGGCTTGATGAAGCTGCGTTCGAGGCGGCGCTCGCGCGCGCCGTCGGCTGCGAGGCGGACATATCCGCGTTGATGGAGGCGCGCCCGCACCTCGTTGCACAGTCGCCGGTGTTCATCGAAAGGGCTGACGTGACGGCCATGCTCGAGATCATCGCCGCGATCGAGGCCGCTTCGCGTACGCAGGGGTATCGGGAGGCCGCGTCCGCCTGGGCGCCAGACATTGCGCATCCGGATTTCGGGCCGCGCGGCGCCATGATGGGTCACGATTTCCATCTTACGCCGGATGGCCCGAAGCTCATCGAGATCAACACCAATGCGGGCGGAGCGTTTCTCAACGCCGTGATCGCGCGCGCGCAGTCGGCGTGCTGTCGTGAGGTTGAAGACGCGCTGACGCCGACACTCGGCGCGGACTTCGATGCGCGCATCGTTGACATGTTCGAGCACGAATGGCGCGCCCAGCGCGGAGAGGGGCGTCCCTGTCGGATCGCTATCGTCGACGATGCGCCGGAGGGGCAGTACCTCTATCCGGAGTTCCTCCTTGCGCGTCGCCTTCTGGAGCGACACGGATTTGATGTCGTGATCGCTGACGCATCGTCGCTGCGGTATGAAGATGGCGTCCTGCTGGCAGGCGGCGCGCCGGTCGATCTCGTCTACAACCGCCTCACCGACTTTGCCTTCGATGAACCCGCGCACGCGGCGCTTCGCGAGGCCTACCGCGACGCCGCGGTCGTCGTCACGCCGAACCCGCACGTGCATGCGCGGCTCGCCGACAAGCGCAATCTGGCGCTGCTCCGCGACGAGAGACGTGCGACGTGGGGGCTTGATCGCGTGCAGCTTGCGAGCCTGGACCGGATACCGGAGGCCAGACGCGTCACCGCCGCAAATGCGGAAGCGCTCTGGAAGGGCAGGAAGAGCTATTTTTTCAAACCCTCGGGCGGTTACGGCGGCAAGGCGGTCTATCGCGGCGACAAGCTGACGAAGGGCGTGTGGGAGGCTATCCTCGCTGACGATTACATCGCGCAAGCGCTGGTGGCGCCCAGCGAGCGCGTGATCCGCCTCGACGGCGCGGAGCACGCCCGCAAGCTCGACGTGCGGCTTTACACCTACGACGGCGCGCTGCTCCTCGCGGCGGCGCGGCTCTACCAGGGACAGACGACGAATTTTCGCACGCCCGGCGGCGGTTTTGCGCCGGTCTATCTTGTCTGAACGGAGGCGACGATGAGTGATCGTGACAATGCAGGCATTGCGTACAACGTCCCGTTTCCGTGCGGCACGGGCCGGGCCTGCTGGCTTTCGCATGCCTAACAACCGTATCTCGGCGTTCGTGAGCCTGCCGATCGAAAGTCTTGATCGTCTGAAACTTGAGGCGCAGGTGGATCGTATTGGCGCGAACATGGATAAATACGCTGAAATGACGACGCACAAGGGAGACATGCCGCGCCGGCTTGCGGCGGAAACGCTTGGCTCTGCCTTGCTTGCGGGTTGTGTCGTCGGCTCGGGCATTCTGGCGAGCCGCATGGCCGGCGGGAACGACGCCGTCGCGCTGCTCGGCAACACGGCGGCCACGGCCGCGATGCTGTTCGTGCTGATCGTCTCGCTCGGTCCGATATCGGGCGCGCATTTCAATCCGGCGGTGACGCTGGTGATGGCGTTGCGGCGCGAGATGTCGTTTGCGGCGGCGCCGTTCTACATCGTCGCGCAGATCACGGGGTGCGTGCTCGGGGCGTGGCTCGCGCATGCGATGTTCGAACTGCCGGTGATCCAGGTCGCGACGACCGTGCGCGCGGGGCCGGCGCAGGCGCTGTCGGAAGGCGTCGCGACGTTTGCGCTGGTGTTCGCCATTCTTGGCGTGGCCCGGCGGCGGCCCGATGCGGTTGCCGCGACTGTCGCGCTCGTCATCACGGCCGGATACTGGTGGACCGCCTCGACATCGTTCGCGAACCCGGCGATCACGATTGCGCGGGCCATGAGCGACACGTTCGCTGGCGTACGCCCGCTGGACGCACCGGCGTTCATCGGCGCGCAGTTCGCCGGCGCGCTGATCGCAGCGGGTCTGTGCGGCGTCCTGTTCAGGAAGGAAGCGTGACGATGACGGGCCATTTCCCTGTCGTGATCCATCACAATCCCGGCTGCGGCACGTCCCGCAATGTCGTCGAACTCGCACGCGCGAGCGGATACGAGCCTGAAATCATCCTCTACCTCGATACGGGCTGGACGCGCGCCCAGCTCGTCGCCTTGTTTGCGGCGGCGGGGAAGACGCCGCGCGAGATGCTGCGTGTTCCCCCGGCGCTCGCCGCCGAATGCGGCGGGCTCGAACAGGCCGGCGATGAGGCTTCGATTCTCGACGCAATGGTCACGCACCCGATCCTCGTCAATCGCCCGATCGTGGCGACACCCAAGGGCGTGAGGCTATGCCGTCCGAGCGAGAGCGTGATCGCATTGCTCGACAGGACGCCGGATCGCGTCGTTCTGAAGGAAGACGGCGCTGTTGCGTACGATCCGCGCGCGGCGTCCTGAGCCGGGGCTTCAGCGCGCGCGCCGAGCCATCAACTGCAACACCGCCGCCGCCGCGCGATCGGTCTCGCGCAGGGGCTCGGGCCGCCAGTTCTCCAGCCGCCCCTGAAACGGCCGCGCGCACCCGCGATCGTAGAGTTCCTGATGCAGATGGCCGATCTTGCCGGGGTCGCCATCGATGGGAACGATGAGTAGCGGCTTGCCGGTGGCGGCGGCCTCCACGGCCATGCTGGCGCTGTCGGCGGTGACGAGGATGACGTCGGCCGCGCCAAGCATCGCGAAATAGGGGTTCGGGCCGTCGCCATCGTACCAGACGCGCGTGAACGGGCGCAGTTCGCGCGCGAACACGGCGCGCGCGGCAGGCGAGGTGCGCCGCGAGAGCGTGACCATAAGGCTGCCTTCCAGCGACGAAAGCTCACGGCTGATCCGCCGCGCCGTCTCGGGCGAGATGTTCTGTCTTTTGCTCTTGCCGCCGATCAGAGCAGCGATGGCGGGCGGCGGGACGGCGGTCAGATCGTCTGCGAACTCGCGCGCTTCCTTCGCTATGCGCTCCGGCGTCACGCGATGGCAGGCGCCGATGATGGGAAATGCGTTCGGCGCCTCAAGGGCGTCGTGCGCGGGCGGAACGACGACATCGAACTCGCGCGGATTGACCCGCGGGTCCTGCAACTGCACGACCAGAGTGTGCGCCCGCGACCAGACGCGCACGCCCATGGAATAGGGCAGCGACGCGCGTCCGCAGCCGATCCAGATGTCCGGCCACGGTCGTTCCAGCGGATCGGACCCTGCGGTAAGCGCCTGGCGCGGCGCGGGGATCAAGCCTGGCGGCAGCCACGACCATGGTGAGCGCAGGTTGACGCGTTTGACGGATATTTCCGCTGGCGCGCGTCTGGCGATCGCCTCGGCGAGCCCCAGCGCCTGGTTCTCGATGCCCGCGCGGCCGTCCGTAACCGTCCAGATGCGTAGCGTGTTCGCCGGCTGGAAGCCCACCGCCTGCATGCGCTCACGCCTTTCCTGGCGCGGCGGCGCGGGTGAACGATCGGAACTGCGCGGAACTTCCCATGGCCTGAATGTGGTGCTTCAGGCGCCGTTCGCGCAATGGCCGTGGAGAAAGGATGTTGGGCGGCGCAGGCTGTCCGCGGCGCGCGGCTTCACTTCCACTTGATCTTGAGGATCTCGTAGGACTTGGCCCCGCCGGGCGCCGCCACCTCGACCACGTCGCCAACCTCCTTGCCGATCATCGCGCGCGCGATGGGCGAGGAGATGGAAATCTTGCCGGCGCGCACGTCAGCCTCGTCCTCGCCGACGATCTTGTAGTTGGCCTTGTCGCCGGAATCCTCATCGAGAACGGACACGGTGGCGCCGAACTTCACGGTGTCGCCGCCGAGGCGCGAGATATCGATGACCTGCGCACGCGCGAGCTTGTCCTCGAGCTCCGCAAGGCGTCCCTCGATGAAGCTCTGGCGCTCCTTCGCGGCGTGGTATTCAGCGTTTTCGGAGAGATCGCCATGCTGGCGCGCTTCCGAAATCGCCTGGATCACGGATGGCCGTTCAATGGTCTTCAGGCGCTTCAATTCGGCGTCCAGGGCGGCATGCCCTTCGGCGGTCATCGGCACTTTTTCCATGAATCTGGAGCTTTCGTTCTGCTACGAGCCGTGAAATTCGGGGCGAAAGTCAGCCACGCAAGAGGGCGGTCGTCAAGCGTACGCCTGTAACGGGCGCACCTCGAGGTCTCCGGTCCTCAGGCGCTTGATGGCCTGGATGGTGGCCTTCGCGCCGGCGATGGTGGTGTAGTAGGGGATGTCCTGCTGGAGCGCCGTGCGGCGTATCGAAAAACTGTCACGATAGGACTGCGCGCCCTCCGTCGTGTTGAACACGAGCTGGATTTCCCCGTTCTTCATCGCATCGACGACATGTGGACGGCCCTCGGCGACCTTGTTGATGCGCGTCACCGCGACACCGGCCTCCGAAAGCAGACTCGCCGTGCCTTCGCTCGCGACGATCGAAAAGCCCATGGCGATGAGATCGCGCGCGGCCTCGACCATCATCGGCTTGTCGCTGTCCTTGACGGAGATGAACACGACGCCCGCGGTGGGCAATGTATCGCCCGCGGCGATCTGCGCCTTCGCGAACGCCGCCTGGAAATCGACGTCGATGCCCATGACTTCGCCTGTGGAGCGCATTTCCGGTCCCAGGATGGGATCGACGCCGGGGAAGCGCGCAAACGGAAATACCGCCTCCTTGACCGCGACATGGTTGTTCGCGCGTTTCGGGCGTGAAATCTGGGAGAGCGGTTTGCCCGCCATCACCTGCGCAGCGATGCCCGCGACCGGCGCACCCGTCGCCTTGGCGACGAACGGCACCGTACGCGAGGCGCGCGGGTTGGCCTCCAGCACGTAGATGTCGTCGTCCTTGATCGCGAACTGGATGTTGATGAGGCCGCGCACATCGAGCGCGCGCGCGAGCACTTCGGTCTGGCGTTCAATTTCCGCGATAACGGGCTTTGCGAGCGTGTAGGGCGGCAGCGCGCAGGCGGAATCGCCGGAGTGGATGCCGGCTTCCTCAATGTGCTCCATGACGCCCGCGACCCACACGGTTTCGCCGTCGCATACGGCGTCGACGTCCACTTCGATCGCATCGCGCAGATAACGGTCGATCAGCACGGGCGAATTCTCGCTGGCCTTCACCGCATGCGTCACGTACCGCATCAGGCCTTCATCGTCGTAGACGATTTCCATCGCCCGCCCGCCAAGCACGAAGGAAGGGCGCAGGATCACGGGGTAGCCCACGGCGCGCGCGGCGGAGAGCGCTTCTTCCTCGCTGCGCGCGGTGGCGTTGTCTGGCTGTTTGAGGCCGATCTTCTTCAGGAGTTTCTGGAAGCGCTCGCGATCTTCGGCAAGATCGATGGCGTCGGGCGTGGTGCCGAGGATCGGTGCGCCCTCGGACTCCAGCGGCTGCGCGAGTTTCAGCGGCGTCTGCCCGCCGAACTGCACGATCACGCCTTTCAGAACGCCGTTTTTCTTCTCGACGTCGAGAATTTCGATCACGTCTTCGGTGGTCAGCGGCTCGAAATAGAGGCGATCGGAGGTGTCGTAGTCCGTCGAAACGGTCTCGGGGTTGCAGTTGACCATGATCGATTCAACGCCGAGGTCGCGGCACGCGAACGCCGCGTGGCAGCAGCAATAGTCGAACTCGATGCCCTGGCCGATGCGGTTGGGGCCGCCGCCGAGAATGACGATCTTGTCGCGCGCGGTGGGCTCGGATTCGCACTCCGGCGCGCCGCCGAACGCGGCGGTCTCGTAGGTGGAATACATGTAGGGCGTGGAGGCGCGGAACTCGGCGGCGCAGCTGTCGATGCGCTTGAACTGCGGGCGCACGCCGAGCTTGTGGCGCGCCTTGCGGACGGCGGTTTCCTTCGCGCCGGTGAGTTTCGCGAGACGCACGTCGGAGAAGCCCATCGCTTTCAGGGCCCGCATGCCGCTGGCCGTCTTCGGCAGGCCAGTTTCGCGTACGACTGCTTCCATGGCGACGATCTCGGCGATCTGGCGCACGTACCACGGGTCGAAATGCGAGGCCGCGCAGATGTCTTCCTCGCTCAGGCCGCGTCGCAACGCTTCCGCCACCACGAGCAGACGATCGGCCTGCGGCGTGACGAGCCGTTCGCGCACGGCGGCGCGTCCGCCGTCCTCGTCCTTGGCGCCCTTGATGTCGATCTCGTCGAGGCCATAGAGGCCGGTGTCGAGCGAACGCAGCGCCTTCTGCAGGGATTCCTGGAAGTTGCGCCCGATGGCCATCGCCTCGCCGACGCTCTTCATCGAGGTCGTGAGCGTCGGATCGGAGCCGGGATATTTCTCGAACGCGAAGCGTGGGATTTTCGTCACCACGTAATCAATGGTCGGTTCGAAGCTCGCCGGCGTGGCGCCGCCGGTAATGTCGTTGGCGATCTCGTCGAGCGTGTAGCCGATGGCGAGTTTCGCGGCGACCTTGGCGATCGGAAAGCCCGTGGCTTTCGAGGCGAGCGCTGAGGAACGCGACACGCGCGGGTTCATCTCGATCACGACGAGCCGGCCCGTCTTCGGGTTCACCGCGAACTGCACGTTCGAGCCGCCCGTCTCCACGCCGATCTCGCGAAGCACCGCGATGCTCGCGTTGCGCATGATCTGATATTCGCGGTCCGTCAGCGTCAGCGCCGGCGCCACGGTGACGCTGTCGCCGGTGTGCACGCCCATCGGATCGATGTTCTCGATGGAACAGATGATGATGCAGTTGTCCGCCTTGTCGCGGACGACCTCCATCTCGTATTCCTTCCAGCCGATCAGACTCTCGTCGATCAGGATCTGGCCAACCGGGGAGGCGTCGATGCCGCTGCGGGCAATCGTCTCGAATTCCTCGACGTTGTACGCCACGCCGCCGCCGAGGCCTCCGAGCGTGAAGGACGGGCGCACGATCGCCGGCAGGCCGACCTTCTCCAGCGCGCGCATCGCTTCGGCAAAGCCCGTGACACGATCATAGCTTGATGACCCGTCAGCGTTCTTCACCTCAGGCGAACTGGCGATCGCCGAGCGCGGACTTTCAAGACCGATGGCGTCCATCGCCGCGCGGAATTTCTGGCGGTCTTCGGCCTTCTCGATCACGTCGGCCTTCGCGCCGATCATCTCGACGTCGTATTTCTCGAACACGCCGCGGTGGAACAGCGCGAGCGCAGTGTTGAGCGCGGTCTGCCCGCCCATGGTCGGCAGCACGGCGAAGCCGCCCTTCGAGAGCGGGCGTTCCCTGGCGATGATCTTCTCGACCATGTCGGGCGTGATCGGTTCGATGTAGGTCGCGTCGGCGAGATCGGGATCGGTCATGATCGTCGCCGGGTTCGAGTTCACCAGCACGACACGGTAGCCTTCGCCCTTCAGCGCCTTGACCGCCTGCACGCCGGAATAGTCGAACTCGCACGCTTGGCCGATGATGATGGGCCCCGCGCCGATGATGAGGATCGTTTCGAGGTCGGTCCGTTTCGGCATGCGCACACCCGCCGTCCGGCGGGCCTCCGAGTCAGGTGTGATGGGCAAAAGCGCGCGTGTTTAGGCGATGGGGGCCAGAGGAGCAAGCAGGGAGGGGGCAAGCCCGGAGCGGCCTCCGGCCGGCGCCGGTTGACCGCGGTCACACTGGCGGTGATTCGGCCATTCCGCCTCCGGGAGGGCCGCGCTAGGGTGCGGCGCATCGACATTCTCTCGGTCGCGTAGAAGCGGGACGGCTCCCATGCGTGCGTTTTTCGGAATTCTCGCGGCGTTCATCCTGCTCGCGACGCCCGGCTGGGCGCAGGAGCGGCGGGTGGCGCTGGTGATCGGCGTCTCAGCGTACGAGCACGCGCCGGCGCTGGCGAACACGCTCTATGACGCGGTCGACGTGTCCTCCTCCCTCCAGTCGATGGGGTTCGAGGTCATCGAGAGCTACGATCCCGACTTCGCCGCCATGCAGCGCTCGGTGCGCGATTTCTCGCGACGCCTCGACGGGGCGAAGGTGGGGCTCGTCTACTACGCGGGCCACGGCGTGCAGGTGGACGGCCGCAACTACCTCCTGCCGCGCGACGCGGAACTCTCCGACGATGGTTCGGTTCAGGCGGAAGCGCTGGACGTGAACCAGATCCTCGCGGCGCTCTCGTCGCAGCCGCGCACCAGTCTCGTGTTTCTCGACGCCTGCCGGAACAATCCGCTGGCGGCCAATCTTGCCCGGCGGCAGGGCGCCGCACGCGCGCTTGCGGTGTCGCAGGGGTTGGCCCAGGTCGGCGCGACGGCGGCCGACACGCTGATCGCCTATTCCACGCAGCCGGGCGCCGTCGCTTCCGACGGGACCGGGCGCAACAGCCCCTTCACGACCGCATTTCTGCGCCACGCGGGCGCGCCGGGGCTTGATGTGCAGGAAATGATGCGCCGCGTGCGTGCGTCCGTGCTCGCGTCGACGAACGGCGTGCAGGTGCCGTGGGACAATTCCTCGCTGACGGGAAGCTTCGCGTTCGTGCCGGGCGTTCCGGGGCGCGCGCCGCCGCCGGCGACGTGGGCGCCCCCGCGCGCCGATCCCACGCCGCGCCAGCTCGATATCGCGCTGTGGAACGACGTGAAGAACGGCTTGGCCGGGGAAGTGCAGAGCTATCTCGCCCGCTATCCGCAGGGCATTTTCGCCGACACCGCGCGTGCGCGCGTCGCGGCGCTGCAGCGTGCGGCCACGGCCGACCGCGATCGCGCCCGCTCCATGGCGCAGGACATCGCGCGGGAGTTCGCCCAGATCGCGGGCCGCGGCGCGATCATCGCCGAACCGAAGGAGCCGTTCGAATTCTACGCCAATGCGCGCCTCTACGAGCTGCGCGGGGATTTCCTCAACGCACGGCGGTCCTATCTCGGCTACTTCAACTTCGGCCTCAATCACGTCGATCCGCATTACCGCTTCCAGAGCTTCCTGAAGGTGCAGGAAGGCCGCGCCGGCGCGCGCGAGGTCTACAACGAACTCGCCGCCGCGCGGCGCAGCGACGAGACGCTGGCGTATGCCGCAGCGCTCCTCTTGGAGCCCGAACAGCGCAAGGCGCGACTTGAGCAGATCATCGCGGCCAAGCCCGAATTCGCGCCCGCGTACTACGAGCTTGCGCGTAACTATTCCGAAGCGCTGCTCGGCGCGCAGACCGTGTCCGACAGGGAAAAGGAAGGGCAACTTCTGCAACGCTTCGTGTCGCTCGCGGACACCGGCAAATATCTCGGCTGGTTCATCGACCAGTCCCTGGCGGGTGAACAACTCGAAGATGCGCGGCGGCGACTGGCGGTCTATTCCCGTACGGCGGTCGCGCGGCAAGTGACGCTCAATGCGATGCACAGCAATTCGGGGTGGAGTTTGCATTTTGGCATTCCCGAGGCGGTGCAGGAGATCTTCGTGCAGCTGCCGGGCAGGCCGCGCGCTTCGACGGGCTACCTGTCGCTCACCGATCCGCGCACGGGAAAGCCCATGGCCAATTCCGCAGTCGAGATTCCGACGCCGCCGGGTCCTATCACCGCGGAAGTGAGCTACCGCGACACGAACGGCGCGATGCGCGGGCCTTTCCTGTTGCGCTTCGATCCGGATGCGGCGTTGGTCGCCAATGACAAGGCTGCGCTGGAGAGCTCGCCCAGCAGCTGGTCGCTCCTGCGTGAGTACGACGGTCGCAAACTCCTCTACTTCACGTCCCTGATCTCAAGCCGGTGCGCGATTGCAGAGGTGCGCTATGCATTCGACTCGATGGCGCCGGATCGCGTGTTTGCGCTTCCGCCCTGCGATCGAAACGATCCCGCGCGTATTGGTTCCGACGTGACGGTCTATATTCAGGGGCCGCCGGCGGCGCAGTTCGCGTCCATCCAGATTCGCTACAAGGACGGCGTGCAATCCCGCATTCAGCGGTTCGACGTGCGCAGGGACTAAGATATACTCGCAACCTTGGATCCCTGAACATGACCGGCGGGCCCGCAAGGCCGGCAAATCCCACATTTCGGCAATCCCGGCATTCCTTCCGCCAACGCATCGACCTAGGGTCGCGCCATGTCCGATCCATCTTCATCAGGCGCGCCGACACCCCGCAGGCAGGCCGGCGTGCGTTTCATCTTCGTCACCGTGTTCCTCGACACCATGTCGTTCGGCGTGCTCATTCCCGTGCTGCCGCTCCTGATATCGAGGCTCGCGGGCGGCGACGCATCACACCAGGCGTTCACCTACGGCGCGTTCACGTTCGTCTGGGCGGTGATGCAGTTCTTCGCGTCGCCCGTGCTCGGCGCGTTGTCGGACCGCTTCGGGCGCCGCCCGATCATCCTCTTCTCGAACTTCGGCGTCGGGCTGCAATACGTGATGTTCGCGCTTGCGCCGAACCTCGCGGTGATGTTCGTGGCGCGCATCTTCTCTGGCGTCGCCTCCGCGAGCGCGGCGACCGCCAGCGCCTACATCGCCGACGTCACGACGCCGGAGAAACGCGCGGCCGCGTTCGGCGTGATGGGGGCTGCCTTCGGCGGCGGATTCATCCTCGGGCCCGCGTTCGGCGGCTGGCTCTCCACGCACGATCCGCACCTGCCGCTCTGGATCGCGGCGGGGATGTGCACGCTGAGCGGGCTCTATGGCCTCTTCGTGCTGCCGGAGTCATTGCCGCCCGAACGGCGCCGTCCGTTCGACTGGCGCCGCGCCAATCCGCTCGGTTCGTTCCGCTTCCTGCAGGCGCGACCGGACCTGTTCGGTCTGGCGACAATGAAGTTCCTCGCCGATCTCGCGCATATGGTGTTTCCCGCCGTGTTCGTGCTGTTCGCCGCGCACCGCTTCGGCTGGGGCCCGCAGGCGATCGGCTCGATGATGGCGGCGTCCGGCGCGGTCGGCGTGCTGGTGCAGGCGGGCCTCGTGGGGCGCGTGGTGCGCACTGTCGGCGAGCGGCGCGCGCTGCTCGGCGGGCTCAGTTTCGGCGCCCTCGGGCTCGCGATCTATGGCGCGGCGTGGGCGCCGCAGATGTTGTTCGTGGCGATCGGCGTCTTTGCCCTATGGGGGTTTGCGACACCGGCGGCGCAGTCGCTGATGACCAAGCGCGTTTCGCCGATGGAGCAGGGCGCGCTTCAGGGCGCCATCGCAGGCCTCGCAAGCCTTGCCGGCATGATCGGCCCGCTCGTCTACACCGGCGTGTTCGGCTATTTCATTTCCAAGGCGGCGCCCGTGCAGGCGCCCGGCGCGCCGTTCTTTCTTGCAGCATCGTTCCTGGCTGTGGCGCTCGGCGTGGCCGTGCTGGCGACGGGTCCATCGCCGCGGGTGACGAGCCGGGCGCTGGTGGATTGAGGATCTTTCACGCCTCAGCGTCCTTGTCGGCGCCGTTTGTGCGGATGCCCCGCGCCTTCAACGCCTCGCGCAGCAGGTATTCGATCTGCGCGTTCACGCTGCGTAACTCGGCCGCCGCCAGCCGCTCGACCGCCGCGTGGAGCGCGGGGTCGAGACGGAGCGGGAAGGCCTTGCGGGCGGGCGCGGCCATGGCGGCGCCTACTGGTAGAGCGAGCCGGCGTTGACCACGGGTTGCGCGTCACGGTCGCCGCACAGCACCACGAGCAGATTGGAGACCATCGCCGCGCGGCGCTCGTCGTCGAGATGAACAATGGAGCGTTCGGACAATTGCGTCAGCGCGTTCTCCACCATCGACACGGCGCCGGCGACAATCGTCTTGCGCGCGGCGAGCACCGCTTCGGCCTGCTGGCGACGCAGCATCGCTCCGGCGATTTCCGGCGCATAGGCGAGATGCGAGAGTTTCGTTTCGTCGATCTCCACGCCGGAGACCGCGACGCGCTCCTGCAGCTTGTCGCGCAGAAGGGCCGCGACCTTGTCGCCGTCGGCGCGCAGGGTCGGCTCTTCGTGCTCGGCGTGATCGTAGGCGAAGTGCGATGCGATTTCGCGCAGCGCGGTCTCGACCTGGATGTTCACGAAGGTCTCGTAGGCGTCGACGTCGAACAGCGCCTGCGCGGTATCCGCCACACGCCACACCACCACCGCGCCGATCTCGATCGGATTGCCGCGCTTGTCGTTCACCTTGAGGGTCTGCGAGGTCAGGTTGCGGACCCGCAGCGAAATCTTCTTGCGGGCGTACCAGAACCAGACCCAGCGCAGACCTGGCCGCTTGTCGGTGCCCTTGTAGTTGCCGAACAGGGTGATGGCCGCGCCCTCGTTGGGCTGCAGGCTGTAGAAGCCGAGGGCGATGAACACGATGCCGGTGACCGACAAGATCAGCGTCAGCACCGCCCAGCTTTCCTCGCCCTCAAGCGCGCTCATGGCCGTGGTCGCCCAATAGACGGTGAACCCGATCAGCCCTACCAGGGCGAGCAGCATCATGCCGCCGTCCATGGCGCTGGCCGTGCGTTCCTGCGTCCGGTTGAGGCGCGCCCGCTGTTCAGCCATGTGTCCCTCCAATATCAAACAGATATCACATTGATGCCGGGTACGCGCGCCGTCAAGCGAACGCTGTCAGCCGGGGCCTGAAGGATACTCTTAACGGCCTAGGTGTAAGGTCGCCGGATTGTCAGCGCAGGCCAGACCGTGACCCTCTTGGACCGTCTCCAGTTTCGCATGCGCCGGTTCCGGCGCGACCGGCAGGGCGCGGCGCTGCTCGGGTGGGCGCTGGTTGGAGCCCTGATCTCGGGACTTGTCGCCTGGTCGGTGGATTTGGCCGGTCGCGAAAGCCGGGCGCATGCGACGACACAGGCGGCCTGGTAGGTATTCGGATCTTAACGATCCGCGTAGGGCCGGACATTAACCGGCCCATGCCACAATCCGGGTTGGTTCCTCCCAGATTGGGTATTCGAAATGCACGCGCTGTTTGCTTCATACGGTAGGCCGCTGGATCGCCTTGCGCGCGACCGTCGCGGCAACGTGGCCATGATCTGGGCCCTTGCCGCGGTTGCGGTGGTGGGGCTCGTGGGGTTGTCGATCGACTTCTCGCGCGCCAACGCCTCCAAGGCCGCGCTGCAGAACGCTGTCGACGCCGCCGCCCTGGCTATCGGCGCCAAGCCGAATCTATCTCAACCGGAGCGCGAAGCGCTCGCTTCCACATATCTGAGCGAGAATTTCGGGCTTGACCCTTCGATGGGTACGCCGATGCTGTCGAGCGTTGTCGCCAACGACAACGACGTCGTCGTTACCGCGCGCATCGACGTGCCGACGACGCTCGGCTCCCTGTTCGCACCGAAGCTTTCCCCGTCGGCGTCCGCAAGCGTCGTGTGGGGGCAGACGAAACTGTGGGTTTCGCTCGCGCTCGACAACACCGGCTCGATGTCGGGGTCGAAACTGGCCGCGCTGAAAACGGCGACCCACCAGTTGCTGACGATGCTGGAAGACGTCGAAATCGAGCCGGGCGATATCGAGGTGTCGCTCATTCCTTTCAGCAAGACGGTCAACGTCGGCACGACAAACGTCGGGGCGGCGTGGATCGACTGGA
>CAZGYQ010000010.1:42525-54138 GCA_964530695.1 uncultured Caulobacteraceae bacterium
ATGGCCGCACGGTGTTCGCGTGGCTGCGCTTTGACCGGCGCGCTTACGAGTTCGCGCGCTGGTGGGCCATGCAGCATGCGGATGCCGATCCCGACGGCACGGCAGAGGATCAGCTCGAAGGTTACTCCAACACGGCGCTCCTGGCGCGCATGGATGAAGCGGACTGGGAAGCGCCGCCGCTGAACGGCACGAGTGTGTCCAGCGGTTCATGGTCCGACTATGGCCCTCAGGGCAAGAAGAAGACCTGCCCCTATACGAGCGGCAATAACGGTTACCGTTGCCAGACGACCTCGGTGAACGGCAGCACTATAGTCACGAGCATTCCGGCGAGCGGTCTCATTTGCCCGTCCCAGGACAACGGCTCAAAGAACGCCGGTCGCGCCGGAAGGTTCTACAATGGCTGCTACACCAGCGTTAAGCAGGACGCGGCCTGCACCGCGAACTGCAAGTACGATCATGCCTGGGTGCCCAATGCGCACAGCACCTGGACTGGCTGCATCATGGACCGTAACCAGAGCTATGATGTGAACATGACGGCGCCGACCTCGGCCGCCACTGGTTTCCCGGCGGAGAACGGCGCGTCCTGCGTGCCGACGGCGATGATGGGACCGTTGGACCACAATTGGTCGCTGCTTCACACCAAGACGGACGCAATGTCCGCATCCGGCAACACAAACCAGACGATCGGGCTGGCGTGGGCGATGATGGCCCAGACGGAGTCGGCGCCGCTGTCGGCGCCGGAGCTGCCCGAATTCACCACCCGCTACATCATCCTCTTCAGCGACGGACAGAACACCCAGAACCGCTGGTCGTCCAGCCAGGCGCCCGTCGACGCGCGCATGACGGCGGCGTGCGCGAACGCCAAGACTGCGGGTTTCGTCATCTACAGCATCTACGTGAACACCGGCGGCAGCGGAAACTCCGCCGTCATGGAGGCCTGCGCTTCCGACCCGGGCAAATACTACGCGCTCACGACCGCCGGCGCGATCGTGACGGCCTTCAACCAGATCGGTCAGGAAATCACCAAGCTGCGCGTCGCCCAATAGGCGGCGCGCGGGCCGGGGGCGCTCAAGCGGCCTTGCGGACGATCTCGTTGTGTTCGTCCAGCATGACGACAGTGGGGTTGTAGTTCCGCGCTTCCCCGGCCGGCAGCTGGCCGTAGGTCACCACGATGATGCGGTCGCCCTTCTGGACGAGGCGGGCGGCCGCGCCGTTGACGCCGAACACGCGCGAGCCTCGCGGGGCCTCGATCGCGTAGGTCGTGAATCGCGCGCCGGTGGTGATGTTGAGGACGTCGACCTGCTCGTGCGGGAAGATGTCGGCCTCATCGAGCAGGTCACGGTCGATGGCGATGGAGCCTTCGTAGTGGAGATCCGCCTGGGTGACCGTGGCGCGGTGAAGTTTCGACTTCATCATCGTCAGGAGCATGGAGGCCTCCAGCCGGTCTCGACGGCGCGCCGTGTGGCGCCTGCGAACGGCGCGCGTCAGATAGGGCGTCGGCGGCCCCATTGCAACCTGTCTCGCCGGTGCGAAGAACCGATATCAGGTCGGCTTGAACGAAATCGCGATGATCGCGCGCTCGCCCGCCGCGGGGCGTCCATCCGCCATGGTCGGCAGCGACCGGTAGCGCTGCGCGACACGCAGAGCCGCCGCGGCGAACCCATACCCGGACGGGGTTTCCGAGGTGGCGCGGCAGCGAATCGCGAGATCGGCTCCGATCAGGCAGTCGAGCACGACACGCCCTTCTATCTGCCTGCGTGCGGCTGCGTCCGGATACGCCGCGGCGAGGTCGCGCGCGCTTGCGCGTTGGGCCCATTGCGGTCGCGAAGGCGCGCGTGCGGGCGGCGGCGCGGACACCGCGGACGCCGCGGCGGGTTGTGTTTCGGGCGCCGCTGACACGGGCGGCGGCGCCACATCGCGGAACAGCGCCGCTGCGGCCTCCGGATCGCCGGCGGTCGATGGGGGGCGGAGAGCGGCGGCAGCCGGGACAGCGGCGGGAAGAGTGCGAAACACCGGTTCCGGCGTGGTCTCTTCTTCCACCTGCGACTGCGCGGAGGGGGATGCCTGGCGTGTTGGCGCGCGCGGTGATTGCTGTTCGGCGCGGCGCGCGTCGGAGGCAAGGGCGCCGGCGTCTCCGGGGTTCGCCGGACCGGACACGCCATCGTCCGCCGGATTGGTGGAGGCGCTGGGAACCCAGTCTTCGGCGGCGTCGACCGCGGCGGACGGGGGGCCGCGGAACTGTTGATAGGCGTAATACCCGCCGCCGCCGACCACCGCGAGGAAGATCAGGAACGCCAGACCGCGCATGCCGCCGCCGTTCTCGCGGGGCGGGGCTGTCGGCGCTTCCACGCGGGCGCGGGCGGGATGGGGGTCGAGGCGCGGCGGCGCGGGCTGCGGAGCCGGGCGGGGCATCGGGCGCGGGGGCGCGGCCCCGCCCATGGAAAAGCCGCCGCCGCGCGCCACTGGGGCCTGAGCCGGCCCCGCGCCTTGCTGGTACTGGGGCGCCGGATAGGAGGGGGGCGCCTGACGGGGAGGCGGCGCCGCACGCGCGCTGAGGGCGCCGATGCGTGTCTCAGCGAGTTCGGCGAACGTGCCGGTCCGGCCATAGCGCTCAAGGTAGGCGTAAAAATCGCCGGGGTTGTTGCTGTGCTGGATCTGGCGCCAGAACGCGGCTTCTTCGGCCAGCGGATCGGATGGAACCGGATCCCGCGCGACGCCGGGGTCCATGCGCTGTTGCGGTTCTTCGGCGGAGCGGGCGCGCGCTGTCGCCGCGCCGCCCGAGGGAAAGCGATGCACGACGCCGCGCGGGGTCGGCGCGGCGGCTGGCGGCTCCTGCGCCGGACGTGTTCCCGAAGCGAGACGGGCGCGGCTCACCAGCCGGTCGACATGGAACACGATGGAATCGATGTCCTGGGCTTCCGGATCCCCGGACCAGCGCGACAGGGAATGGGCCTCGGTGCCGGCGAACATCGGCGGAAGCGGGTCCGAGCCCATCCGCGCGAGCACCATCTTGCCCGACCGGAACGCGCGATCGGCGGCGTCCACGAAGAGCTTCGAGCGCGCGGCCGCCGGCGTCCACAGCACCACGATCGCCGCGCATTCGCCGATCGCGTCCACGACCGAAGACGATCGCGAGACGACCAGACCCGATCCCTGCAAGGCGACTGCAAGCGCCTCGGCATAGGACTGGTCATCGCGAACGAAGGCTACATATACGTCCGACATGGCCGCTCCCGTGCCGCCACTACCCAATTCGGCTTGTGGATAGCACGAACGGCGCCGCGAAACAGTAGCCCCTTCATCAGTCGTTTACGTTACGAATTGGAAGGCTCCGGTTGTCTGCTCAAGAATTTCGAGCTTTCCGTCGGCGACGCCGAAGCGCGCGCCTTCCAGTTTGAGCCCCCGGTCGCGCATCGCTTCGGCGATGAAGGGGAAGGCGCGGAGATTTTCCAGCGAAACCCTGACGGATTCTCGCTCCAGCGCGCCCAGCGGGTCGGCCGCGTCGGCGCAGCGATCGAGCGCGGGCGCCAGCAGGGCGACCCATGGCTGCAGGAACACCATGTCCTGACCGATGGTGTGGTCCAGCGCAGCCATGCACCCGCCGCATTGCGCATGACCCAGAACGAGGATGGTCTCCACCTCCAGCTTGCGCACGGCGAACTCGATCGCCGCGGAGGTCCCGCGAAGCCCCGCACCCGGGTCATACGGCGGCACGAGGTTGGCCACGTTGCGGATGATGAACAGCTCCCCCGGACGGGCGTCGAATATTGTCGCGGGATCAACACGGCTGTCGCAGCACGCAATGATCAGCGTCTTGGGGCGCTGGCCTTCGGCCAGCTCCTCATAGTGCTGCCTTTCGTATGGCCAGCGTTTGGCCCGGAAAGCGCGGTAGCCTTCGAGTAGCCGCTGCATGGGGAATTCTTTCGTCGCGGGCGCCCGGTGTCGGGCGGGTCCGCCGCGAGCTAGGCTAGGCGCGGCATGACCGCAAGAGCGGCATCCGCCAGCGGGCGACGGGAGCGTGCGATGGGACGTGTGACGCGGGCGATGGCGGCGATGGCCTTGAGCGCTTCGGTGCTGGCGGCCTGTGGAACCACGCCCGCCGCGCCGTTCCGCGGCGAGGGGCTCGCGCGCCAGATCGCCGACGACGCGGTGGCGTTCAACGAAGCCTATGCCCGCGCGGTGTCTGGCCAGCTGCTGCTCAACGTGCTGCGGGCCCGCGATCGCCAGCCGCGCTACTATCTCTCGATGTCGGGCATCCAGGATGCGCCGGGCCTGCGCTACCGGGAGAATTTCGGCATCAGCGGCACGCCGCTGGGCGAGGGGGCCTCGCCGTGGGGCTTTGGCAACTTCGGGTTCGAGCGCGAGACGCAGAGCCGGCCAAGCTACGCCGTGCAGCCGCTGAGCGCGGAGACGCTGACGCGCACGGTCTTCCAGCCGACGCCCTCGAACGTGTTCGAGCACTACTGGCGGAGCGGCTGGTCCCGCGATCTGCTGCTGTTCCTGATGGTCGAGAAAATCACGCGCATCGATCACGTCGAGGGCGGGCCGCCCGCGGTGCGCGAGTTCGTCAACGACGCGACGCAGCTGCGCGACGACTGTCGCGGCGAGGCGCCTTCCGCTGGTTGTGCGTACGTGATCGAGACGCGCCGCTTCCTCGCCGACATCGCGGCGCGAACGCCGGCGCGCGAACGGCCGGGCGCCGCGCCGGTGTGCGGTCTGGTCGATTCCTACGATACGCCCCAGCCGCTGATGGCCGCCCGCGACGGCAAGGGCTGCGAGCCGCGTTTCGTGGTCGGCGAGACGACCTTCGTGCTGTCGCTGCGTTCGTTCGACGACATGATCTTCTACGTCGGCGAACTGATGCGCCCGTCGACGACGGAGACCGGCGAGGAGACCACGATGGAATCGCGGCTCACCGTGTTCGCCGCCGGTCTTCGGTCGGATCGCGGCGTGCCGCTGTTCCGCATCCTGCCGGCGGGCGAAGCAGCCCGCTCTGCGCCGCGCGATCCGCATCTGCATTTCGCGGCGAGCGTGAACTATTCAGGGCGGCGCTATTTTGCGGGACCTCCGGTAGGACGCGCGTGCATGCGCGCGACGCCCGATGGGGTCTGCGCCGACGATCCGTCGGCGGGCGATCGCTCGTCGTCGGTGCTGTCGCTGCTTGCGGAACTCCTCGCGCTCAACCAGTCGCCGGACGCCATCCGCGCGCCGAACCGCATCATCGTGGATTGAGACGCGCGTTCGGACGCCGTAGGGTCCGAGCCATCGAAACAGGAGCAGTCTCATGGCGCGCTACAAGCTGCACGGAATCTGGGCGTCTGGCCCCACCTACAAGGTCGCGCTGATGCTGACCCTGTGCGGACAACCGTTCGACTATGTGCACGTCGACATGATGAGCGGCGCGCACAAGGCGCCGGACTATCTGGCGAAGAACCGCTTCGGTCAGGTGCCTTGTCTTGAAGACTCGAAGAACGAGCTCGTCATGTGCCAGTCGGGCGCGATCCTTGAGTACATCGCCGAGCAGACGGGGCAGCTCCTGCCGCCGACGCAGCAGACGCGTCAGCAGGCGCGCGAATGGGTTTTCTGGGCATGGGACCGGTTGGCGCGCGGCGTGTATCGCCCCCGCGCCATCAAGCTTGGGTTCCTGAAGACAGCCGCGGAAATCGCGGACCATTACCTTGCTGACGGGGCCGGCGCTCTGAAGTCGCTTGATGAACACCTGGCGGGTCGCGAATGGCTCGTCGGCGATGCGCCGAGTTTCGCCGACATCGACCTCTACGGCGTCACCGCCTATGCGGGGCAGGGCGGTCACCAGCTGAACGACGTGCCCAATGTGGAAGCGTGGATGCAGCGCATCGAACGGCTGCCCGGATTCAAGGACGTGAACACGCTGCTGCCGAAGGAAAGCCGCGCGGCGTAGGCGTCAGTCGGCGAGCCGCCACGGCGGGTGCGTGCGGTTTGCGCCGGCGTGATAGAGACAGATCACGTTTCCCGCGGGATCGCGCAGATGGGCTTCGCGCCAGAGCCAGCGCTGATCGACCGGGTCGGCGTCGAAATGGACGCCGGCGGCCTTCAGGCGCGCGACATCCCCGTCGAGGTCATCGCACTCGAAATAGACCGTCGGTGCGTTCTCTCCCGGCCCGGCCGGCGCCAGATGCAGCGAGAACGTGGAGCCGCCTTGCGGCGCTTCGAAGCGTGCATAGTGGTCCGCTAGCACGATGAGCTTCAGGCCGAGCCGGGTGTAGAAATCGACCGATGCGCCGATGTCCGTGGCCGCGACCGTGACCTGGTTGAGCCGCATCCGTAGTCCTCCCGGGGTTCGCCTCGCCCGCGCGTGCGCTATGCGATGATGCGAATTGAGGTAACACGACGCGCCATGGCCATTGAAACGTTCTTTCCCACCTATCTCTACCGCGCCCGGCTGGGCGGCGCCGGGGAGAAACAGCTCCTCGCATCGCTCGCGGACTCCTGCCGCGCCATCGCCGTCGACGACGGCGCGGGGCAGGCGTGGTGCGCGAAGAACAACTATCGCGGCTACACCTCCTACGGCTCGCTGACCGATCTCGGCTGGCGCGATCCCGCGTTCGCGGATCTGGAAAAACGTCTCGAGCCGCACGTGGCGGAATTCGCGCAGGCGCTGGAGTTCGATCTCGGCGGGCGCCCGCTGGCGCTGGACAATCTCTGGATCAACATCGTCGAGCCCGGCGGCATGCACGCGGCCCACGTGCATCCGCATTCGGTGATCAGCGGCACGCTCTACCTGGAGCTGCCGCGAGGCGCCGCGCCGTTGAAGCTTGAGGACCCGCGCCTGCCTATGATGATGGCGGCGCCCCCGCGCAAGGCGCGCGCGAAACCGGAAAACCGGACCTTCATCACCGTCGCGCCGACGCCGGGCATGGTGGTGATGTGGGAAAGCTGGCTGCGCCACGAGGTGCCGCTGAGCGATGCGCAGGCTGAACGCATCTCCGTGAGCTTCAACTACCGCTGGGGTTAGGCCTTCCGGGCCTTCGCCTGCATCTCCATGATCAGCGCGCGGGCGTGGCAGACGATCGACTCTTTCGCCGCCATCAGCGGCGCGGTCGCGTTGCGCGTGCGCGCCATCATGATCGAGCCCTCGACCGCGCAGATGAACGCCGTGGCGAAGCGGGCGCCGCGTTCGGCGTCGAGGCCTTTGGCCACGGCCATGTCGCGCAGCTCGACTTCCCAACTGGCGAACGCATCGTCGGCGGCCTTCTTCAGGGCGGGGGATGCGGACGCCGCTTCAAGGCCCACCAGCGCGACGATGCAGCCTTTCTCGTAGTCGGAAGCCACGAGGTTGTCGGCCCAGCCGTCGAAGGCGGTGACGATGTACTCCTCGATGGAACCGGTGATCGCGCCGCGGGCGCGGATGCCGTCGCGAACCGCCAGACCCGCCCGGGTGACCGCCTCGATGGCGATCTGCTCCTTGCCGCCGGGGAAGTGGAAATAGAGTGAGCCGCGCGGGGCCCCCGACAGCGCCAGAAGCTCCGCAACCCCCACGCCTTCGTAGCCGCGCCGCCGGAACAGCATTGTCGCCGCCTCGATCATGGCTGCCTTGGGATCGGGGTGGCGCGTCAGGGGCTTCATGCAGATCTTTCGCGTTCGCGCGCGTGACGGCTTTGTGAGGAGAATGGGGCTTGTTTCAGAAACGGTCCAGCAGTATCACTATGATGACCGTCATACATATTGCGTGGCGGCCTGTCTAGGAGCCACACATGTCCTCTCCCCGGATCATGACTTCCGTCGCCTTTGCCGCGGCCTGCGCAGCGCTCGTCGCGCCCGCCTTCGCCGGCGACACTGAAGACCGCGCCGCCGGCATGCAGGCCTGCAAGGCTTCCATCGCCCAGCAGCTCCAGATCGACGTCTCGGGCGTGCGCCTCGACAAGGTCCAGACCCGCGGCCGGGTGATCAAGATGCGTTTTGACGCCCGCAAGGACGGCCAGCGCGTGTCCTTCGCCGACTGCGTCTACGTGCGCCGGACCGGCGAAGTGAACGTCGTGATCGCGACCCCGCCGGCAGCGACCGCCGTCGCCGCCACCACGACGAACTGATCGCAGCCCCACGCATGGCAGGACGCGTCCGGAGAGATCCGGGCGCGTTCGTGTCTTCGGCCGCCGGTCGCGCGCCGGCACGATGCAGCGGCGCGCTTGGGCTCCCCGCGCGCGCGATGCTAGGAACGCGGCGTTCCAGGGAGAAGTCCATGCTGCGCCGCGCCGTGCTTTCCGCCTGTCTTGTGCTTTCGCTCGCGGGCGCCGCGCTCGCGCAGGAGACGCCGCCGCCGCCCGCGCCGCGCGTCACCATCGAAACGACGATGGGCGCGGTCACCTTCGAGATGGACATGGCCGGCGCGCCGAAGACGAGCGCGCACATGCTGCGCCTCTTCCGCACGCGCCACTATGTCGGCGCGGGCATTTTCCGCGTGGAGCCGGGCTTTCTCATCCAGCTCGGCGATCTCGATCGCAATCTCGTCTACCGCCAGCCGCCCTACACGGCGACGGTTCCGCTAGAGACGGAAAACAACCGCCATATGCGCGGCGGCGTCGCGCTCGCGCACGGCGACGATCCCAACAGCGGCCGCTCGAGCTTCTATTTCGAACTCGCCGACAATCCGCACCTGAACGCAACGCCCGGCGCGGCCCCGAACACGACGGGCTTTGCGGTGTTCGGCAAGGTGGTGGAGGGGATGGACGTGCTGGACCGGATCGCCGCGGTGGAGCTTGATCCCGCGAAGGGCCCGTTTCCGGGAAAGCTGCCCGTAACGCCGATCGTGATCACCGCGGTGCGGGTGCAGTAGGGGCGCTCAGCGCGGACGGTTTTCCTTGCCGTGCCAGATGCGGGTGATGAGGACCGCGTCGCGCGTGAGCTTGTAGCGAACGACATAGGTCGAGCGCGCATAGCGCACGACGAGTTCGTACCGCTGGCGACCCATCGACCGACCGCGCTGGGGATTGTCCGCGAGGGTTGCGATTTGCGCGCGTAGCCATCTCGCGCGGCGCTGCGCGGCAAGTTCACTCATCGTGAGGAGAAAGTCGTCGAAACGCTCGAGGTCTCGATCCGCGGCAGGCCGCAGTTCGACGATGCGGCTCACTTTCCGGCGGCACGCTTGGCGGCGATGCGCGCCTCAAGGCGGTCGAAAGCCACATCGAGCGGGATGTTCGCGCCCGGTTCGTTGAGACGGCGTTCGTCCTCTTCCCAGTCGAGGTCGTCGGCTTCCGTCCACGCCTCGACGGCCTCGGCCACGATCGCCTCCGCACTCATGCCGCGCGCCTGCGCCTCGCGCTCAAGGCGGGCGGCGGTCTCGGGGGGAAGGGAGATGGTGAGGGTGGTCATGGGGTGGAAATTACCATGAAGGGGGCATGGCGCGAAGGGGGAGGCGCCGCGTTGGCCTGGGCGCCCGGTGGCGCATTGCGCTGCGCTTCATGCACCCCAGGCGCTGCTTGCTCAGCGCGGACGGTTTTCCTTGCCGTGCCAGATGCGGGTGATGAGCCAGCCGCAACGCCATGCGTGCTCAGGTGATCTTGCGGGCTTTGGGCTGCGGCAGGGGATCGTCCCTGTGCAGCGACTCCAGCCATGTGAAGACCTCTTCCATGGGAATCGCCTCGCCGGACTCTTCAAAGTCCTCGATCGCGGCGAGGTCTTCCTCGATGTCCGCATCCCAGCCGAGCGCTTCGGCGGCTTCCGCCGCCTCGCGTTTCAGGACGGCCTGAAGATACTCCTCCACCGGCATGTCGCAGGCATCGGCCGCCGCCCGGAGGTCATCCGCGAGAGGGCCGGTGAGGGAGAGGGTGAGGGTGGTCATGGGGCGCAAACTACCACGGAGGGGGCGTGGGGCGAAGGGGGAGGCGCCGCGTTGGTCCGGGGGCTACTCGCTGAGCGTATTGCAGTAGCAGGGCGGCGACAATTTCGCGCCAGCGGGAAAGGTAGGGTGGATTGAGCGGGAGCGAAATCCACCGTCATCCGTGCGCGCCGAGCAATGGTGGATTTCGCTCTGCTCAATCCACCGGCCGGCGGGCCGATTGCTAGCTCCGGTGTGATTGCCGAATGCATCGATCGCGGTTACGCGGGTGAAGGTGCAGTAAACACGCGCGTCAGGGTGGGGACAATGTGGCGCTGGCTAAGGCAGATTTTCTCGAAGCGTGCTGGGTACCGAATATACACGGTCGAGTTTGATCGAGAGCTACCGGCCAAGGACGTTCCGTCGGAGCAGTCCCGGAGATATCGGACCGCCGCGCCGGACATCGCCGAATTGCGCTCGGTTCTGACGACTGTGGAACAAGATGCCCAATTCGAAGCTTTGACGCAGGCATTCGCCCATCGAGTATCTCGCGAGCTAGCGCCGACAGAACAGCCACTTGTGACAATTCTTGTCGATCATTCTGGCTCGATGCGCGGTCATCGCGCCCAGCAAGCGGTGGGCGCCGTGCACCTCATGGCGACGATGTTGGAGGAGGCCTCCATCCCTTTTGAGGTGTTGGGGTTTACGACATCTTCTTGGAAAGGCGGAAAATCCCGCGAGCATTGGACGAGGCATTGGCGACCGTATCCGGGTCGTCTCTGCGATCTTCTCCACATTGTCTATCGCGATGCGACTTCTTCGAACAGGGAGGAGTGGCGCAACGGCCTTACTCTGCTGCTCGACGACGATTTTCTGAAAGAAAATGTGGACGGTGAGGCGCTGTTGTGGGCGAGAAGCCGCGCCGAACTTTTTGTGCCGAAAACGTGGGTTTGCGTCGTCCTCAGCGACGGAGCGCCGGTCGACGATTCTACGCTGACCTACAACGAAGACGACATCTTGTTCAATCACCTGAAGCAGGTGATTGCCGGGTTTGAGAGCCTTCCCAATGTTCGGATAGGCGCTCTCGGGCTCGGATATGACGTGCGGTCTCTATATGCGAATTCGGAATTTGCGAAGACGCTTCCGATTGATTTGGCGATGCCAGCAGAGTTGCTAGAGCGCTTGGTGTTCGCCCCCTCGCGAGACTGAATCGCGAGGGGGCGTTTCACCTCAATTATCCAAAAAGCTCCGCAGCTTCCTTGACCGGCTCGGATGCTTCAGCTTGCGCAGGGCCTTCGCCTCGATCTGCCGGATCCGTTCCCGCGTCACCGAGAACTGCTGGCCGACTTCTTCCAACGTGTGATCGGTGTTCATGCCGATGCCGAAGCGCATGCGCAGGACGCGTTCTTCGCGGGGCGTCAGCGAGGCCAGAACACGCGTCGTCGTTTCGCGCAGGTTCGACTGGATCGCGGCGTCCACCGGCAGGATGGCGCTCTTGTCCTCGATGAAATCGCCGAGGTGGCTGTCTTCCTCGTCGCCGATCGGCGTTTCGAGCGAGATCGGCTCCTTGGCGATCTTCATCACCTTGCGGACTTTTTCGAGCGGCAGGCCGAGCTTCTCTGCAAGTTCTTCCGGCGTTGGTTCGCGACCGATCTCGTGCAGCATCTGGCGCGAGGTCCGCACGAGCTTGTTGATCGTCTCGATCATGTGCACCGGAATGCGGATCGTGCGCGCCTGGTCGGCGATCGAGCGCGTGATCGCCTGACGGATCCACCACGTGGCGTAGGTCGAGAACTTGTAGCCGCGGCGGTACTCGAACT
>CAZGYQ010000011.1:0-53877 GCA_964530695.1 uncultured Caulobacteraceae bacterium
CCACGCCGAGGCGCGCCACATTCATCATCGTGAACATGGCGTTGAGGCCCTTGTTCTCCTGACCGATGAGATAGCCGACGGCGTCATCGTAGTTCAGCACGCATGTCGCGTTGCCGTGGATGCCCATCTTCTCCTCGATCTTGCCGCACACGACGCCGTTGCGCGCGCCCGGTTCGCCGTTCGCGTCTAGCAGGAATTTCGGCACGATGAAGAGCGAGATGCCCTTCACGCCCGCCGGCGCGCCTTCGATGCGCGCGAGCACGAGGTGGATGATGTTGGATGCGAGATCGTGTTCGCCGGCGGAGATGAAGATCTTCTGGCCAGTGATGCGGTAGGCGCCATCCGCCTGCGGAACGGCCTTCGTGCGCAACATGCCCAGATCGGTGCCGCAATGCGGCTCCGTCAAATTCATGGTGCCCGTCCACTCGCCGCTGACGAGCTTCGGGAGATAGGTCTCGCGCTGCTCGTCGGTGCCGTGATGATGGATCGCCTCGTAGGCGCCGTGCGAGAGGCCGGGATACATGCCGAACGCCATGTTCGCGCTCGACACCATCTCGTTCCACGCAAGGCTCACCACGTGCGGCAGGCCTTGCCCGCCGTACGCCGGATCGCTGCCGAGCGCCGGCCAGCCGCCTTCGACGAGTTGCTTGAAGGCTTCCTTGCAGCCGGTCGGCGTGGTCACTGAACCGTCGGCGGCGCGCTTGCAGCCTTCGTGGTCGCCGACGGCGTTCAGCGGTTGCAGCACGTTCTCGCAGAACTTGGCGCCCTCCTCGAGCACCTGCTCAACCAGATCCATCGGCGCGTCGGCGAATCCCGGCAGGTCCGCGTGACGCTCGATGTTCAGGACATCGCGAAACAGAAACTTGAACTCGCGCAATGGCGCCTTGTACGTCGGCATCGCCAGACTCCCAACCAACCACTCCAGACGTTGCGTCTAGCACAAGGTCAGGCGTCTTGAAGACGGCGCTTGGCTTCCTTTTCAAAGGCGCGAGCCGCCGCGAGGCCTTCCTTCGGCGCGGGCTCCGCAAGACGGCCCTCCAGCCACTTGACGCCTTCCGCGAGCGCCTGGATGGCGCCTTCGAGGTCTTCGCGCTGCGCCTCAAGCGCGATCGCGCGGGCCCGGAACTTCTTCAGCGCCGTCTGCATCTGCGCCCGCTCACCGTCGTTCAGGTCATAGAGGTCAAGAATCTCCTTGATCTCCGTAAGCGGAAACCCAACCCGCTTGCCCCGCAAAATCAGGATCAGCCGACCGCGATCACGCAAGGAGTAGACCCGGTTCAGACCGTCGCGGCGGGGCGAAAGGAGGCCGCGGTCCTCGTAGAAACGCAGCGCCCTCGGCGTCACCTTGAACTCCCGGGCCAGCTCGGAAATCGTCCAGGTCCGCTCAGCCTTCATTACCGCTCTCCCGCTTTTTTTGGTGTTGCGCTTTTTGCACAATTAACTCCCTTTTACGTCAACGTCAAGTTGACGAAGCGTCATGACGTCAACGAATGATTGGGCGCCATTTTACTCACTGTTTATCCCCGACCCTCGCCGTCTCCCCTGTGGGTAATTTTCATACGCCGTTAACGACGATGACGTTCTCGTTGAGAATACGCGCGTGGGCTGATTCTGCCCGACGATCCCTCGCGGGCTTGTCGAGCGTTCGAAAGGGCTAGAGCATGAGTGGGGCGAAAACTGCCAGCGTCAAAGGAGCGGAACCGAAGTCATCGGACTCCGCCGTTGACGGCGCCCACAAGCACGGCCTGACGCTAAACGAATGGCTGAACCAGGCGGTTCTGGCCCATGAGGAAGCTTCCAGCGCAGCAGAATCCGGCCGGTTTGCGTCGCCGGATCTTGATCTTCCCTCGCCCGAGGGCGGCGAGGACTGGGCCCTGAACGGCGTCGCTGAAACCCGACGGATGGCGGAAGCCCTGACGCGGCTCGCAGAACGCCTCGAAACTAGCGAGCGTCGTCAGGCTCTTGTAGTTACGGGCCTTGATCGTTCCGTGCTCGGGCTCGCCGCGCGCGTGGAGGACGCCGAGGCGGACGTCCGCAAGAACGCGGTCACTGTCACCGGCGCCGTTGAAGCGCTGCGACGCACTGGCGACGAGATTACGCAGCGCGTTGCGCACGTGGAGGCCATAGCTCGCGAAGCCGCCACCGAAGTGCTCGCCACGATCGAGGAATTCACCACCGTCCAGTCCGAAATCGACGGCCGCTTCTCTTCCGTCGAGGAAAACGCGCGCCGCTCGGCGGAAACCATCGCCGCTTCGGCGCTGTCGGAGGCGCGCGCAAGCCAGCTGGAGCTCGAACGTCGCGTTGATGAAGCAGAGGCGGCAAGCCGCGCCGCGGCGGAAAGCGCGGTGGCGGAAATTCGCGCAGCCCAGGCCGCGCTCGCCCAGCGCATGGCGGCGGCGGAAGCGGAAGCGCGCGCCGCGGCGCTGGACGCCGTGCGCGTGCTGCGCGACGAACAACAGGATCTCGCTGATCGCGTGGGCGCTGCGGAAGCAGGCGGACAGGCCGCCGCGCAGGACGCCATGCGTGAACTGCAGTCCGCGCAGGCGGTCATGCACGAGCGACTGCGGGAGATCGAGGCTGAAGCCCGGCGCGCAACGGCTGATGCGATGCAGGAAGTGCGCCGCGCGCACGAGGAGCTTGCCGAACGGATCACCGCCGCCGGCGCCGACACGCACACCGCAAACGCTGTGCAGGATATCGAAGTCGCGCAGCGCAGGCTCGCGGATCGCCTGGAAGCGATCGAGTCCATCGCGCGCGACTCCGCCGCGCACGCCAGCGCTGAAGTGGCGGAAGGGCAACGGGGAATCGAACTTCGCCTCGAGCAGATCGAAGCTGCGACGCGCGAAGCGGCTTCCAACCTGCGCATGGGCGCAGCGGCGGCGATCAACCAGGTGCGCGCCGCGCAACTCGATCTCGAAAAGCGGGTAAAGCTTGTCGAGGCAGGCGCCACGTTCGGCGCATCCGGCGACGGAGAAGCGGTGCGCCAGTTGCACCAACAGCTCGACGAACGCCTTGAGCGCATCGAACGCGATCCCGGCCGCGGCCAGGACCGCGCCGCCCTGCACATGCTCGATGCAAAGATTACCGGTCTTGCTGCGGCCGTGCGCGACGGACGCGAGAAGACCGCGCAGGAACTGGAGGCGCTGCATAGCCGCAACGCCCTTTCGGACGAGATCGCCACGCGGATAGAGACGCTCGAACAGTCAGTCGAGGGAACGATCGCGCGTCTGGCGGATCGCCTGGCGACGGCGGAGGCGACCGCCAATGAAGCTATCCGCGCCCTTGAGCATGCGCCCGGCGCTCACGCAGAGACCGACGCCTTTCGCGTCATGGTCGAGAAGCGCCTCGACGGCATGGCGAATTCGATGACCGACATCCGGTCGGAAATCGCCGCACAGATCGCCACGGCGGGTCTAGTCGGCTCCGACAACGGCCCGGAACTCGACGCGGCGCTCGCCGACGTGAACCGACGCGTCGCGGCGGCGGAGCGCCGTCAGGCGCACACGATCGAGGCGATCTCCATCGAGATCCGGCGCATGTCGGAAAGCGTCGACAGACGCTTGCGCTCGCTGGAGACCCGCAACGATGACGCGGCCGCGGTCGCGGTGCGCGAGGAAGTGGAACGCCTCTCACTTTCGCTCGACCAGCGTCTTACGGAAATCGATCATCGCGAACTCGCCAGCGCCGAACGATTTGGCGCCGAGATGGGACGTCTTGCGGAGCGCTTCGATGAGCGCTTCGATGGCGTAGAGCGCCGCAGCGCCGAGGCCATCGAACACGTCGGCGAACAGGTCGCGCGCATGGCTGAACGGTTCACCCAGCGCCAGGACACCATGGCGCGCGAACTCACCGAGCGCATCGTCGAGAGCGAAGAGCGCCAGTCATCGCGCCTTACCGACGCGATCTCGAATCTCAACTCCCGCCTTCAGGAAGCCGAGGAGCTCTCGGGCTCTTCCATTTCGCCCGTGCAAAAGGCGATGTCGAGCCTCGCCCAGCGTCTCCAGGCGGTGGAGGACAGCGTGACGGTCGCCAAGCGACCGACCTATGGCGAGTCAAAGACGCCAGATATTTCGGTCGTTTATGCACTGTCCGCAGAGCCCCCGGTCGAAGTTGTATTCGATACGCCAGTCGCGGCGGCGAACGAAATTCACGACCACGGCGATGACTTCCACATTCCCGAAGCGCCAAGCGTCACGCGCAACGAGCTTGACGGTTTCGACCCGGGCCGCGACGATGACGCCGCCGGAGCGCTCGACTCATTCGAGGAAACGATTACGGAAGTCCACCGTCCGGAAGCAGAGCCGCCATTCGCGGACGCTGGAGTGCCGGCCTCGGCTATCTCCCTGACGCAGGAACAGCCCGCACCGGAGGCCGAAAACTCGGCGGCCTCAGCGCAGGCCGCCGAAGACCTGTTCGAGCCGGAAACCGAAGCAAAAGCGCCGCAGACACGGGAAAGCTACCTGACCGCGGCCCGCCGGGCGGCGCAGACCTCACAGGTCCAGGGCAAACGCGGCCGCACCGCCGGACCGGAAGATGCGACGCCCCTCGCGGGGCTGCGCGGTCCGAACCGCGTGGTCGTATGGGGCGCCGCCGGCGCGATCGCCGTCGCGCTCGCTGGCGGCGCATATCTCTGGACCAAACGCGACGACGGCGGCCGCACGGACGCGCGTCCGGCGCCCGAGCCGGAGCCGACGCCCGTCGTCACGCCGCAGCCAGCGCTCGAACCTGCGGCAGTCGATCCTGCCTCCGTTGAACCCGCAGCGCCGGAAGCCGGCGCGACGCAAGGCGACATTACCGGCTCCATCGATCCCGGCCTCGCCAGCACCTCGATCGCCGACGCCGCCGCAAAGGCGAAGGCGGACGCGGCCCGCAGCGCAAACAAGGCTGCCTCCGACCGCATCTCGTCCGCCCGCACGGTCCAGGCGCCCCAGGCGTCGCTCGAAGCCCAAACCCGGCGGATTGCGGCGACCGCAACCACCGGGCCGATCGCCATCTCCCTCGACCAGGCCGCCCTGCGCGGCGACGCGGTCGCCCAGTACGAGCTTGCCCTGCAACGACTCTCCGGCGGTCAGACGCCCGAAGGCGTGTCGCTTCTGCGCCGGGCGGCCAACCAGGGCCTCGCCATGGCCCAATACCGCCTCGCAAAGCTCTTCGAGCGCGGCGAAGGCGTGCCAGTTGATCTGGCACAGGCTCGCCAATGGACCGAACGCGCCGCCGCCGCCGGCAACCGCAAGGCGATGCACGATCTCGGCGTGTTCTACGCCCGGGGCGAAGGCGCACCGCTCGACGAAGCATCGGCCTTCCGCTGGTTCCGCCAGGCCGCCGAACTCGGGGTCGCCGACAGCCAGTTCAATCTGGGCGTGCTTTACCAGCAAGGCCGCGGCACGACGGCGAGCCCGTCAGAGGCGCTCTACTGGTTCTCGATTGCGGCCCGAGCGGGCGACAACGATGCGCGCGCGCGCGTTGCGACGCTTGAATCGCAGATCGCGCCCGAGCAGATCGCACAGGTCCGGACCCGCGTGGGCGAGTTCCGAGCCCGTCCGGCCAGCGCTCGCGCCAACGGCGAGTTCGGCCAGCGCGTCTGGTCGAGCGACTCGGCGAGCACGCCGCAGCCGCGACGCTCCTGATCGTGATTGCAGTTCCGGCAAGGGACTGAAATAAGGGTGGTCAAGGCGCTGGGGCGCTTATCCATTCAAGGCGCGCATGTCGCTGTATTTGCCGATCGCCGAAATGTCGGTGAACGCGCTGCTGATCATATTGATCAGCGGCGGCATCGGCTTCCTGTCCGGAATGGTCGGCGTGGGCGGCGGCTTCATCATGACGCCGGCGCTGATCTTCATGGGCATTCCGCCGTCAGTCGCGGTGGCGACGCAGGCGAGCCAGATCACCGCCTCATCGTTTTCGGGCGTGATCGCGCACGCGCGACGGCGCGGCGTCGACCTGCGCATGGGTCTGCTCCTGAGCATCGGCGGCGTGGTGGGGTCGACTTTCGGCGTCTGGGTCTTCGCCACGATGAAGGCGCTCGGCCAGCTCGACCTGCTGATCACGATCTTCTACGTCTTCTTCCTCGGTGTCATCGGCGCCTTGATGCTCTGGGAAAGCGTGTGGGCGCTCCGACGTCGGGCGCGAGGCGGGCCGCCGACGCGGCGACGACGCAAGCGCGGCTGGGCTCACCGCCTGCCGCTGCGCGTGCGCTTCCCCCAATCGGGCCTTTACATCAGTGTGCTTCCCCCGCTCGGCATCGGTCTGGTGACCGGCGTGCTCGCTGCGATCATGGGCGTCGGGGGCGGGTTCATCGCTGTGCCGGCGATGATCTACCTGCTGCGCATGCCGACCAACGTGGTGGTAGGGACCTCGCTCTTCAGCATCATCGTCATCACCGCGCTCGTCACGGTGCTGCAGTCCGCGCAGACGCATACGGTCGACCTGGTGCTGGCGGCGCTGCTCATTCTGGGCGGCGTCGTCGGCGCGCAGTTCGGCGCGCGGTTCGGCGCGCGTCTGAAGGCCGAGGAACTGCGGATCATCCTCGGTGGGCTTGTGTGCCTGACCGCGCTGCGGCTGCTGTGGGACCTCGTGGCCCAACCCGCCGAACTCTTCGTGCTGACGCGGTGATGAGCGTGCGCGCACTCCTCCTTGGCCTGCTGGCGAGCGTGTTCTGCGCGGATGTCGCGCTAGCGCAGCGTCCGACGGGTCTGTCGACCGGCATCACAGAAGAACAGGTTGCCGTGACCTCCGACTATCGCGGCGCCCAGCTCACCGTGTTCGGCGTGCACTGGCAGCGCGGGCCTGCGCGCAGCGACGTGGTCGTGGTGCTGCGCGGGCCCGGCGAGCGCGAGATCCTGCGCCGCAAGCGCCGCATCCTCGGGCTGTGGATCAACTCCGATCCGGTTAGATTCAGCGAAGCGCCCTCCTTCTTCGCGCTCGCGAGCACGCGCCCGATTGGCGCGTTCCTGAGCGCGAGCACGATCGCCAACCTTGGACTGGATCCCGGTGCCCTCGCGCGTCTCGAAGGCGGCACGCCGCCCGACAGCGACCCGGCGGCGTACCGTCGCGCGCTCGTGCGCCTGAAGAAATCAGCGGGCCTCTATCGCGAAAGCCCCACAGGTCTCAGCCTGGAGGAGGACGGCGCGTTCAAAGCCCCCTTCATTATCCCCGCGAACGCGCCCGTCGGCGCCTACAAGGTGGACGTATTCCTGTTCCGCAACGGCCGGCTCATCCAGACCAAGCCTGGCGAGGTCGTGATCACGCGCATCGGCATCGAGAAGACGATCTACACGGCCGCGCAGACCTGGCCGCTGCTGTACGGATTCGCCACCGTGCTGTTTGCGCTCGCATCGGGATACGCCGCGGCGTTCGCGTTCCGTCGTCGTTAGGCGCCGTCGGGAATCTGGCGCGCGGCCGGAGCGGCGAACACCCGCGCACGGCCAAGCATGAGCGCGGCGCACCCATCAGGAAAGACGGCGTCGAACGCCGCATCGCGGATGTTGAGGCCGCCCGCATAGGCGCCGAACGCCGGCATCACCAGCCGCACGCCGTCCGTCGCGAAACAGCGCGCGCGCACGGCGCGTCCGCGCGAGGCGACCTTGGCGCACGGATGCAGGTGACCCGCGATTTCCCCGGGAGTCGGTCCCTCACGCGGCTCGTGACGCAGCACGAGCCCGTCGAGTTCGAGTGAATCGAGCGCGCGTCCGCCGAGCCACGTTGGCGCCTCCGGATCGTGGTTGCCCTCGATCCATATCCAGTCGACCGATTGCGTCAGCGATCGCAGCATCGCCGCGTCTTCGTCGCCCATGCGGCCCGCGCCGTGACGATCGTGGAAACTGTCGCCAAGGGACACCACGGTCGTCGGAGTCAGGCGCGCCGCCAGCATTGTCAGGCGCTGCAGCGTCTCGCGCGTGTCGTAGGGCGGCAGGAACTGACCGCGCGCAGCGAAGCTCGAGCCCTTCTCGAGGTGCAGGTCGGAGACGACGAGCGTGCGCTGCGCCGCGAGCCAGAGCGCGCCTTCGGCCATCGCCTCGGCCTCGACGCCCGCGAGATCGAACCGCATGCCCGCGCCCGCCGTGCGGAAGCCCACCCTTGCATGGTGCTGCGTGCGCGGCGAGGGCGCGCGTCGTCGTTGGCCGGACAGCGTCGTCATTCCCGTGACGCTTAGCGACGAACCAATGAGTCCGCCATCACGATCGGCGCCGTCAGGGCGTTACAATCGCAAAGTTCGGGTCCGGCGCATCGAAGAAGCCCATGAACCGGCCGAGCGCGACCGTATCGCCCTCGATGCGCACCGCCGGATTGCCGGCGAGCCCGCCTGCCTGCGGCGCGAGCAGCGCCTGCAGGAACAGCGCCCGGGGCATTGTCACCGTCGCCTGCGCCGCGTCGGCGACCCCGGTCTCGTGCACGAGCACCCCGTTGGCGACGCTCACGAAATGGCGTTCGCCGCGCTCGGGGAACACGAGCGCAATCGTCACGCGCCCCTCTCCCGCCTTTGCAGGATCGAGCCGCACGGCAAGCAGGTCGAGCACCATCGACGTCGGCGTGTTGCGGATGAAATCCAGGCTGGTGACCTGTGCGCCGCGCGCCGTCACGCCTCCGCGCAGTTCCCGCGCCGCCGTGAGGTACATGTTGCGCCAGATCGCGCTCTCCGCCTGATAGCCGAGCTGCGTCTCGGTTTCCGCCAGCAAGGCCTTCGCCTGCGTGTTGGACGGATCCGCAAACACGACGCGGTCGAGCAGCTCCGCCGCCCAGCGATACTCGCCTTTCGAGATGCTCTTGCGCGCTTCCGCGATCACACGACGCGCGCCCCCCATCGCCGCCACGTAGCGGCGCGACGCCTCTTCCTGCGGCAACGGCTCAAGGTGCGCCGGATTGCCGTCGTACCAGCCCATGTAGCGTTGATAGACGGCCTTTGAGTTGTGACTCATGGTGCCGTAGTAGCCGCGGTTGAACCAGCGCCGCGACAGCGACGGCGGCAGCGCGATGCGCTCGGCGATCTCGGCGCCGGTGAGCCCCTGGTTCATCAGCCGCACGCTCTGGTCATGCAGATACTTGTAGGCGTCGCGGTGCGAGCCGATGAAATCGCTGACGCGGGCGCCGCCCCAACGCGGCCAGCCGTGGCTGGTGAACATCACTTCCGAGCGATCGCCGTAGCGGCGCTGTGATTCCGTGAGGTAATCCGCCCATGCCTTTGCGTCCCGCACCAGCGCGCCGCGCGGCGTCAGCACATTGTGCATCGTCACGTTGGCGTTTTCCGCGAGGCAGAGCGCGCGGAACTGCGGGAAGTAGAAGTTCATCTCCGCTGGCGCCTCAGTGCCCGGCGTCACCTGGAACTCGATCTGCACGCCGTCGATCGTCTGGCTCTCGCCGGTACGCGCGATTGTGCGCGTCGGTGCGATGAGCGTGACGGTTCCGGTCGATACGCCCGGGCCGATGCCCGACGACATAGAGCCCGTGGGACCGCCCGGCAGGCCTGATCCGAACTGATAGGTCGCACGGCGCGACATCGCATTGCCTGCAATGATGTTCTCGCCCACCGCGTGTTCGAGGAAACCTTCCGGTGCGATGATCTGCACGCGGCCGGCGTCCACGTCCGCCTGCTCCACCACGCCGCGCACGCCGCCGAAGTGATCGGCATGACTGTGCGTGTAGATGACTGCTCGCACGGGTTTGTCGCCGACGGCCGTGCGCGCGAGCGCGAGTGCGGCCTTCGCCACTTCGGCGGTTGTCAGCGGGTCAATGAGGATGAGCCCCGTGTCGCCGACGATGATCGTCATGCTCGACACGTCGAAGCCGCGCACCTGGTAGATGCGGTCGGAGACCTTGAAGAGGCCATGCTTCGTGAGGAGTTGCGCGTGACGCCAGAGACTCGGGTTCACGGTATCGGGCGCTGCGCCCGTGATGCCGGCGTATGCGGTGAAATCCCACGCAACGCGGCCGTCCGCAGTCCTGATCTGCGCATCCGGCCAGGTGGCGATGAAACCGCGCGTGGCGAAGTCCTCGTCCTCGCGGTCTTCCAGCGGCAGCGTCGCCGAAACGGCGGCATTTGTATCACGGGTGAACGGCGTCGCGGTTTGCGCTGAAGCGCCGGTCGCCAGCAGCGCCACGCTCGCGCCCGCCATCAGTATGGTTCTCATGGTCTTCTCCCCGGAATGTTTTGACCACCCTAGTGCCGCATTGCGTCGGCGACCAGATCGGCTTCCGCGTCCGCGAGGATCGCATCCTGCGCCGCGCCGTAGACGGGCTCCCGGCCGATCTCGAGCATCACCGGCACGGCGAACGGGCTGATGTGATCGAGGTCCTGGTGGACGATCCGGCCCCTCACCCTGCGTAATAGCGCCCCAAGTCGGGCCACATCGAGGAGGCCGGTGCTGGCGTCCGCGAGCGCGGCCTGCAGCAGCACGTGATCGGGCTCGTGGCTGCGCAGCACGTCGTAGATGAGATCGGCGGAGAACGTGACCTGCCGCCCAGTCTTTTCCGCGCCGGGCGATTTGCGTTCGATCATGCCGGCGATCACCGCGCAGGTCCGGAACGTGCGCTTCATCAGCGCGCTCTCGGCGAGCCACGCATCGAGATCATCGCCCAGCATGTCCTCATCGAACAGCGCGCCGAGATCGAGATCGCCCATCGGTTCCAGCGCCCACACGCTCATCGCGTATTCGCTGGCGACGAACCCCAGAGGATGCTTGCCAAGCCTTTCAAGGCGACGCGTCAGGAGCATGCCCAAGGTCTGGTGCGCGAGGCGGCCGTCGAACGGATAGCAGACGAGATAGTGCTTTCCTGCGCGCGGGAACGTCTCGACGAGCAACTGATCGGGCGTCGGAATGATCGAGCGGAGCTTTTGCGCCTGCATCCATTCGCGCACCTGCGGCGGCAATTTCTTCCAGGCCTTCGGATCGCCGACGATGCGGCGCACGCGGTCGGCAAGAAAGGTTGAGAGCGGAAATTTGCCGCCGTTGTAACTCGGGATCTTTGGCGTATCCTCTCCCGTCGCACGGGTGACGAGCACGTCGGTCTCGATCAGCGCGACGAAACGCAGAATCTGCCCCGCAAACAGGAACGTGTCGCCGGGCGTCAGGCCCTCGATGAAGTATTCCTCGATCTGGCCGAGCGCGCGCCCGCCGCGCATCGCATTCGCCTTCTCGCCACGCGCGATGCGCCGGTTCACAACCGCCTGCCCCGCGAGCCACTTCACCGTGAGCATCGTCGCCTCCACGATGGCGCCGACATTCATGCGGTGCTGCTGGGCGTCGCGCGCCGTGCGCGCGCGCCAGCGGTTCGTCTTGGGGTCTTCGATGATGCGACGGTAGCGGTCGTAGACGCGCAGCGCGTACCCGCCGGTCGCCACGAAATCGAGCACGCGGCCGAACTGCGCGCGCGAGAGCCCGGCATACGGCGCGGTCGATACGACCTCCTCGTAGAGTTCGTCGGCGATGAACGGCTCACCACAGGCCGATCCCATGATGTGCTGCGCCAGACAGTCGAGACCGCCGATGCGCACGACATCGCCATCGAGCGCGCCTTCGCCGACGGCGTCCTTGGCGGCGCGACATTCGAGGACTTCAAAGCGATTGGTCGGCACCAGCAGCGCCTGCGAAGGTTCGTCGAGGCGGTGGTTCGCGCGGCCGATCCGCTGCACGAGCCGCGAACATCCCTTCGGCGCGCCCATCTGGATCACCAGATCCACATCGCCCCAGTCGATGCCGAGATCGAGCGTCGAGGTGCAGACCACCGCGCGTAGATCTCCCCTTGTCATCGCCGCCTCGACCTTGCGGCGCTGCTCCACGTCGAGCGAACCGTGATGCAGTGCGATCGGCAGGTTCTCCGCGTTCACCCGCCATAGTTCCTGGAACGCAAGCTCCGCCTGCGCGCGCGTGTTGACGAAAACCAGCGCCGTGCGCGCGCCCTTGATAGCTGCGTACACATCGTCGATCGCGTGGCGCCCGCTGTGTCCGGACCAGGGGATGCGGGCATCCGTATCGAGCACGTCGATGATCGGGCGCGCGCCCACGGGCCCGGCGACGATCTCCGTCTGCGGCGATAACCAGCGGGCCAGCGCCTGCGGATCGGCCACGGTCGCCGACAAACCGGTGCGGCGATAGCCCGGCGCCCAGCGTTCGATCCGCGCCATCGCCAGCGCGAGCAGGTCGCCGCGCTTGGTCGGCGCGAGCGCGTGGATCTCGTCGACGACGACCGCCTGCAGGTCCTCGAAGAAGGCGTGCGCATGTTCGGACGCGATGAGCAGGCAGAGCTGTTCGGGCGTGGTGAGCAGTATGTCCGGCGGATGGGCGCGCTGACGCTGGCGGCGCGCGGGCGGCGTGTCGCCCGTACGGGACTCGATGCGCAGCGACAGCCCCATCTCCTGCGCCGGCGTCTGCAGGTTGCGCAATACGTCGACCGCGAGCGCCTTGAGCGGGGAAACATAAAGCGTGTGCAGGCGATGCGGGCGCTTCAGATCGCCGGAGTATTTCGCGAGATCGATCAGGCTCGGCAGGAAACCCGCCAGCGTCTTGCCCGCCCCGGTGGGCGCGATGAGAAGCGACGAACGCCCTGCCCGCGCACAGTCGACCAGCGCGAGCTGATGGCGCCGCGGCGCCCACCCGCGCGCGGCGAACCAGCTCGCGAACGGCTCCGGTAGCGGCGCATCTGAAGTTAGCGGAATTGAAACCATGATCCTCACGCGATCTTAACCGGATCGTGAGGCCCGCGCGCTATGGTTTCCCTTCACATCCCCGCAAAACGCGGGGTAAATGACGCTGAAGGCCACTCCAATGCAGTTCCGGTTCGCGGCGTCCGCCGCCCTCGCCCTTGTCCTTGGCGCCTGCAGCGGCGACGGCCACGGCAAGTCCGAAGCGGCCCATGGCGAAGCGGTGGACAACCGCGCGGTGGTCGTCACCGCCATCACGACGCCGCCGACGAAGAAGGAGATCGCATCCCTCTTCGACGACTGGAACGACATGCTGCGCACCGGCGGGCCGCACGACATGGCGCTGCTCTATGCCGAGGACGGCGTGCTGCTGCCGACCGTCTCCAACGACGTGCGCACGAACCGCGTGGAAGTCGCCGACTACTTCGAGCATTTCCTGGCGTTGCACCCGCGCGGCGTGATCAACGAGCAGCATATCGAAGTGCTCGACGCGAACACGGCAGTGAATTCCGGCGTCTATACGTTCGACGTGATCAAGGAAGGCCAGCCCACCTTCGTCGTCGCACGCTACAGCTTTCTCTACGAGAAGGTCGGCGGCAAGTGGCTGATCAAGAGCCACCACTCCTCCGCCATGCCGGAAGCGGTCACCGCGCGCCCGGCGGCGCTCGTCGCCATGGCCGACGAACCCTCCATGGTGGCCGACCTGCGCCCTGCGAGCGGCCACGAAGCGCCCGCCGCGCCTGCCGCAGAGCACGGCGGCGGTCATGGCGGCGGGCATGGGGAAGGACACGCCGCGGGCGGCGGCCACTAGGTTTCCCTGCCCCCGGGTGCGCTTTGTGCGGAAGCGTTCTAGAACGCTCCGATGCAGTACCACACGATCAACGCCGAGCACGTCATCGCCACCATCGAGCGTCTCGAACGGCGCATCGGCGAGCGCTTTCCGGGACGCGGACTATCTCAGGTCTGTGCGGAATTCGCGAACGTGGCGCGGCGCGACCGCGACAAGGTCGTGGCGCTGCGCAGGCCGTACCGCTGGGTGCAGACCGGCGTAGCCGCGTTGATTGCGGTCGGCGCGGCCGCGCTCATCTTCCTGCTGGCGCAGGTGAAGATCCCGAGCCTCGTTCGCCTGATCACGCCCGGCGACAAGGAAGGCGCCATACTCGATCTTTTCCAGGGCATAGATTCGGCGGTGAACATCGTCGCGTTGCTGGGTGTCGGCCTTTTCTTCCTGCTGCGCCACGAAGAGCGGGAAAAGCGGCGGCTTGCGCTGGAAGACCTGTACGAATTGCGCTCGCTCGCACACGTGATCGACATGCACCAGCTCACCAAGGACCCCACGACCCTGCTGGACAGCGCGCTTCGGACGGCGTCGTCGCCGAAGGACACCATGACCGCGTTCGAACTGGTGCGGTATCTGGACTACTGCTCCGAGATGCTGTCGCTGGTTGCGAAAGTGGGCGCGCTCTATGCCCAGGACGTGCGCGATCCGGTCGTGATCGAACTCGTGAGCGACCTTGAGTCGACCACCGCCGATCTCTCCAGGGAAATCTGGCAGAAAATCCTGATCGTCGAGCAGATGGGCGCCTCCAGTGCAGGCTGATCCCGAGGTCGACATCGAATCGGAAGACGCCGTCGACGGCGGATACGTCCGCCGCATCGTCAGCGCGCCCGACGCAGCGGGTGAGCGCACCGATGCATGGCTCGCGCGCGCGCTGCCGGAGCTGTCGCGGTCGCGCATCCAGGGCCTGATCGGCGCGGGCAAGCTCACCGCCGACGGATTGCCCGTGAAGGTGGCGAGCGAAAAGGTGCGCGTCGGCGCGCACTATGCGCTTGAGCTGCCGCCGCCAGAGCCCGCCGCGCCGGAGCCCGAATCCATTCCCCTCGTCATCGCCTACGAGGACGAGCACCTCGTCGTCATCGACAAGCCCTCCGGCATGGCGGTGCACCCCGCCCCCGGGTCCATGCGCGGCACGCTGGTGAACGCGCTGCTCGCGCACTGTGCGGGATCGCTCTCTGGCATCGGCGGCGTGGCGCGGCCGGGCATCGTGCATCGCATCGACAAGGAAACCACCGGGCTCGTGGTGGTTGCGAAGCATGACGAGGCGCATGTCGGACTCTCCAAGCAGTTCGCAAAGCACACGATCGAGCGCGTCTACTACGCGGTGACGCGCGGCGCCCCGCGCCCGAAGAACGGCACGATCGAGAACCGCCTCGTGCGGTCAGGCGAAGACCGCCGCAAGTTCGTGGTCGTGCGCGACCCAAAGAGCGAGGCCGGCAAGCACGCGATCACGCACTACTGGACAGTGGAGACTTTCGGCCAGACCGAAGGCGCCGCCGTCGGCACGCCTGCCGCGGCGCTGTTGGAATGCCGTCTGGAGACCGGGCGAACGCACCAGATCCGCGCGCATCTCGCGCATATCGGCGCGCCCCTCATCGGCGATCCGGTGTATGGCAAATTTCGCGGCCTAAAAGCCGATGGCGCAGGCGTTGCGCACGACGCAGCCGAGGTCGCCGCGCGCGATTTCACGCGCCAGGCCCTGCACGCGGCCGTGCTCGGGTTCAAGCATCCGGTTACAGGCGAGACGCTGCGGTTCGAAAGCGCGCTGCCGGCGGACATCAATGCGCTCCTCGTTGCATTGCGCCGCCTCTGATCGTGATCGCCTAGCGCGCCGCCTTGAAGCACTGCGACGCCGGTGGGCGCGCGTGCGCCGGGTCGAGCATGTAGGTGTATGAACTATCGCCATGCCAACAGAGGATCTGATCCGTTGGACGCGCAACGTCGTTGGCGAGCGCCGGCCAGTCGAACGAGGAGACGCGGAACGGGGTCCCTGCGTGAACGTAACTGATGTCGCGCGTGCTCGGCGGCACGGCGGTGACAATGTCGACGAGGTTGCAGACCCGGTCGACGCGACCGATCCGCGACGACATCGCGACGAAGCCCGCATCGCCCACGCGCGGTGAGGCGAGCGTGACGACGCGCAACCGCGATGCAATGGCCGGCGAACGCCGCGCCGTCTCCACGCCGGCGAGCGTTGCGAGCGCGCTGCCAAGGCTGTGGCCGACGAAAATCGTCTCGCGATTCGCAACAAGCCCCGGCAAGGACGCCGCGAGCGAGGCGCGCCCCGCTGCGGTTTCGATCTCCATGCTTTCAAATATCTTCAAGAACCCGGCATGCACGTGCGCCGTCGCGGATCGCGCGGGGACGCCAGAGGGATAGGGTCGCTGTCCGGCCTGAACGTTGCGAACCCATTCTGCCGGTTCCTGAGTGCCGCGGAAGACGATGTAGCGTCGCCCGGTCGCAGCTTCGTCGGCGACGAAGCCGTAGAATGTGCGCGTGCGCGCCGGGCGCGGGCCGCGCTCGCCATTCGGCCCCGGTTCGCCATACAAAAAGGCGACCGGCGTCAGGCCGTTGTTCGGAAACGCCGTCCGGACGTCGCCGCCCTTGTCGAACACGCCATAGAGTTCGTAGGCGAGGCCTGCGTAGCGGGCGTGACTGAACAGCTCCGCAGACGCCCTGGCGCCGGCCTTCGGCGCGATCGCGCGCACACGCCCCGGATCGCGGTCGGGGCTCGGCCTGAAATCGGGCGTTGCCGTGTTCGGACATGTCAGCATCGCGGCCGTGCCGCCCTGCGCCTGCGCGCGCGCCGGCGCCGTCGAGGCGGCCGCCCAAACGACCAGCAATGCTGCAATGCCGGCGACAGCCCGCACGGGCGACCACATCAAGTTCGTCATGAAATCGTCATCCCGCTTTCGAGCAACTTCCCCACGCTCTACCCCAGAATTTCCAGCGCTGGTCAGCTTCTTTCGGGGATCCCCCTTAACCCCATTCAGACGGTCGGGAATAGCTGACCAAAACACTAAGTTAATCGCCGCCCGCCTTCATTTCGGCGCCGCCCGAGCCTATGTTCCCTGCACGTTCTTTTTGTCGGACGCCCTTAACAAGGACTTGCCGGCTTCCCATATGGCCAAGTCGAGGTCTCGGGAACGGGGACGGACGCCAGCTCATCGGAGGGGCATTCGCCCGCCGAACGGGAGGCTCACTAGGGGAGTTCACATGGCCGTCGCCACCACCAATACCGCTGTCTCCGTCGCCCTGTCGCCAGAGATCGGCCTTTCGCGCTACCTGCAGGAAATCCGCAAGTTTCCGATGCTGGAGAAGACGCAGGAATACGAACTCGCCAAGGACTGGAAAGAGCACGGCAACCGCGACGCCGCGCACACCCTCGTCACCTCCCACCTGCGCCTCGTGGCGAAGATCGCCATGGGCTATCGCGGCTACGGCCTGCCGATCGGCGAGGTGATCTCGGAAGGCAATGTCGGCCTGATGCAGGCCGTGAAGAAATTCGAACCGGAAAAGGGCTTCCGTCTGGCGACCTACGCCATGTGGTGGATCCGCGCCGCGATCCAGGAATACATCCTGCGCTCCTGGTCGCTCGTGAAGATGGGCACCACAGCCGCGCAGAAGAAGCTCTTCTTCAACCTGCGCCGCATGAAGGGCGAGATGGCCGCGCTCGAGGAGGGCGACCTCACCCGCGAACACGTCGCCACCATCGCCCACAAGCTCGCGGTCACCGATGACGAAGTCATCTCCATGAACCGCCGCCTCTCCGGCCCGGACGCGAGCCTCAATGCGCCCGTCGCCGCCGAAGGCGACATGGAATGGCAGGACTGGCTCGCGGACACGAACTACGTGAGCCAGGAAACGACGCTCGCCGACAGCGAGGAATACACGCAGCGCATGTCGCTGCTCGACATCGCGATGGGCACGCTCTCGGAACGCGAGCGCCACATCATCCGCGAACGGCGCCTGAAGGACGAACCCGCGACCCTGGAGGATCTCTCCAAGGAATACGGCGTCTCCCGCGAGCGCGTGCGCCAGATCGAGGTGCGCGCCTTCGAGAAGCTGCAGAAGGCGATGAAGGCGGCGGCCGCGGAGAGCGGGATGCTGGAAACCGAAGACGCGTAAGGCGACGACTCGCAAACTGACGCCGCCTCACGCACGTTCGCGGCAGGCATGACGCGTGGCGTCCCCCTGAGCGAGCGAGGGTCTATGAGCGAACGCATGTACGGCCGCCCGGAGACCCAGCTCTCCCCCGCCGAGGCGTGCGCCGCGCTTGAGGCGTTCGAGCGTCTGGCGCTGCTTGTCACGCCGGACCTCTCGGCGACGCACCTGCCGTTCCTCGTCGAGGGCGACCGCCTTGTCGGCCACATCGCGCGGGCCAATCGGCACTGGATGTCTGCCCCTTGTGACGCGCTGGTCGTGATGGCGGGGGCCGAAGCCTACGTTTCGCCGAACTGGTACCCGTCAAAGGCCGACACCGGCCGCGCCGTGCCGACCTGGAACTACGAGACGATCCACGTGCGCGGACGTCTGACGACATTCGACGACGCGGCGCGGCTCGAAGATGTCGTCGCGCGCCTTTCGGCCCGCCATGAAGGCGGCCAGGCGAAACCGTGGTCCATCGCCGAAGCGCCGCGCGACTATATCGACGCCCTGCTGCGCGGCATCGTCGGCGTCGAGATCGCCATCGACAGCATCGAGGCCAAACGCAAGCTCTCGCAAGACAGGCCCGCGCCGGATCATGCCGGCGTCATCGCCGGCCTCGACGCAAGCGCCGATCCCCGCGACCGCGCCGTCGCCAGGGCGATGCGCGAGGGCTAGGCCGGCGGCAGCGCGAGGCGCGCGCGCAGCTTGTCGAGCACCCACATGTCCGGCAGGTCGGTGCGGCCGGTCATCAGATACGCGAAATTGTCGGCCAGCGTTTCTTCCGCGTGGAAGACGTAGTGCGTGTTGCGACCGACCTTTGCGAACAACGGGCCCTGCACCGCGCCCGGCGAGAAGATGGACGTCACGCCCGTCGCCGTGACGAGCGCGCACGCGCCGTGCGGGCCGCGCTTGATGTTCAGGAACACCAGCTGGAAATAGCTCGGGAAAGAGGGCTTTGCGGGATCGTAGCGCTCGGGGCTCGCGGTCAGGAACGGCATCAGGTCCACCGGCTCGCCGCCGCCGTCGACTTCCACCGTGAACGCACCGTCCTCCACATCCGGATTTGAAACCCCGCGTCCACGCAGGTTTGGCGGCAACGTCACGCTCGCGCAGCGTTCAAAGCCGATGAGGCCGTAGAGACTTTCGCGCGTCGCGACCGGGACGTGGCGCGACAGGACGTGAAAGAGTTCGTGATAGAAGAGGGACTCAAGCCCCGTGTCCGTATCCGGCAGCGTCGGCCCGAACACGATCGCGTTCGCGCGCGTGTGCGGCAGCCCGCCATCTATGCCGCGGCCGCCCTTGATGAAAAGCACCTCGTCGGGAAGCCACGCGGAAAGCGCGGCCAGCTTTTCGGCGTTGCGCGCCGCCATGGCGTCGAGGCGCGCGGTCTCGGCGTCCGTCCACGGCGTCACCGCGGCCTCGTACTGCGCCTTCAACTGCGCGGGCGTGCCCCCGTCGCGGGTCTGCAGGCGGATCGACAGGTCGGCCGGTGTGAGATTGCGCATGTAGCCGTCGTCGGCGGTGACGATATCGACAGCCTCGCCCCGCGTCGCGGTGCGGAAGGTCTGCGCCTGCGCCGGCAGCGCAAACGCGAGGAGCCCCGCCGAAACGACGAAGGCGTTGATCCAGTTGAGACGCATGAACAGGCCCCGATACAGACGTTTGTCCGCCCCTATCGCCTCAGAATGCGGCGGACAAGCGGCGCCGGCCCTTACGGCCCCTCAGCGCCGCATCTGGCCGCCGGCGCGACACTCGATCACAGGAGCGTGCGCTTTTTCGCCTTCGGCCCGTCGTCCTCCACCGGCGGCGCGGGCAGGCGGACGGAAATGTCCTTCGGCTCGACGAGCTTGATCTCGTCCGACGCGTCGCCCGCGCCGAGGTCGCGGAACCGGCGCGCGGACGGAAACACGCGGGATTCAACGGTGCTGACGAGTTCGTTGTAGCTGCGCACGGACTTTTCGAGCGAGTTGCCCAGCGCATCGAGCCTGCCGGACATGGTGGCGAGGCGCGCATAGAGCTGACCGCCGATCTCGGCGATCTGCTCGGCGTTCTTGGCGACTTCTTCCTGCCGCCAGCCGTAGGAAATCGATTTCGCCAGCGCCAGCAGCGACGACGGCCCGACGATGATCACGCGCTCGGCGATCGCGTCCTGGAAGAGCGCGGAATCCTGCTCGAACGCGGCGGCGATGAAGTTCTCGCCCGGCACGAACATCACGACGAAATCCGCCGTCTGCGGCACGTGCTTGGCGTATTCCTTCGAGGCGAGCTGCTTCATGTGCGTGCGGATTTCCGACGCGTGCTTCTTCAGCAGGATGTCGCGCGTCTGGTCGTCTGTCGCCTCGGCGGCGTCCATGTAACCCGACAGCGCAACCTTCGAGTCCACGACGATGCACCGCCCGCCCGGCAGGTTGATCAGCACGTCGGGGCGCAGCTTGCCGCCTTCGCTGTCGTGCGAGGACTGCTGCGTGAAATCGATGTGATGGCTCAACCCCGACAGTTCGAGCACGTTGCGCAACGTCTCTTCGCCCCAGCGCCCGCGCGCCTTGGGCGCCGCACGCAGAGCGTTGGCGAGCTTGCCTGTTTCCTTCTGCGTCTGCTGCAAGGTGTCGGTGACCTGACGCATCTGCTCGAACAGCGCCGACTTGTCCTCCGTGCGCGACTTGTCGAGCGCGGCGATCGTCTCGGTCAGGCGCACGAACTGCTCCTGCACCGGGGCGACCATCTCCTTCATGCCGCCGGTGGCGGCGGTCTTGTGCTTTTCGAAGGTCTCGTTGGCGAGGTTGAGGAAGCGCTGTTCGTTCTGGCTCAGCGCCTGCTGGGCGAGCGCGAGGAAGCTCTTCTCCACGTCGGCCTTCATGGCGATCAGCGCCTGCTCGCGTTCCGTAGCCGCGGCGTTGCGCGCCTCCGAGCCGCTGCGTTCGGCGGCGAGCAGCGCGGCCGTGCGCGAGGCTTCCGCCAGGGCCGCATCGCGGCTGGCGACCGCCGCGTCCCGCTCCGTGCGGAAGGCGTCGACCTGCTCCAGCTTGGCCTTGGCGGCGGCGAGATCCTGCTCGGCCTTCGCCCGCCCGGCGGCGGCGTTGCGCCACTCCCAGGCGGCGTAGGCCGCGCCCGCCACAAGCAGGAACAGCAGAAAGAGGAACACGGGCGACATCGCGGCTGATTCGGACATGCGCCAGTCTACCCCAGCGGCCCGCGCGGCGCCCGCGTTGCGGACAGGCGGCCCGCGTCTCCACGCCGTGGCGGCGAGGCCAGTGGCGGTCGGCGGCGGGCGGGAGTATCGGTAGCGCCCATGACCACGATCTTCACATACCTCATCCCCATCGCCATCGGCGTCGTGTTTCTGGTGCTCTGCTTCGGGATCTACACCCTCTTCCGGGGCGGGGACTTCAGCCGGACATGGTCCAACAAGATGATGCGCCTGCGCGTCGTCGCCCAGTTCGTGGCGATCCTGGTCCTGTGCGCGGCGCTCTATTACAAGGATCACTTCGTGCGCTGATGGTGCGTCTCGACAAGATCTACACGCGCGCGGGCGACGGCGGCCGGACGCGGCTGGCGACAGGCGAAGAGGTCGCCAAGTGGAGCCTGCGCGTGGAAGCGTATGGCGCGGTGGACGAAACCAACGCCGCACTCGGCGTGGCGCGGCTGCATGCAACCCCTGAGCCCGCGCTCGACGCCGTACTGGCGCGCATCCAGAATGAGCTTTTCGATCTTGGCGCGGATCTCGCCACGCCAGAACGCGAGCAGCCGCTGCCGTTCGAGGCGCTGCGCATCCAGGCCAGTCAGGTGGCGGCGCTTGAAGTCGATATCGACCGCCTCAACAGCGATCTCTCGCCGCTCACGTCATTTGTCCTTCCGGCGGGCAATGCACTGAGCGCGCACCTGCACGTTGCGCGCGCGACGAGCCGTCGCGCAGAGCGCATGATCGCGCACCTCATGGATGATCCCGCCGAACGCGTGTCCGCGGACGCGCTGCGCTACGCCAACCGGCTGTCGGATTTCCTGTTCGTTGCAGCCCGCTGGGCCAATCGCGCCGAGGGCGACGTGCTCTGGGTTCCCGGCGCGTCGCGGTAGGTGACTTGGTCAGCGACCGCCGTCGATGCACAGCGCCATGGCCGCCGCTGCGCCCGAGAGGCCGCCGACAGCGCCGATCGCCGCGCCGATGACCGCCTGCAGCATCATCGCCTCCAGTCCCATCTGGGCGCCCGAAACGGCGACGTCCTCGAGCGACTGCACGGTCGGCCAGGCGGCGCCGAAGAAGGCCCACACGGCGCCGACCTGCGCCAGATAGGCGATCCGCGTCCTGATCTTGTAGGCCCGCAGGCGCAGGCCGACGGCTAGGGCGGTCGCGGCGGTCGCGGCGCCCGAAGGCAGCGCCAGCGGTCCCGCGGCCGTGAAGTCGACCTGCGCGAAGCCGGCAACGGCCCACACCACGACCATGAGGCCCACGGCGTAGAGCGTCACCAGACCCGCCATCGCGTAGGCGGGCGTCGGCTCGCGCAGCATCAGCATGGTTCCGCGCCTTCTCTTGCGACGGCGTGAATAGTCTTCATCCCAGGAAACGGCCATGGGGTGCTCCCGTGTTATCGGGAGCGCTTTGCAGGAAGCGGGCCGATTTGCCTGGACCAACTAGTTGGACTATATAGCGATCATGGCAGTCCAGATGAACATCGCCGAGGCCAAGGCCAAGCTTTCCGAACTCGTCGCACGGGCGGAAGCGGGCGAAGAGGTCGTGATCGCGCGGGACGGGGTGCCGGTGGTGACGCTCAGACCCGCGAACGATGGGGCTCGCCTGACGCCTGAGCAGGCAAGCCGACGCCTTGGCGCACTGGCGCATCTGGGGCCCATCTGGGAAGCGCCTGACGCTTGGGAGCCCGACCAAGAGGAAATCGCGGCCGCCGAGGGCGGGCCGGACGATCCGCTTGCTAACCCCTGATGCGATACCTGCTGGACAGCCAGTCCCTGCTGCTCGCGCTGTTCCAGCCCGGCGCGCTTTCAGCGCGCGGGCAAGGCACATTGGCTGATCCGGCAAACGAGATTTTGGTCAGTTCGATCAGTCCCTACGAACTTGAATTGAAGAAGCGGCTCGGCAAACTGTCGTTTCCAGATGTCGCGGACTGGCCGATACTCCTTGCGGGAAACAGCTTCGGATCGCTTCACATGCACACGGTTCACGGCGTCGTCGCAGCACGCCTGCCGATGCACCATCGCGATCCGTGGGACCGGCTGCTCATCGCGCAAGCGATGACGGAAGGCCTTGTCCTGATCGCCCGCGACAGGAAGTTCGCGGACTACGACGTGCCTACGATCTGGTGACGTTTACCGCGTCGGCACCGGCTTCTCGCCACGATAGTCGTAGAAGCCCCGCTGCGACTTGCGGCCGAGCCAGCCGGCTTCGACGTACTTAACGAGCAGCGGGCACGGACGGTACTTGGTGTCGGCGAGGCCTTCGTTCAGCACCTGCATGATCGACAGGCAGGTATCGAGACCAATGAAATCAGCCAGTTCCAGCGGTCCCATCGGATGGTTGGCGCCGAGGCGCATGGCCTTGTCGATCGCTTCCACGGAGCCGACGCCTTCATAGAGCGTGTAGACCGCCTCGTTGATCATCGGCACCAGCACGCGGTTGACGATGAATGCGGGGAAATCCTCGGCGTTGGCGATCGTCTTGCCGAGACTTTCGACGAAACGCACGCTGGTCTCGTAGGTTTCCTGCGAGGTGGCGAGACCGCGGACGAGCTCGACGAGCTTCATCAGCGGCACGGGGTTCATGAAGTGAACGCCGATGAAGCGATCCGGATTCGCCGTGCGCGCCGCCAGCCGCGTGATCGAGATGGAAGATGTGTTCGACGCGAGCATCGCGTCCGGTTTCAGGATCGGCTGCAGCTCCGCGAAGATCGCGTGCTTGATCTCTTCCTTCTCGGCGGCGCTTTCGATGGCGAGATCGACGGCCTCGAACGCCTTCAGGGACTTCACCTTGCGGATGCGCGGCAGTGCGGCTTCCATGTCGTCCTGCCCGATCAGGCCGCGATGCACCTGCCGGGTCATGTTGGAGCGAATCGTCTCGATCGCAGCATCGACGCGGGTCTCGTCGAGATCATTGAGCAGGACATCATAACCGGCCAGCGCGCAGACATGCGCGATGCCGTTGCCCATCTGTCCCGCGCCCACGACGCCAATATTGTGGATGTCGTTCATCGTGTTCAAAGGTCTGGTTCCAGACAAAAAGTAAAGGTTCGCGGCCATGACCGCGCGCCCATTCCGGGGCGCGGCCGGACCGACTTACCGACCTTTTAGCACAGCTTGATTGTGCAGTGCAGCATTTCATTCACGGGAACTGCGTCCGGCACGCACTGCGTCTCAGTATCCGATCTTCCCGAGTTCAGCCTGAAGTTCCGGCACCAGCGTGAACAGGTCGCCCACAAGGCCGTAGTCGGCGATCTGGAAGATCGGCGCCTCTTCGTCCTTGTTGATCGCGACGATGACCTTGGAATCCTTCATGCCGGCGAGGTGCTGGATAGCGCCCGAGATGCCGACCGCGATGTAAAGCTCCGGCGCGACAACCTTGCCGGTCTGGCCAACCTGATAGTCGTTCGGGGCGTAGCCCGCGTCGACAGCGGCCCGCGAGGCGCCCACGGCCGCGCCAATCTTGTCGGCGAGCGGCTCGATCACGGCCTTGAACTTCTCGTCGGACCCCAGTGCACGGCCGCCCGACACGACGCGCTTGGCGCCGGCGAGTTCGGGGCGATCGGACTTGGCGATCTCTTCACCGACGAACGCGGCCTTCAGCGCGCCATCGGCGACGGCGATGGTTTCCACCGACGCCGCACCGCCCTCGCCGGCCGGCTTGAAGGCAGTCGGCTGCACGGTGGCGACGACCTTGGAGTCCGAGGACTCGACCGTGGTCAGCGCGTTGCCCGCATAGATCGGGCGCACGAAACTCTTCGGTCCGACGACCTCGATGAGGCCCGACACCTGCGCCACGTCGAGCTTGGCGGCGATGCGCGGCGCGACGTTCTTGCCGGTGGTGTCCGCGGCGAAGAGGATCGCGTCATAGTTGGCAGCGAGCGGCACGATGAGCGCTTCCATGGCCTCCGCGAGCTGCTTGGCGAGCGGGCCGCTTTCCGCGAGCAGCACCTTGCGCACGCCGGCGATCTTGGCGGCCGCATCAGCGGCGCCCGCCGCGCCCTGACCGGCGACCAGCACGTCTATGTCGCCGCCGATCTTCTGGGCGGCGGCGACGACCTTTGCGGTGGATTCCTTCACCGACGCATTGTCGTGCGCCGCGACTACGAGCACCGCCATCTCAGAGAACTCCCGCTTCGTTCTTCAGCTTGTCGACCAGTTCGGCCACCGTCTTCACCTTCACGCCGCCCTGGCGCTTCGGCGGCTCGGTGACTTTCAGCACTTTCAGACGCGGCGTCGTGTCAACGCCGTAGTCGCCGGCCGACTTCACGTCGATCGGCTTCTTCTTGGCCTTCATGATGTTCGGCAGGGACGCATAGCGCGGCTCGTTGAGGCGCAGGTCCGTGGTGATGATCGCCGGGAGCTGCACGTCGATGGTCTGGAGACCGCCGTCCACTTCACGCGTCACCGTCACCTTGTCGGCGCCGACATCGAGCTTGTAGGCGAACGTGCCCTGCGGCCAGCCGAGGATCGCGGCGAGCATCTGGCCGGTCTGGTTGGAATCGTCGTCGATCGCCTGCTTGCCGAGCACGACCAGCTGCGGGGTTTCCGCCTCGACGATCCCCTTCAGGATCTTGGCGACCGCGAGCGGCTCGACGTCGCCGTCCACCTTCACGAGGATGCCGCGGTCGGCGCCCATGGCGAGCGCGGTGCGGATGGTCTCCTGCGCCTGCTCCGGCCCGATGGAGACGGCCACGATCTCGGTGACCACGCCCTTCTCCTTCAGGCGCACGGCTTCCTCGACCGCGATCTCGCAGAACGGATTCATCGACATCTTCAGGTTCGAGAGATCGACGCCGGACTGGTCCGACTTCACCTTCACCTTGAGATTGTAGTCGAGCACCCGCTTCACGGGCACGAGTACCTTCATCGGGGAACCCCTGCAGACAACCTGGAAAAAAGAGCCGGGACCATGCTGCGGCGCAACGCCCTCGTCAACGCGCACGTCGTGCGACGGCGCGTCGCCTGCCCCATACGGAACGTCAGGGTGTCGTGAACAGCGCCATCACAGACGGGACGGCCATTCCGAACAGGCAAAAGGTCGACAGGCAGAACACGAGGAACCGCACCACCACTAGATTGACGGTGTTCTGGATCAGGGAGTGGACGATCCGCAGGCCGACATAGGCCCACGCCAGCAAGATGTTCAGCGAGGTTTCCGCACCGGAAAGGTAAACGTAGAACGCCAGCGCGTAGAAGATCGTCGGCTGCTCCATCAGGTGGTTGTAGTTATCGGCCACCGCCCGGACCTGGGTCGGGATCTTGTCGCCGTAGGTCCCGGGGTGGCGGGCCTCCTGCGGATCGATCCTGGCCTTCTGCATCGCCGGGATGCGCGTGGCGTACATCCAAATCCAGACGATGAGCGACCAGACGACCAGCGCCAGGACGGGTGTTAGCACGGTTTCCGCGAAAATGGCCTGCATGTCGTTTCCTCCCCTGTTTTTCGCAACTTAGCCTGATTTGGCGCGGCCGGGCCATCGGGCTCCCTGAACCGGACAGCACGCCTCTTGCAGCGATGCCGGGATGCGCGCTGCTTCATACGCCCTGGACCCGCGGACCGCCCTGCCGGCATGGCTCGCCTTGCCCGGCCTGCTCATGGCCGCCTTCGCCCTGCTCGCGGCGGCGCGGCCGCCCGCACCGGTCACTGCCGTTCTCATTTCGGCGCCCGCGCCTTCCGCAGCCTTGCCGCCCCCGCCCGACGCGGCGATCAGGCCGGCATCCCCGCAGGCGCTCAAGACCCTCGAGGAGCCGCCGCTGCCTGCGTCCCCGGATCTCGAGCTGGACCTCATCATTCCCGTCGCCGACGTCGCCGCGTCGGATCTCTCGGACACCTGGGGCGCCGCCCGCGGCGCCGGGCGTCGCCATCAAGGCATCGACATCATGGCCCCCGCGGGCCAGCCGATCTTCGCGGCGGCGGACGGCGTGGTGGTCCGCATGGTCTGGAACAGTCTCGGCGGCCGCACAATCTCGCAACGGGACGCAAGCGGCGAGTACATTCTCTACTACGCCCACCTGGAGGGCTATGCGCCCGGGCTCGAAACTGGCGCGGCGGTGCGTCAGGGCGACCTGATCGGGTATGTGGGCTCCACCGGCAACGCCACGACCCCGCACCTGCACTTCGAGGTCATGCGCCAGCCTGACCAGCGCCGCTCCTGGGGCGGGCGGTCGTTCAATCCGTACAAGGTGTTGATGAACCGGCCCGTCAGGGAAACCGCCGCGCAGCTCGCCGAGAAAACCTGACGCCCTATTCCGCGAGCGCGGCGTCGATCAGCGCGCGCGCTTCGGGGCTCGACCAGTTCGCCGCCCCCGAAAGGCGCGCGATTTCGCGACCGTCGCGTGCGTAGAGCACCGAGATCGGCACGCCGACCGCAGGCTTGATCTTGTAGGCGATCGCGGTGCTCGGGTCCTGATAGAACGCGATCTTGCCGCCGGTGAGCTTGGCGAGATCGGCATCCGCGCGCGTGCGCACATCGGCGCGATCGATGGAGATGGCGACGACCTCAAATTCCCGCCCCTGGTATGCGGCCTGGAGCGCGGCGAGCGTCGGCATCTCCTCCACGCAGGGCGCACACCAGGTGGCCCACACATTGAGCAGGATCACCTTTCCGCGAAAATCCGCAAGCGAACGGCTCGCGCCGGATGCGTCGGTGAAATGGTCGAGCGGTTGCGCTGGCGGATCGCGCAGCACTTCGAGCTTCTTCATCGCGCCCACGGCATGGACCTTGAAGCCGGAGTCCGCGGGCTTGGACACCGCCGCGAAAAGCACATAGACAGCCGCCAGAAGCCCGACGAGGGCCAGCCATCCCGCCAGTCTCAAAGCCGAAGGTCGCGTTTTCGCGTTCGCCGCCATGTCCGACACAGAAGACAGATCCAATCAGGGACAACAGATGTGGGGCGGCCGCTTCGCGCAACGCCCCTCCGACATCATGCAGGCGATCAACGCCTCCATCGACATCGACAAACGCCTGTGGCGCGAGGACATCCGCGGCTCGAAAGCCCACGCAGCGATGCTCGCCGCGCAGGAGATCATTACGGAAGCCGACAACCAGAAGATACAGGCCGGTCTGGATCAGATCGCCGCGGAGATCGAGGCTGGCGCATTCGTTTTCGACGTCGGGCTGGAGGACATCCACCTCAACATCGAGGCGCGGCTGACCGAGCGGATCGGCGAGGCCGGCAAGCGCCTGCACACGGGCCGCTCCCGCAACGACCAGGTGGCGACGGACTTCAAGCTCTGGATCATGGGCGCCTGCGACGCCGCCGCCGACAGCGTGCGCGACCTGCAGAAGGTGCTGGTGAAACGCGCGAGCGATCATGCCGACTGGGTCATGCCCGGCTTCACGCACCTGCAGACGGCGCAACCCGTCACCCTCGGCCACCATCTCCTCGCCTATGTGGAAATGCTGGAACGCGACTTCATGCGGATCGCGGGCGCGGGCGGCGCAGCGGGCGATGGTTGCCCGCTCGGCGCTGCGGCGCTGGCGGGCACGGGGTTCCCGATCGACCGTCACGCGACGGCGAGCGCGCTCGGTTTTCTGGAGCCTGCCGCCAACTCCCTCGATGCGGTGGCGTCCCGCGACTTCGCACTGCAGGCGCTCTCGGCGCTGAGCATTGCGGGCGTACACCTGTCGCGGCTTGCCGAGGAGATCGTGCTTTGGACCTCGCCGCAATTCGCGTTCGCGCGGCTGTCGGATGCGTGGTCGACGGGTTCGTCGATCATGCCGCAGAAGCGCAACCCGGACGCCGCCGAACTCATCCGCGCAAAGGCCGCGCGCATCAGTGCGAACCTCGCGGCCCTCACGGCCATCGTCCAGAAGCTGCCGCTCGCCTACGCCAAGGATCTGCAGGACGACAAGGCGTTGTCCTTCGAGGCGTTCGACGCTTTCGATCTCTGCGTGCGCGCCATGAGCGGCATGATGGAGACGATCGCGTTCAACCGCGACGCTCTGCGCGATGCCGCCTCGAAGGGCTATTCCACCGCCACCGATCTCGCCGACTGGCTGGTGCGTGAGCTCGCCATGCCGTTCCGCGAGGCCCATCACGTCACCGGCGCCGTCGTGAAGCGTGCGGAGACGCTCGGCGCGACCACGCTCGCCGAGCTGCCGCTGGCGGAGTTCCAGAAGATCGAGCCGCGCATCACCGAATCGGCCCGTGCGCTCCTCACTGTCGAACAGTCCGCCGCCAGTCGCGACAGCTACGGCGGCACGGCCCCCGTCCGCGTGCGCGAGCAGGCCGCACTCTGGGCCGAACGCCTCGCTGACAGCGACTGATCCGCTTGCTAGGCTATCTTCGAAACGCCGGGAGACCGCCCCATGACCGCACACCAGAAATCCTTCCTGCGTCTCGCCGCGGCGACGCTTGCCCTCGCCACGCTTGTGGGCTGTGGCCTGAAGGGCGGGCTCGAGCGTCCGCCGCCGCAGTTCGGCGAAGCGCGCCGCGCCTACGAGGCCGAACAGAAGGCCAAGGCCGAGAACGACGCTGCGGAGAAGGCCAAGAAGGAGCGTGAGGCCGCCGAGCGCCAGCGCATCGTCATTCCCGCGCCCTCGACCTCCGCGCAGCCGCCGCTGGAAAACCAGTCGCAACCCCAGAACCCGCAATGATTTCGACAGGATGTGCGCGGCCTCCCCTCCCCCCAAAAACCACTTGGGCGGGGAGGGGCCGGGGGTGGGAGGACCGGCAGATCGCCTGTACTCGCTGCGCGTGCGCATGACACGGAGTCCGAACGATCGCTCCGCCCCCCCACCCCTAGCCCCTCCCCGCAAAGGGGAGGGGAAGCGCGTGGCGCTCGTCGGCATCATTCAACTCGGCATCATGTTCCCGTGAACCACTTCGACTACCGCCACGGCGCGCTCTTCTGCGAGGACGTGTCGCTGGAAGAGATCGCCAACACCGTCGGCACGCCGGTCTACGTGTATTCGAGCGCCACGCTCGAACGGCACTACCGCGTGTTCAAGGACGCCTTTGCGCCTGCCGATCCGCTCGTCGCGTATGCGGTGAAGGCCAACGGCAACATCGCCGTCATCGCCACGCTGGCGAAACTGGGCGCCGGCGCCGACACCGTTTCGGCCGGAGAGATCCAGCGCGCACTGGCGGCGGGGGTTCCGCCCGAGAAGATCATCTTCTCCGGCGTCGGCAAGACGGAAGCGGAACTCGCCTACGCCATCTCGGTCGGCGTGCACCAGATCAACATCGAGAGCATCAGTGAACTGGAGATGCTGGAGCGCGTCACCGCGCTCCACGGCCAGCGCGCGGCGATCGCCATCCGCATCAACCCGGACGTGGGCGCCGGCGGGCACGACAAGATCTCCACCGGCAAGACGGACGCGAAATTCGGCGTCAGCGTCGCCGACGCGCTGGCGCTGCACGCGCGCGCATCGAAGATGAAGCTCATCGACGCGAAGGGCTTCGCGGTGCACATCGGCAGCCAGATCAAGGATCTGGCCCCGCTGGAAAGCGCCTTCCGGGTCATGCGCACGCTGACGGAAACGGCGCGCGCGCAGGGCTTGTCCGTGGAACGCCTCGATCTCGGCGGCGGCCTCGGCGTGCCCTATTTCAACGAGCCCGAACCACCCTCGCCTGCCGACTACGCGGCGATGGTGCGGCGCGTGTTCGATGGCCTCGACGTGGCGCTCTCGTTCGAGCCGGGGCGGCTGATCGCCGCGAACGCCGGCGTGCTCGTATCCCGCGTCATCCGCATCCAGGACCGGCCCGCGCGACGCATTCTCGTCGTCGACGCCGCGATGAACGATCTCATCCGCCCGGCGATGTACGAGGCGTTTCACGAGATCAAGCCGCTGGCGGAAGCACGCGGCGACGCCCGCGAAAAAATGGATGTGGTCGGCCCGATCTGCGAGACGGGCGACACCTTCACCCGCGGCCGCGACCTGCCCCCGCTCGGCCCGGAAGACCTGGTCGCGTTCATGACCGCCGGCGCCTACGGCGCGGTGATGTCGTCGATGTACAACGCCCGCCCCCTCATCCCCGAAGTGCTGGTGCGCGGGGATCGTTTCGAAGTGGTGCGGCGACGGTGGAAACTGAGCGAACAACTGGCGCTGGAAAAGATTCCAGAATGGTAGGGGCGATGGCAGACTTTCCGTTGAGGTGGATCGGCCCTTGTATTCCTGGCGTCCGCGACGGGGACGGAACTTACTGCGAGACGCCTCTCCAGGATTTGCCGTCCGTAGAAGTCTCTGACGATCTGAATTGGCTTGAGCCGCTTCATCCCGACATCGACGCAGAGATGAAAGACTTTCGCAGGAATGCGATTGAGCGCCAACTCTATTCACAGCAGGCCGGGCGAATTCTCTCGCAAGCAAATGAGATGGCGTTGCGCTTGCCAATTGCTTTCAAACAACTCATCCAGTCAGAAGAACTGCAGCACCGTTTTCCGTCCGCGACAGCCTGCTATTTCGATTTGCCGGACGCGATTGTTGAAGCGCCGTTTGGCATGGGCGGACACATCATCCGCTTCCTGAACGATCAGCAATCCTGCGTGCTCTGGTACCTGTACCTGCCCGCTCAGGGTGTTCCGTCTGTTATCGCATCCTGTCCGGTCGAAGGTGCGGATTTTCTGGAGGAGTTGAACTCTGACGATGCAAACGCACTCGCGGATTCATCCGCAGAGACACGTATTGTTGCGCACACGTTCCCCGAGTTTCTCTATCGCTACTGGTTGGAAAACAACCTCTGGTTCAAGATTTCCCTTGGGATCGATTTCACGGACGCCGAATCTGAGTACGTTCGAAAGTGTTGAGCTGGTGGCGGGCCGTAGTCGCGCGCTCCCCTAAATCCCCGCCTTCTTCTTCCCCCGCGCGCGCGTCCACACCACGCCCGGAAAGCCCTTCAGCGGCGAGAGCGCTTCGCCGAGATATGTCCACGCCTGCAGTTCATCGATGGCGATGTGGTAGCGCGGTTCGCGGCCCGTGCCGCTGTCGAAGAGCGCGCGGGGGATGTTGATCATCACCGGCGCGTGCGGGCGCTCGTAGGCGACTGGCGAGCCGCAGGCGCTGCAGAACGTGCGCACGGCGCCGTTCGCGTCGGTGAAGCGCGTCAGCACATCCTCGCCTGAGAGAAAGCGGAAGCGGCTGCGATAGACGCCCACATAGGTCGCATACGCCGCGCCGTGCGCGCGACGCGACGCCGCCGAATGATCGTGCCAGGCCCAGCGCGCCGGGACCCAGGCCTCGAACGTCACCGCCCCGCACAGGCAGCGACCTTCGGTCCGGGAAGGCGCCGTGCGGCGCGGTCTCTCTTTCGGTCCATCGGGTTTCAAGGCGGCCTCCTCCGGGCAGTCTGCCAGACCGGCGCCTTCGGCACATCGGCGCCGTCTTTTCGCTATTGCGAGTCATTTGCATTTACAATACGACATCCATCCGCCCGCTTCGGCGCCGCCGACCCAGGCGCCGACCCAGACAAGGATTCCAGACTGATGACGTCCGTCCGACAGCCTCGTTCCCTCCGCAACGAAATCCTGTTCGGGGCGGCGATCGCCCTGGGCGCGGCGTTTCCGGCCATGGCGCGGGCCGACGACGCCCCGCCGGCGAGCGAGACGGTCGTCGTGACCGGCCAGCGCCCGGGCGAAAATCCGTACACCGACCCCGAAGCGCCCTACCGCGCCGTGCGCTCGGCGAACGGGCTGCTCACCGAGGACCTGCTCGACACCCCCAAGACCATCACGGTGATCCCCGACGCGCTCATCGACGATCTCGGCGCAACGACCTTCCGCGACCTCTTCCGCGCGCAGCCGGGCGTGACGCTCGGCACCGGCGAGGGCGGCAACGCGTTCGGCGACCGCATCTTCATCCGCGGCTTCGACGCCCGCAACGACGTCTACATCGACGGCGTGCGCGATCCGGGCGTGGGCTCGCGCGAGGTGTTCGCCGTGCAGCAGATCGAAGTGCTCAAGGGGCCGAGTTCGGCGTTCGGCGGGCGCGGCTCCACCGGCGGGGCGGTGAGCCTCATCTCCAAGCAGCCGGGCGCGAACGATAGCGGCGACATCGACATCACGCTCGGCGACGACGGAACGCGGCGCGTCGCGCTCGACGTCAACCGGGCGTTGACCGACGACCTCGCCGTGCGCGTCAACCTCATGACACACGAGAGCGATGTCGCGGGCCGCGACCATGTGTTCAACGACCGCTGGGGCGCGGCGATTGCGGTGGCCTACGCGCCGATCGAGCCGTTGCGGATTGGCTTCGACTACTACCACCTCTCGACCGAATACCTGCCGGACTGGGGCCTGCCCTACGACGTGGCGAACAACCGTCCCTTCAACGTGGACCGCAACAATTTCTACGGCGTGATCGCGCGCGATTTCGGCGAGACGTTTTCCGACATCTACACCGGCACGGTGGACTACGCGTTTTCCGATGCGGTCGCGCTGCAGTCGGTCCTGCGCTACGGCCAGAGCAAGAACGCCTACACCGCGTCCGCGCCGGAACGGCCCGATGCGACGCTCCGTACCGTGAGCGCCAACGCCAAGCGCCGCGACGCCATCACGGAATCGCTGACGCACCAGAGCCATCTCACCATGCGGTTCTCGACCGGCGGCGTCGGCCACACGCTGGTCGCGGGATACGAACTGGCGCGGGAGGAAACGCTCAACCGCCAGCGCGCCTTCACCGAATGCGCTGTGCTGCCGTGCACCGGATCGGCGGCGAACCCGACGCTGAACCTCGACAACCCCGACTCGACGATCCCCTTCGGCCGCGCGACGGCGGTGACGGCGCGCCCCGTGATCACGGTGGAGACCGCGGCGGTCTACCTGATGGACACCATCAAGTTCTCGCCGCACTGGCAGGCGCTCGCCGGCGTGCGCTACGATGATTATTCCGCTGACACCACGGGCGTTACGCCCGCGCGCGCTTCGGAGTCGCAGTACGTCAACTGGCACGGCGGCCTTGTGTACAAGCCGGGCGAAAACAGCACGCTCTACCTCAGCTACAGCTCCGCCTCGAACCCGCCGTGCGAACAGCTCGACGCCTTCGCGCTCGACTACGGCGGCTGCGACACGCGCATCGTCACACTCGACCCGGTCTCCAACCGCTCCGTGGAACTCGGCGCCAAGATCAACCTGTTCGGCCATTTCGACGTGACGGCGGCGCTGTTCCAGATCGACCGCACCGACGTGCCGATCGCCATTGGCGCCGCCATCGGCCTGCAGGACCAGCGCGTGAAGGGCATCGAATTCACCGGCGCGGGAAACATCACGCCGTCGTGGAGCGTGTTCGGCGGCGTGACGCTGATCGATCCCGAAATCACCGAAAGCGCTGTCGCATCGCAGATCGGCGCGGCGTTTCCGAACGTCTCGGAGACGAGCTTCGCCCTCACCTCGCGCCACAAGATCACCGACCGCCTGCACCTCGGCGCCACCGCGAACTACAACAGCGAGAAATACGGCGGCACGGTCGTCGCCGGCGCCACGCAGGTCCCCGGTTACTGGCGCTACGATCTCTTCGGCGGCTTCGATCTCACCGAAAAAATCGAAGTGTCCTTCAACGTGCTCAACCTCACGGACGAAGTGTATTTCGACGCGCTCTACCGCAGCGCGACGCCGTTTTCCTACATCGCGCCGGGCCGCTCGGCGTTGGTGACCATCGACATCGACTTCTGAGGTCAAAGCTCATGCTGGTCTGCATCCCCGATGTCCTGACCCAGGCGCAGATCGAGACCTTCCGCGCGCGTCTCGATGCTGCGCCCTGGGTAGACGGACGCGTGACGGCGGGCGCGCAGTCCGCTGCAGCCAAGCACAATACCCAACTGCCGGAGGACGCGCCCGTGGCGCGCGAGCTTGGCGATGCGGTTCTCGATGCGCTCGCCGGCAACGCGACGTTCCTCTCCGCCGCGCTGCCGCTGAAGATCTTTCCGCCCCTCTTCAACCGCTACGAGACCGGCGACGGTTTCGGCGTCCACATCGACAACGCGATCCGGCCCGTGAAGGGAACGCCCGTGCGGGTGCGCACGGATCTCTCGGCGACGCTGTTTCTCAGCGCGCCTGAAACCTACGACGGCGGCGAGCTCGTGATCGAGACCGCGTTCGGCGCGCAGGAGGTCAAGCTCGCGGCGGGGTCCATGGTGCTCTATCCGTCCTCAAGCCTGCACCGGGTCTCCACCGTCACGCGGGGGACGCGGCTGGCGTCCTTCTTCTGGCTGCAAAGCATGGTCCGCGACGACGGCGAGCGGGCGCTGCTGTTTGACCTGGACCAAAGCATCCAGGCGCTTGCCCGCGCACAAGGCCCCGACGGCGGCGAGATCGTCCGCCTGACGGGGGTCTATCACAACCTGATGCGGCGCTGGGCCGATGCGTGAGGGCGGCCCGCTATGTGCATGTGCGACGTAATCGCAGTTGCGGGGGCCCGGGAAGCGGCGCATCTATCCCCCGCTGGCGGAGCCGACGCATGACACTCGACGATCTGATCCTTGGCGGCACTGGGCGTGTCTCGTCCATCGACGCAGGCGCGCCCGAACTTGAGGCCAAGCTGCGCGAGATCGGCTTCTCCGAGGGCGACGAGGTGGAGCTGCTGACCCGCGGGCCGTTCGGCGGCCAGCCGCTGGCGGTGCGCCTTAACCGCACGATCATCGCGCTGCGCAGCGCCGAGGCCAAGGCCGTCACGCTCGAGGACGCGACGAAGTGACCATGATGCGACTGGCGCTCGTCGGCGCCCCCAACTCCGGCAAGTCCACCCTCTTCAACGGGCTGACGGGCGGGCGCGCAAAGACCGCCAACTACTCCGGCGTCACCGTGGAAAAGCGCAGCGGCCATTTCCACACGCCGTCCGGCAAGTCCATCGAACTCGTCGACCTGCCCGGCATCTACGGCCTCACCACGCGCTCCCTCGACGAGCGCATCGCCGTCGACGCCATCACCGGCCGACACGCCCACGAGAAGGCGCCGGACGCGCTGCTGGTGCTGGTCGATGCGTCGGACATCCGCACCCACCTCCAGTTCGTGCTGCAGCTGCGCGCGCTGGGGCGGCCGATGATCGTCGCGCTCAACATGATGGATCTCGCCGAGCGCGACGGCGTGAAGCTCGACGTGGCGGCGCTCGAACGCGCGATCGGCGTGCCGGTGGTCGCCACCCGCGCCACGCGCCAGAACGGCCGCGCCGAACTCCTCGCGCGCATCGATGCGCTGACCGCATCCGGCGCGTGGACCCCGCCGCAGGAAGCGACGGCGCAGCCCGACATCAAGGGGCTCCAGAAGCAGGCGCGCGACATCGCCCGCACCGTGATCCTCGCCGAACCCGCGATGAACAAGCTCACGCGCGCGCTCGACAAGGTGTTCCTGCACAGGGTCGCGGGGCCGCTGATCCTGGCCGCCATTCTCTTCCTCATGTTCCAGGCGGTGTTCACCTGGGCGGCAGCGCCCATGGACATGATCGACGCGGGCTTTGCAGCGCTCGGCGATTTCGTGCGCGCCTCGATGCCGGGGGGCTGGCTGCGCAGCCTCATCACCGAAGGCGTCATCTCCGGCGTCGGCAGCGTGATCATCTTCCTGCCGCAGATCATCATCCTCTTCGCGCTGATCCTCGCGCTCGAGGCGTCGGGCTACATGGCGCGCGCGGCGTTCCTGATGGACGAGCTGATGCTGCGCGTGGGCCTCAACGGGCGCGCCTTCATTCCGCTCCTTTCCAGTTTCGCGTGCGCGATCCCCGGCATGATGGCCGCGCGCACCATCGAGAACGAACGCGACCGCCTGACCACGATCATGGTCGCCCCCCTGATGACGTGCTCGGCGCGCCTGCCGGTCTACACGCTGATCATCGCCGCGTTCATTCCCGCGACGTCCGTCGGCCCGTTCGGCCTGCAGGGCATCGTCATGTTCGCGCTCTACGCTGCGGGCGTCGTCAGCGCCGTGATCGTCGCCTTCGTGCTGAAGCGCACCGTGACGCGCGGGCCGACGCAGCCGTTGCTGATGGAGCTGCCGACGTACAAGCTCCCCGACGCGCGCGACTTCTTCCTCAATCTCCTCGGCCGCGCATGGGCGTTCCTGCGCCGCGCGGGCACGATCATCTTCACCGTCGCCGTGATCCTGTGGGTCCTCGTCAGCTTCCCGAGCGGCGCGAGCGACATCCGCCACACCTTCGCCGGCATGATCGGCGGCGTGCTCGAACCGTTGTTGAAACCGATCGGCTTCAATCTCGAAATCGCCATCGCGCTGGTGCCGGGGATGGCGGCGCGCGAAGTGGCGGTCGGCGCGCTCGGCACGGTGTATGCGGTGCAGGGCGGCGAAGAGAACGCGGCCGGGCTCGGCGCGGCGCTCAGCGGCGCCTGGTCCCTGCCCACCGCGCTCGCGTTTCTCGCCTGGTACGTCTACGCGCCGCAGTGCATCGCGAGCCTCGCGGTGGCGCGGCGCGAAACCAACTCCTGGCGCTGGACGGCGCTGATCGTGGCGTACCTGTTTGCGCTGGCGTATGTGGCCGCCGGCGCGACGTTCTGGATCGCGACCTGGGCGGGACTCTGAGGTTCCACCCGCCGGGTTTCCATTTGCGGCCGCCGGATTTCCCGGTATCCGTGATCGCGTGATCGCAGCGCAGGTTGCCGTTCGATGGACGAGCCGGATTATTCCGCGAGAGCAGCGCCCCCGATGTGGGGCGTCTGGGTTTTGATTCCGGTCACCGCATTGATGACGTGGATGACCATCGAGGCGACAACGCCGCGATTTGAAACCTATGCCCAGAGTCGGAGTGGCGCCGCGGGCGCGCTCGGCGCGCTTCCGGTCTCGGTCCGGTCGATTTTCTTCGGCGCTTGCGCCCTCGTGTGCATCGCCGCGATCACCGCGCAATTGTATCGCCACTTTGCGCGTCAGGTGGAAGCAACCGCCGACGCGCAAGCCATCACCTCGCGCCTGTTCTGGGGTCCCGGAACGCTCCGTTGGGATGCGATCGACTCGCTCACAATTCGGGGGACCTGGCTCTATGTCCACGGGACCGACGAGAGGGGGCGCAAACGGCGCCTCATCTTCGACCTCGCGGGCCTCGAGGGCGGATCGGAACGCCTGCTTGCAACGATTGAGAAGCGTCGCGCTGACCTGTTTTCTCGCAGACAATAGCCTCGCCTCGTCGGTGGGCGAAGCGCCATCGAGGGGCCGGCGTTCGCCGGGACCGAGCGGCGGCGGCCTTATCCCTTCTTTCGTCTATTGCCCCTCGGCATCGACGATCTGCGATCCAAATCCTTCAACATATTTCGGAGCGCCATCAAGTATCATCGACCATGGCGCCTTCGAGCCGACAAAGATGTGCGCCGCGTATCCGCGATGACCGGTGTCGTCATCCATCAATCCGGCGGGCACGAAATATGATCTCGCGGCATTGTCCATCTGGGGCGCCGGACTGCCGCAGACGGAGCAAAACGTTGAGCGCCATCCGTTGCCGTTCGGGACTTGAAAGATCCTGATCAACTCTTCGCCGCGCAGCCAGTTCAGTTGCTCCGCGCGTGCGTAGAATACTGCGTTGCCGTCGGTTCCCGAGACTTTTCGGCACTTCGAGCAATGACACTGGCCGATCGGACCAGGCTTGCCGGAAATCTCGAAGGCGACGCCCCCGCAAAGGCAGCTTCCCTTGATACTGGATGTCATTGCGCCAGTCCTCCCACTTGCTCGCCCTCGGCTTTCCCAAATGACGCCACGGACATGGCTACATCAGTATCGAGCCAGCTTCTCGAACGCCCGAATTTTGCCTTCGACCGCTGCGGAGCGCCGCGAGCAACTGATCGCTGCAAACAACATTACGCAGAAGTAGGCGAAACGCGACCCCCTCGTTCCACACCTTCGCGCGCGGCGCGCCCATGGCCGCCATGAAGGCGCATGCAAAAGTCGTGAATCTATCCGACCGGACTCCGGCGCGTGGGATCATGGCGCTTCGCATGAGGCGAAGGAGCCATGAAGCACGCACCCCCAAAGAAACCCGACATCGCCAGAGTGAACGCCATCGCCCGGTCCTTGCGCCTGTGGGTGCTGGAGATCGTCGCCTGGATGGCGGGGATCGTGGGGGTGAGGTTCAGGCCGGACATTTCTGAGGAAATCTACGCGGCGAAGCTCTGCGTGTTTCTCAATGCGGTGCATCGTTGCGACAATCGAGGCCGCGTGTTCATGCGCCGCCACTGGCGCGGCGCGGCCCCGGGTTTTCGATATAGGTTCAAACGCGGACAGCTCCGCGCCTTCACGCGCATCGTGAAAATCCGCGATCTCGCGGATCTCCGTGATCTCCTCGATGACATGGAGCCCGTCATCGCGCAGGTGCTGCAACAGTTGAGGAAGAGCGCGATCCACACCCACCTCGTCCCCGTCGCGCCCCGCGCGGATGATTGCGTCGCCGTCGCAAACATCGCGGTCGAAGCCGCCGACACGTCGTGATGCCGGAGAGTTGGACCGCGGACCTCTGGTCCGCATACCCATGTTCAGGTCACGCGAGATTCCGCCGGAGTCTGGCGCCGAGAGCCTATGCGCGCCGGGAGGCGCGCGGTCCTACTCTCCGAAACCTCCACTCACCCGCCCATCGCATACGGTCCGCCGCGTTCGATGCCGCGCTTGTAGGCGGGCCGCGCATGCATGCGGTTGATGTAGTCGTCGAGCGCGGGAAACGCCGCGAGCTTGCCGAAGGCGCGGCCGACTTCCACAACAAAGGACATCTGCACATCCGCCGCCGTGAACTTGTCGCCGACGATGAAGTCCTTGCCGGCGATGGCGCCGTTCACGTAGCCGAGGTGATTGTCGATCTCGCTGGTGATGCGCGGCTGCAGCGGCGCGGCGGCGTCGCCGAGGCGCGCGGTGTAGAGATTGAGCATCAGCGGCAGCATCGCCGAGCCTTCGGCGTAGTGCATCCAGTGCAGGTACTCCGGCCACTGCGGATCATCCGGCGCAAAGGAGAATTTCCCGCCGCCGTGCCAGCGCGCGAGATAATCGAGAATGGCGCCCGACTCCGCGACCACGCGGCCGTCATCCTCGATCACCGGCGACTTGCCGAGCGGATGGATGTTCTTCAGCTCCGGCGGCGCAAGCCGCGTCACCGGATCGCGCTGGTACGGCACGATTTCGTACTTGAGCGCGAGCTCCTCGAGCATCCACAGGATGCGCTGCGAACGCGATTCATTGAGGTGGTGAACCTTGATCGTCATCGATGGCGCTCCGATCTAGTATTGTGCGAAGTTGAGTTTCAGGCCCGGACGCGGCCAGCGCGCCTTGACCAGTTTTCCCGTGCCCGAAAGCGTGATGTAGGCGTCACGCATGTCGGCGCCGCCGAAACAGATGTTGGTCACCAGCAGGTCGGGAAACGCAAAGTGCTCGAAGGCGCCTTCGGGCGTGATCGCCGTGATGCCGCCATTGACGATGGTCGCCACGCAGACGCGCCCGTCGGCTTCCACCGCGAGGCTGTCGAAGAAGACGTGGCCCGGATACGTGAACACGTGACGGGCCTGCATGCCGACGCTCGGCGCCGCCACCTGCCCTTCGCCGACGATATCGTGAGCCCAGAGTTTTCCGGTCTCGGTTTCCGCCGCATACACGACCTTCTCGTCCGGCGAGAGGCCCACGCCATTATATCCGGGCGAGCCGTACATCGCCTCGACGATCTTCGATCCGTCAGGCTTTGCGAAATAGAGACCGCCCTTGTCGTTCGAACGCGGATAGCCCTTGCCGAGATCGGTGAACCAGATGTTTCCGGACCTGTCGAAGACGATGTCGTTGGGTCCGGAGAGCTTGTTTCCGTCAACCGCATCGTAAAGCCGTTCGACCTTGCCGCTCTTGAGATCGATCCGTTCGAGGCGCCCGCCGGAATAATCCTTCGCCGCGTGACCGGGCACGCAGATGCCGCCCACGTCATGCCATTCGAAGCCGCCGTTGTTGCACAGATAGACCGCGCCATCGGGACCGAGCGCCGCGCCGTTCGGCCCGCCGCCGACCTGCGAAATGACTTCCGTCTTGCCGTTCCAGACCCGCGTCAAAGTCTGGCGGCGGATCTCGACCAGAATGACCGAGCCGTCGGGCATGATGATCGGCCCTTCGGGAAACTGCAGCCCCTCGGCGATGACTTCGAAATCCATGCGCGACCTCCCGTATTCTGTTGGGAAGACCTTACGCGCGGCAGCGCGGACTGCAATCGCGACGCAAGCGCCGCCGTTGGGTCAAGCGCGCTCAAGCACCCGGAACCGCATCGGGTGATCGTCGTCGGGACCGGCCGGCGCGTCGCGGGCGGAAATTTCCTTCCACACCGCCGGATCGATCGCGGGAAATCGCACATCGCCGGCGACCGCTGCGTCAACGTCCGTGACGTAGAGTCGATCAGCCAGCGGCATCGCCTCGGCATAGATCTGCGCGCCGCCGATGACGGCGACCTCATCGACGCCGCGCGCGAGCGCCCGCGACCGCGCGCAGGCAAGCGCCGCGGCGAGAGATGCGTGCGCCCAGACGCCGTTGGCACGGAAATTCGCATCCCGTGTCAGCACGATGTTATCGCGCCCCTTGAGCGGGCCCTTGAGCGAATCCCAGGTCTTTCGGCCCATCACGACGGGCTTGCCCAGCGTCACGGCGCGGAAGTGCTGCATGTCGGTCTTGAGGCGCCAGGGAATGGCGCCGTCGGCGCCGATGACCCCGCCGCGCGCCTGCGCGACGACGAGCGCGAGGGCGATGTCCGGGACGGCCGTGGCCTACATCCCCATCGCGGCGGTGGGCTCGATCGACACGGGCTCAAGCGAGACCGGGCGCAGCGGCTCGTTCAGCATCGCGCCTTGCGAACGACCGACTGGGCGATCATTGCGCGCCTGATTCAGGTTCGCCGCCGCGCCGCCCGCATAGATCTCGCCGCCCGAGACCACGCCGGCGCACCGCGCGCGCATCGCTTCGGTGAGGTCGATGGAGACACGCGCCGAGTCATGACCGGGCAACGGCTTCTCGAGCGTGACGTAGATCAGCGTGCCGGGACCGGGCGAAGCACTGACAGGCGCCGGACCGCCGCCGCGCACTTCGAGAATGCACAGCGAGCCAAAGCCCTGATCGGCCGCGGACATGTCGATGCGGTAGGATTTCGGGAAGTGACGCTCGTAGACTTCATAGCGCCAGCCGGACGCAAGCTCGCCGCCGTTCACCCACGCGCCGGGCGCTTCAAGGTCGCCGGTCTCCGCAGACTTCCACATCCCGAACAAGAACGACGCGGGATACATGACCCCGAGTGTCGCAACCGCCGGAAGCACAAGGCGTGGCAGGATGTTCATCAGTTAGGTCCCAAACCCTCTTAGACCGCGATCGGCGCCTTGATCGACGGGTGCGCCTTGTACCCGGTGAACGAAACGTCCTCGGGCAAGAAGGCGAATACATCACGCTTCGCGCCGTTGAGGTTAATAACCGGTAAAGGCAGCGGCGCCCGGCTCAATTGCTCGCGCGCCTGATCCACATGATTGGCGTACAGGTGCGCGTCACCCAACGTGTGCACGAACGCGCCCGGCGCCAGCCCCACGGCCTGCGTCATCATGTGGGTAAGCAGTGCATAACTGGCGATATTGAACGGCACGCCGAGGAAGATGTCCGCCGAGCGCTGGTAGAGCTGGCAGGAGAGCTTTCCGTCCGCGATATAGAACTGGAACAGGCAGTGGCAGGGCGGCAACGCCATGTGGTCGACGTCCGCCGGGTTCCATGCGCTGACGATGTGGCGGCGCGAGTACGGCATCGTCTTCAGGCTCTCGACGACCATCGCGATCTGGTCGATCACGCGGCCATCGGGCGCCGCCCATGAGCGCCATTGCTTGCCGTACACGGGACCGAGATCGCCGGCGCTGTCGGCCCATTCGTCCCAGATGCTGACGCCCTGCTCCTGCAGCCAGCGCACGTTGGTGTCGCCGCGCAGGAACCAGATCAGCTCCGCGACGATTGATTTCGTGTGCAATTTCTTCGTCGTGAGGAGCGGGAAGCCTTCCGACAGATCGAAACGCATCTGTCTTCCGAAGACGCTGCGCGCGCCGACGCCAGTGCGGTCATCGCGGTGCGAACCGTTCTCCAAGACATCGCGCAGCAACGCCAAATACTGGACGTCGGCGTGGGTCGCGGAGGGCGTGAAGGTTGCTGCTTCGGCGATCATTGTTGCCTGTTCAATGGACTGACTCGGCGCACGTGTCGCCTTTTCATGTCTTAATGGTCACTTCAGCGCGACGCACGCCGGCGCCCGCCTTCGCACCTGCGCCGTCAGCAACGCGCCGCGGTAGACGAACGCCGCATTGATATCGACGCCCGCGCTGCGCAGCGCTCGCGCCGTCCAGTGGTTACAGACCTGGAAGAGATCGAACGCGCCGCGCGCCGCGAGGAAGCGACTCTGGGGGCCATGTTGCCCCAGCGACACAACGCGGACATTTCCGTTTGCATCGAGGTCGAGCGAGGTTTTCAGGCGCGCCGCCAGGGCTTGCGCGCCAGCGTGTGAGACCCCGACCGTCACGAGCTCCGCGGGGATGAACGTCTCCTCCGCGGGCCGTTTCGAGCCGATCACATGCACGACCGTCGCCCCGCCGGGCAGCAACGCTTTCAGGCCGAGCAGGAGATCGGTCCCGTCCGAGCGATAGAAGCTGGAATCACCCCAGCCGACGAGAAACCAGCGCGCCTGTGGATAAAGCCGCCGCAGCGGGTGGTCGGCGGGCATCATCTCGGCGGGTATCGAGAAGCTCGTGTGCCAGCCGTTGCTCCACAGGCCCACGTCCACGCAGTCGCCCTTCGTCGCCGGCGGCGCGCCGAGCGCGGGCCGCGTTCCGGTCCACGACCAGAAGGCGAGCGCCGCGACCGCCGCCGCCAGGAGGACGAAGCGCCGTTTCATTTCGCCGAAAGCAGCTTGTACCGGAAGCACGCGCCCGCGAGCCCCGCCCCGATCAGCGGCGCGACGATGAAGAGCCAGAGCTGGCCCAGCGCCTTGGCGCCGACGAGGAGCGCCGGGCCGAGGCTGCGCGCCGGGTTCACGGAGACGCCGGTCACCTGGATGCCGACGATATGGATGACCGTCAGCGTGAGGCCGATGGCGAGCCCCGCGACCATGGCCGGCGCGCCGGGCTGCGTGGCGCCCAGCACCACGACGAGAAAGAGGAAGGTCGCCACGACCTCGAACACGAAGGCCGCGGTCAGCGAATATTCGCCGAGATAGCCCGCCCCCCAGCCGTTCTGGCCGAGGCCGTCGAGGGCGGCGCTGTAGTCGCCCTTGCCGGAGGCGATCGCGAGCAGCACGCCCGCCCCGCAGATGGCGCCGAAGCACTGCGCCGCCCAGTAGCCGGCTATCTCGCCAAGCGTCATGCGCCCGGCGACGAAGGCGCCGAAGGAGATCGCCGGGTTGATGTGGCAGCCCGACACCGGCCCGATGCCGTAGGCCATGGCCACCACCGCCAGGCCGAACGCGAAGGAAATGCCGAGCTGGCCGACCTGCTCGCCCGCCAGCACCGCCGCCCCGCACCCGAACAGCACCAGCGTCGCCGTGCCGAGAAATTCCGCAACGAACTTGTTCATGGACCGCCTCCCCTGAGTCTTGTGGCCCTATCGTACAATCACCCGCCGTCGCCCGCGAGTAGGACCGCCGGCGTTCCGCCGGCATAGGCGCACGGCGCCAGACTCCGCAGAATCTCGCGTTGTTCAAAAGCCGAATGCCGGCGGGACGCCGGCGGTCCTACTCGCCGACGCTCATGACGTGTCCGGAGCGTGGGCGCCCCCGCCCACGTCTATCGACGGGGTTAGGTGGGCGGGGGCGCCCACGCTCCATGCGATCACAAGCGCCCCCGCCACCCGCCTCTTCGGCAGACGCTTCAGCGCGCGCTCCACGACGCCATCGAAATCATCGAGCGCCGTGCGAATATCCGCGAGCGTCCGCAACGCAATCCTGCGCGTGAAGATCCGCGCCGGACGAAACCTTCGCAGCCTGTAGCGAAATCCGCTTCGCGCCGAAGGCGGGCGCGACGGGCGCGACGCAGGACGCCGCACATCCATCCGCGCGATCATCGCCAGAAAGATCAGATCGCGCGCGTCCCTGCGCGCATCGCGGATGCAGCCTTGCAGCAGCAGCCGCGCGTCGCGCATGTCGAAGGCGCCGCCGACTATACCGAGCCACCACGCCAGCACCTCCAGCACCCACAGACGGAGATCCTGGGCGGCCTTGCGGTACTTTGCGATGTGGGTGCGGAGTGGTCGGTGGATCTGCATGGGCCTTTCGCCTCGTTGATGACGGCGATGAGGCTAGCCGGGCGCGCATGCCGGTCGGATAGATTCGCGCGTTTTTCTGTGGAACGCTTGGCCGCCATGACGGCGCGGCGCGAGAAGTGTGGGACTGGGGGAGCGCAAGTCCCTCCATTTTTAGCGTTTTCGGGCACTCTCCCTCCTGGGCCTCACGCTGGAGAGATTTCACCGCCGCCGGGACCGCGCGTCTTCAGACGCGCAAAGTGGTCCGCGCCTGCCCCCGACCGCCCATTCATACCAGCGCCACCGGGCGCGTCTGAAGAGGCGCGGTCCCTTGCGCGGCGCCGATTTCCGGCGGTGCAACCGGCGTCTGGAGGCGACCGCCGCGCTGATCGACTGGCCCGTGGCGGCGCGGGCTCCCCCGCCCGAGATCACGCCAGCTCGATCAGCACCTCGTCCGCCGCGACGCTGGCCCCGGCGGCGACGTTGACCTTCGCAACCACGCCGTCGCGTTCGGCGCGGATGATGTTCTGCATCTTCATAGCCTCGACGATGGCGACCCCCTCGCCCGACTTCACTTCCTGACCGGCGACGACATCGACGCCGACGACGAGCCCCGGCATCGGCGAGACGATCATCTTTGACGTATCCGCCGGCTCCTTCGGCGGGATGAGCTTGTGCAGCGCGGCGGCGCGCGGGCTGGTGACGATGAGCGTGGCGGTGACGCCGCGCAGGCGCAGGCGGAAGCCTTCCGGGCGCGGCGCGATCTTCACCGCGAACGGATCCTTGCCGAAGCGACCTTCCATCACCGGCTGTCCCGGGCGCCACGCAGTCTGCAGGCGCGCTTCGCGACCGCCGTTGAGCGCGATGTTGGCGCCCTCTTCGGTAAGCGTGACCGTGACCGGCACGGTTTCCTCGCCGAAAATCACCACGCGCTCGGCGGTCGCGTCGACCTTGTGGCCGCTGATCTGGCCGGAGATCTGGTGTTCGCGCGCGGTCATCAGCGCCTGCGCGAACGCCGCGCACGAGGCGAGCAACGCGCGCTGGTCCGGCGTCGGCGCGGTGCCGTTGAAGCCCTCGGGGAACTGCTGCTTGATGTAGGCGGTGGTGAAGGTGCCGGAGCGGAACGTCGCCTCGTCCATCACCGCGCCGAGGAACGGCACGTTGTCCTGGATGCCCTCGATGAGGAAACCGTCGAGCGCGCGCGCCTGCGCGTCGATGGCCTCAAGCCGCGTCGGCGCGTGCGTCACGAGTTTCGCGATCATCGGATCGTAGAACATCGAGATTTCGTCGCCCTCGCGCACGCCGGCATCGTTGCGCACGGTGACGGTTCCGGACTTGCCTTCGACCGGGGGCCGATAGCGCTTGAGGCGCCCGATCGACGGCAGGAAGTTGCGGTACGGATCTTCCGCATAGATGCGGCTTTCGATGGCCCAGCCGCCGATCTTGAGATCCTTCTGCGCGAAAGAGAGCTTCTCGCCCGCCGCCACGCGGAACATCTGCTCGACGAGATCGAGGCCGGTGATCGCTTCGGTGACAGGATGCTCCACCTGGAGCCGCGTGTTCATCTCGAGAAAGTAGAAGCTCTTGTCGGCGCCGGACGCCACGAACTCCACGGTGCCGGCGCTGTCGTAGTTCACGGCTTTCGCGAGAGCGACGGCCTGCGCGCCCATTTCTGCACGGGTCTTCGCATCGAGCAGCGGCGACGGCGCTTCCTCGATGACCTTCTGGTTGCGACGCTGGATGGAGCATTCGCGCTCGAACAGATGTACGACATTGCCATGCTTGTCGCCGAGCACCTGGATCTCGATGTGGCGCGGCGCGAGGATGAACTTCTCGATGAAGACGCGGTCGTCGCCGAAGGCGCCCTTCGCTTCCGCGACCACCGCCGGAAAGCCCTCTTCGACTTCCTTCCTGTTTTCCGCGATGCGGATGCCCTTGCCGCCGCCGCCGGCCGACGCCTTGATCATCACCGGATAGCCGATCTCCTCGGCGATCTGCACGGCGTGCTTCACGCCTTCGATCTCGCCGATGAAGCCGGGGACGGTGGAGACATTGGCCGCGCCCGCGGTGCGTTTCGATTCAATCTTGTCGCCCATCGCGAAGATCGCGCGCGGGTTCGGACCAATGAAGACGATCTTCTCGCTCGCGAGCCGCTCGGCGAACTCGACCTTTTCCGAGAGGAAGCCGAAGCCGGGGTGCACCGCTTCCGCGCCCGTCTGGCGCACGGCGTCGATGATCTTGTCGATGACGAGGTAGGATTGCGCGGCGGGCGGCGGACCGATGAAGACCTTTTCATCGGCCATCTCGACGGCCATCGAGTCCCGATCGGCCTCGGAGTAGACGACCACCGTTTTTATGCCCATGCGGCGGGCGGTCTTGATGATGCGGACGGCGACTTCGCCCCGGTTGGCGATCAGAATTTTCCCGAACATCGGTGTTTTTCAGCTCACGGACGCAAGATTGATGCGCTGGGATAGCGGCGACCGCAGCCCCCCGCAATGCCGCGCGCCCTGCGGGGCGAGCGCATTCCCTTCCGTCACCGGCGGTCAGTAATCGAACAGCTTCCGGTCGCGCTCTACGCGCTTCTGGGCCTGGGCGATGATGTGATCGACGAGCGCCGGTTTCGGCAGTCCGGCGGCGGCTCCGGCGGGGTCGAGGTTGTGCTCGCTGACGATGTGTTCGAGCGCGGGCTTGGTGAACTTCGTCAGCGCGACCTTGAGCGCGTCGGCGCCCTCGCGGGTGAAGAAGGCGACGGGATTGAGGTCAGGGGAGCGCGGGCCTTCAGGCCCGCCTTTCACATCTTCCGCCTGCGCGCCTGAAGGCGCGCGCTCCCCTTCATCGGCAGGTTTCACCCGCGCCGCCTCGACTGTCGCCTCCGGCACGTCGCGCGCGCTTTCATGCACGCGGAAGATCGCGTCGAGGCGGTCGGCGAAGTCCGGATTGCGCTTGGCTTCGCGACGGATCTCGTCGAACAGGCGGTTGAGGGACTTGTTCAGGCTCATAGCGCCGGCGCCAGCGCCACCTTGGCGAGGAATTCGTCGCCGAGCGCGCGAATGATGCCCGCGCCCTCGCCGTACTTCTGCTCGAAGGTGCGCGGCGTGTCGGACCATTCGGCCGCGCGCGCGATGTCCTGGATCTGCGGAATGCGCACGTCGAACATCGCGGAGCCCAGATTTTCCTTCAAAAGCGCCGCTTCGGAGCGGTGCAGCGCCATGTTGTCCTCGTACTTTGTCGCGAGGACCATCAAGAGCGACTGACCGCCGCGCTTCTCGTTGATGAGGCGCAGCGCGCGCTTCCGGAACGTGATGAGGCCGAGACGGGACACATAGTCAGGGATCGACGGCACGACGATCGCGTCCGCCGCGATGAGAGCTGCTTCGGCAAACAGCGAAATGCCGGGCGGGCAATCCACGAGGATGTAGTCGAAGTCCTTCAGCACCGTGCGGAAGCCCTGCGCGAACCGCTCGCAGATCCATTTCTGGATCGCGTCGATGTGGAACTGGCGCTTCACGAACGCTTCGATCATGTCGCGTTCGACGGTGCGGAACTCGGGCGCGGAGGCCACGAGCGCGATGTCGGGCTTGCCCTTCAGGTCGGAGACCTTGGCCTCCACGAGGCTCTTGAAGGGCTTCGGCTTCATCTGCAGGGCATAGGCCTCGAAGTAGAAGTCGAGGGTGCGTTCGTCCTCGCGCAGCTGGTTCCACTTGTCGGGGCCCGCCAGCATGATCGAGGCGTTGGTCTGGGGATCGAGGTCGATGACCAGCACGCGGGCCTTGTGATGCACCGCAAGGGTTTCCGCGAGACCGATGGTGGTCGTGGACTTGCCCACGCCCCCCTTCATGTTGATGACCGAGATGAGACGGGCGCTCATGGGAGTGTCCTGCGAGGCGGCTTCTGCCGGAACGAACGAAGCGGCCAGACTGGCGAGAGAACCCTAGCTTTTTGGTTAATCCGTGGAAACTGTTTGCTGCCGGGGCCGGCTCACGCCTTCAGCCGCCAGCCCGACCTGATCACCATCCAGCACGCCGTCGACAGGATCACGGCGAGCGCCACGCTTGCCGCGGCCGCCCACACGATCGGCCCGTCGGCGTGGCCGATGAAGCCGTACCGGAAGCCGTCGATCAGCAGGAACACGGGGTTGTAGTGCGCCACGTCGCGGATCGGCTCCGGCAGGCGGTTGATCGAGTAGAAGGTGCCGGACAGGAACGTCAGCGGCGTGATGATGAAGTTCGTGACCGCCGCGAGGTGGTCGAACTTGTCGGCCCAGACGCCGCCGAGCAGCCCGAGGGCGCCGAAGATCACCGACGCCGCGACGATGAACAGCAGCACCGCCCACCAGTGGTCGGGCGCGAGATCGGCGAACGGCGCCACGGCGACGAGCGAGGCGAGGCCGACGATGATCCCCCGCGCCGCCGCGCCGCCGATGAAGGCGATGGTGAGCTCGAGCGCCGACAGCGGCGGCATCAGGAAATCCACCGAATTGCCCTGGATCTTGGCGATGATCAGCGACGAGGCCGCGTTCTGGAACGCGTTGTTGATGACCCCCATCATGATCAGGCCGGGGGCGAGGAAATCGATGTAGGCGACGCCGCCGATCGGCGCGCCCTGTCCGCCGAGGGCCAGCGCGAAGACCGAGATGTAGAGCAGGGTCGTGATCAGCGGCGCCACGAGGGTCTGCGCCGAGACCTTCACGAATCGCCGGACCTCGCGCTCGAAAAGCGTCCGTAGACCCACCCAGTTCATGCCTGAATACCGGCGGGCCTGAGGGGGGGCGGCGCGAATGGCGGCTGCGTCTGTCATTAATCGTCCGTTTACCAATTAATTGATCATTAACCATCTTGGCGGTGAATAAGCCCGCGCACGCCTTGACTGCCAAGGCTTCTAGGCGAGCGCGCGGCCTGTGAACAGGGATTGAGTGATTCGCGCTATGGGTAGGATAACTTTGAGCAGCGACATACTATCCCTTGTATCCTCTCGCCGATTGGGTACCATCACCTTGCGACTTCGCTTGGCTGGCGATTTCGCAGTCTCCCCGCATGATGGGCGGGTCAACACAAAGGGCTGACCAGATGGGCTGGACCGACGAACGGGTGGAAACACTCAAGAAACTATGGATCGAAGGCTTGTCCGCGAGCCAGATCGCGAAACAGCTGACAGGCGTGACCCGTAACGCGGTGATCGGCAAGGTGCACCGTCTCGGGCTTGCGGGCCGGGCGACGCCGTCGCGCCCCGCCAAGCGTCCCCGGCCGGTCTCGCGCCCGCGGATCGCGAGCTCCTCTTCCTCCTCCAACGCGCTCGCCCGTCCGCGCATGGCCCCCGCGCCATATCTCGCGCTCGTGCCGCACCTTGAGCCGCTCAAGGCCGAGGACGGCAGCGTGACGACCGTGCTGACCCTCTCCGAAGACGTCTGCAAGTGGCCGATCGGCGATCCCACGGACGCGGGCTTTGCGTTCTGCGGCCGCAACTCCGGATCGGGGCCCTACTGCCAGGACCACGCATCGCTGGCGTTCCAGCCGCACCAGCCGCGCAAGAAGCGCGCCTACGGCGAGCCGGACGAGCTGCGCCGAATGATGCGCATTTCGGCGATGTAGTCGCCGGCGATTCCCGGAGACGAAAAAGGGGCGGTCCCGCGCGGGGCCGCCCCTTCTTGTTCTTGGCCGCTCCGGGCGGGCCCGCGGAGCCGATCAGCCGAGCGGCGTCTGCGCCCGGTTCGCGGCCTCTTGTTGCGCCTGGAAGCGGTACATCGCGCGCTGGATGATCTTCGGCCACTGCAGCAGCGAGATCATGTGCGCGTAGATCGGTCCGAGCATGCCGTTTTCCTTCAGTTTCAGGAACTGGTCGTTCGGCAGGTTGGTGATCTTGTCCTCGTCGATGGCGAAGTATTCGGCCACCGTCTGCTGCTCTTCCGTGCCGTCAGGCTTGCGGTTGGTGAGCGAGACCGTCTTGGTCTCGAACAGGTTCATCTCGGTGATCATCTTGATGAAATTGTCGGTCGTGCGGCGGTGGCGTTCGAATTCCTTGCAGAACTCCATCGCTTCCTGCGTGTACTGCGAGGGCTGGTCGCCGTTGAACAGCGGCACTTCCGGGTTCTCGCCGATCATCGGCGCCGCGCGGTCGATGCACAGCACCAGGCGGTCGGCCGAGGAATCATTGGCGAACACGAACGGATAGCGGCGCACGAACGCCGGCAGATACACTTCCGGGTCCACGTCGCCGACGGGCGACATGAAGACGTTCTCGCCCGCGCGCGCGCCCATGACCGCCAGCGGGGTCTTTTCGGCGCCTGCGAAGATCACCGGGTAGGACCCGGCGGCCACGCCGAACTCGTTGACCGTGATCGGCACGACGTGCGCCTGGGCGAGGAACGCGAACGGGCGGTCCACACGCTTGGCGCCCAGATTCCGGTGCTTCTCGATCGTCAGCGGTTCCGGCTGACGGTAGAACATCACTTGCCCGGACAGGGCGTTATCAGCGCTCATCGTTTTCCCTCGCACGAACTGATTCGACGCGCGGGGTGAACCACGAAAGTTGCCCGGGGGCAACTGTCGGGGGCAACTGTCGGGGGCAACCGCTGCGGGCGTTGGCGGGCGTGTGGGCGGACGCGTGCGACGCCCGCCCCGGGGCGGATTGCCGGACGGGCGCCTCGCGAAGACCCGACAGCCCATGCTAGGAAGCGGAAAAGACCAAGGGAGGCCCGCAAAATGCCCATCGACTACGAAAAGGCCATCAAGCTCCGCGCCGAGGGACAGGAGTTCAGCTACGGCGACCGCGAGACCATGCTGTATGCGCTCGGGATCGGGCTCGGGGCGGATCCGATGAACCTCAGGGAGCTGCCGTTCGTCTACGAGAACGGCCTGCGCGTCATGCCCACGCTGGCGACCGTGATCGCCTGGGGCGCCGGCAGGACGGGCGAGATCGGCATCAACTACATGATGGTCGTCCACGGCGAGCAGAAGCTCGTCGTCCACAAGCCCCTGCCCGACAGCGCTGCGATCCTGGCCGACTGGGCGGTGACGCACATCCTGGACAAAGGCCCCGGCAAGGGCGCGGTGATCTATTCGGATACCGTCATCCGGGACAAGAAAACGGGCGACAAGCTCGTCACCCTCACCGGCTCGACCTTCGCGCGCGCCGACGGCGGCTTCGGCGGCCCCTCCTCGGGCGGCCCCGCGCCGCACGAAACGCCCGCGCGCGCGCCGGACGCCGAAGTCGCGCTCGCCACGACGCCGAGCCAGGCGCTGATCTACCGGCTCTCCGGCGACCGCAATCCGCTGCACGCCGATCCGGCGCTCGCCAAGGCCGCGGGCTTCGACCGGCCGATCCTGCACGGGCTGTGCACCTACGGGATCACCTGTCGCGCGGTGCTGCAGACCTACTGCGACTATGACCCGACGAAGATCGTCGGCCATGACGTGCGCTTCTCCTCGCCGGTGTTTCCCGGCGAGACGATCGTCACGCGCATGTGGAAGGACGGAAATGTCGTGTCGTTCGAGGCGTCCGTGAAGGAACGTCCCGGCGTCACGGTGATCAAGAACGGAAAGACGACGCTGGCTTTGTAAGGCTGGCGTCGCAAACACGGAAGCTGCGGGGAAGCAAGACATGTTCAAACGTATGGGCGTCGCGGTCGCGATGCTGCTCGTGCTCGGAGTCGCCGGTTGCGACGACAAGGCGGCGCTGGAAAAGGCGCGTGTCGAGGCGTCGGCGAAACTGGAAACGCTGCTCTCCGACACCTCGACCGCCTTCCTGAAGGAATCGCCCGAAGGCGCGACATCGCTCGGCGTGAGCGAGGCGATCGCCGGCGGGAAATATGCGAACAGGCTTTCAGATGCATCCCCTGAGGGCCTCGCCCGGCAGGCCGCGCTCGCGAAGTCCCTCGCCGCCCGCTACGACGCCATCGACCGCAAGGCGCTCAGCGGGCAGGACGCGATCTCCTACGACGTGGTGCGCGGCGCGCTGCGCTACACCGTCGCCGGCAACGCCTTCGGGTACGGCAATTTCGGCCTCAACGGCGCGCCGACGCCCTACGTGGTCAGCCAGCTCACCGGCGCCTACCAGTTCGTGCCGGACTTCCTCGACAGCCAGCATGTGGTGAAGTCGGCGGCCGACGCCGAGGACTACATCGCCCGCCTCGACGCCTTCGCCGTCACGCTCGACAATGAAACCGCCCGCGTGAAGGCCGACGCCGAGCGCGGCGTCATTCCGCCGACCTACATCATAGAGCGCACGCTCAGCCAGCTGCGCGCACTCGCGGGCGCCCCGGCGCCGGCGACGACGCTCGTGCGCTCGCTGCAGCGACGCATCGCCGCCGCCGAAGGCGTGACGCCCGTGCAGGCCGCCGAGTTCACCCGCCGCGCGATCACCTCCGTGCGCGACAAGGTGCAGCCGACGCTGCGCCGCCAGATCGAGGCGATCGCGGCGCTGCAGGTGCGCGCGAAACCGGACGCCTCCGTGTCGCGTCTGCCCGACGGCGCAAACTACTACAAGGCCGCGCTTGCGGCGTGGACGACGTCCGACATGTCGCCCGACGAGATCCACCAGATGGGCCTCGACCTGATCGACGACCTGACGAAACAGATGGACGACCTGCTGAAGGCGCAAGGCTACACGCAAGGCACGGTGCTGGAGCGCATCAACGCGATCTCCGCCGATCCGCGCCAGCTCTATCCGAACACCGAAGCCGGCAAGACGCAGCTGCTTGCGGATCTCAACCGCCAAGTGGAGGTCATCACCGCCCGCCTCCCCGAGCAGTTCATCACGCTTCCCAGAGCACGCCTTGAAATCAAGCGCGTGCCGGTGGAGATTGAGGAAGGCGCGCCGGGCGGCTACTACCAGACGGGCGCGCTCGATGGTTCGCGCGCCGGCGCCTACTACATCAACCTGCGCAACACCGCCGAATGGCCGCGCTTCACGCTGCCGACGCTGACCTATCACGAAGGCATCCCGGGC
>CAZGYQ010000012.1:0-52755 GCA_964530695.1 uncultured Caulobacteraceae bacterium
ACCGGAGACGGAGCCCCGGACGTTCCCCATGCAGATCCACCGACCCCTTCAACATCACATCGCGAGGCTGACCGCCGCCGCCCGAGCCCTGAGGCTCTGGGTGGTGGAGCTCATCGCGTGGTGGGTGATGACGTTCGGGGATCGGGCCGCGCGGATCGCGTTGCAGCATGATGTCATCACCGCGCGTCGAGAGACGCGAGAGCTCGTGTTCATGGCGATGGTCGCGCGCATGAGGTTCCAGAAGCGCAAATCGCGATGGATGCGGCCGCCTTCTGCGCGTGCAGGGTTTCGCTATGTGTGTCGAACCATGCGCGTGCAGCGCATCTACACGCGCGGACTCAAGTTGAAGACGCTGAAAGACATTCGCCGCGTCCTCGATGAATTCGAGCGCATCGTGAAGCGGGCCATCGCCCGCGTGCCAAAACATGCCTCCACCGGCGGCCTCATCGCCGTCGCGCCACCTGCGACGGTGCTGCTTTTCTTCGAGACCGCGCACGCGCTCGAAGGCGCAGATACATCATGACGAGTGAAGCAGGACCGCCGGCGCCCCGCCGGCATTCAGTGTTGGAGCAGCGCGAGATTCTTCGGAGTCTGGCGGCGCGGACCCATGCCGGCGAGGGCGCCGACGGTCCTCATATTCGGAAACTGTTCTGGAAGGGAAATGGTGCCTGGGGCCGGAATCGAACCAGCGACACGCGGATTTTCAATCCGCTGCTCTACCAACTGAGCTACCCAGGCGCCGTCGGGCCGGGGCCCGGAACGGAGGCGGGCTTATAGCGGCGGGCGGGGCGCCTGTCCATCAGGTCCGATGCGGCGACCCGCCCGGGGCCGGGACCGCTCGGCGTCCTATGACGCTCCGTCCGGATTTGCTAACCAACCGGGATAGCCCGTGCGGGCGCGACAGGTGAGGAGACACCCCATGTGCGAACACCACGATCATGTGGACCTGGTTCCCGGTGCGGACCTCGGCCCGGCCGACGTCAAGGGCGGACGCCTCGTCGATCTCGCGAAGCTGCCGCGCCGGGACGTGATCCGCGGCCTCGCGGCGGGCACGCTGCTGCTGGCGGGCTGCGAGACCAACGCCGTCACGGGCCGCTCGCAGTTCACCGCCTTCGCGCCGGGCGACGCGCAACTGGCGGCGATGGCGCTCGACAGCTGGAACGAGCAGAAGGCGCAGACCCCGATCTCGCGCGACCCCACGGCCAACGCCCGCCTGCAGCGCGTGGGCCAGCGGATCGCGGCGGTCTCGGGGCTCACCAACGTGCAGTGGGAATTCGTCGTCTTCGACAAGCCGGAGAAGAACGCCTTCGTGCTGCCGGGCGGAAAAGTCGGCTTCTACAAGGGCCTCATCGACATCGCGCCGAAGGACGATCACATCGCCTGCGTGATGGGCCATGAAGTGGGCCACGTGCAGGCCAAGCACTCGGCGGAGCGTTATAGCCAGCAGGTCGGCGCCTCGGTGGCGATGCAGGCCGCGCAGGTGGGCCTCGCGAGTTCGCAAAATCGCGGCGCCTGGCTCGCGGCCCTCGGGCTCGGCGCCCAGGTCGGCATCCTGCTGCCGTACTCGCGCCTGCAGGAAAGCGAGGCCGACCGTGTCGGCGTCGATAACATGCACCGCGCAGGCTACGACGTGCGCGAATCGGTCCGGTTCTGGGAAATCATGGCGCAGCAGGGCGGGGGGAGCCGGGCGCCGGCGATCCTGTCGACGCATCCGAGCCCCGAAGGGCGGATGGAAGCGCTGCGCACCTACATCAACCAGCGGGGTTATGCACAGATGTGACGCCAGCGTCCGGCGGTGGGCTTTGATGGCGCCTGCGGGGCGCGCATGCTACTTGCGGTAACCTTTTTCACACATCCGAGTCGCCGCCTTGACCGACGTTCCGCCCTCCGACCTGCCCCCCCCAAATGGTTCCGGCGACGGCCCGCCCAGGGAGCCGCAGAAGGGCGTGGCGCCCATCGCCATCGAGACGGAGATGAAGCGCTCCTATCTCGATTACGCGATGAGCGTGATCGTGAGCCGCGCGCTCCCGGACGCGCGCGACGGCCTGAAGCCCGTGCACCGCCGGATCCTCTACGGGATGAACGAGGCCGGAAACACGCCGGACAAATCCTATCGCAAGTCCGCCAACACCGTCGGCGAAGTGATGGGCCGCTATCATCCGCACGGCGACAGCGCGATCTATGAAGCGCTCGTGCGCATGGCGCAGGATTTCTCGATGGGCCTGCCGCTCATCGACGGGCAGGGCAACTTCGGCTCCATCGACGGCGATTCACCCGCCGCGATGCGCTACACGGAAAGCCGTCTCGCCAAACCGGCGATGTCCATCCTCGCCGACATCGACGAAGACACGGTTCCGTTCCAGGACAACTACGACGGCGCGCGCCAGGAGCCGGTCGTGCTGCCAGCGCGCTATCCGAACCTGCTCGTGAACGGCGCCGGCGGGATCGCGGTCGGCATGGCGACAAACATTCCGCCGCACAATCTCGCCGAAGTGATCGACGCAGCGACCGCGCTCATCGACAATCCCGATCTGACCGATCTCGAACTGCTTGAGATCGTGCCAGGGCCGGACTTTCCGACCGGATGTGAGCTCCTCGGCCACGCTGGCGCGCGCCAGGCGCTGATGACGGGGCGCGGTTCCGTCGTCCAGCGAGCACGATACAAGACCGAAACGATACGTGGCCGCGAGGCGCTCGTGTTCACGGAAGTGCCTTACCAGGTGAACAAGGCCTCCGTGTACGAACGGATCGGCGAACTGGTGAAGGAAAAGCGGATCGAGGGTGTCGCCGAAGTCCGCGACGAATCCAACCGTCTCGGCATCCGCCTCGTCGTTGAAGTGAAGCGTGACGCAATGCCGGACGTGGTGCTCAATCAGCTCTACCGCTTCACCGCATTGCAGACGTCCTTTTCCTACAACATGCTGGCGTTGAACAACGGGCGGCCCGAGCAGATGAACCTGCGCGCGCTGCTGCAGTCGTTCCTGTCGTTCCGCGAGATCGTCGTCACGCGGCGCACAAAGCACCGCCTGTCCAAGGCCCGCCAGAAGGGCCACGAGACGGTTGGTCTGGCGATCGCGGTCGCCAACATCGATGAAGTGATCCGCGTCATCCGCAACGCGCCCGATCCGGCGACGGCAAAAGAAGAGCTGATGGCCCGCGCATGGCCGGTGGCGGACATGGGCCCGCTCATCGCGCTGATCGCCGATCCGCGCACCGTCGCGGACGTGGACGGCGCCATCAAGCTCTCGGAGGAACAGGCCAAGGCCATCCTCGAATTGCGCCTGCAACGCCTGACCGGGCTCGGCCGCGACGATATCGCCAAGGCCGCAAACGAACTCTCCGAGCAGATCCGCGAACTGCTCGACATCCTGGGGTCGCGCGAGCGCATCCTGACAATCATCAAGGGTGAACTCAGCGAGGTGAAAACCGCGTTCGGCAAGTCCCGACAGACGCCATTTTCCGATGCGGACGGCGAGATCGACGACGAAAGCCTCATCCCGCGCGAAGACATGGTCGTCACAGTCACGCATGGCGGCTACGTGAAGCGCACGCCGCTTTCGGCCTACCGCCAGCAGCGGCGCGGCGGGAAGGGCAAGGCGGGCATGGTGACGAAGGACGAGGATTTCGTCACGCGCCTGTTTGTTGCCTCCACACACACGCCGATCCTGTTCTTCTCGTCCGCCGGCATGGTCTACAAGGAAAAGGTCTGGCGCCTGCCGCAGGGCGATCCGCGCACCAAAGGCCGCGCGCTGATCAACATGTTGCCGCTCGAGGCTGGCGAGACGATCACGTCGGTCATGGCGTTGCCCGAGGACGAGCACGACTGGGCGCGTCTGGACGTGATGTTCGCCACGCGGTCGGGCCAGGTGCGCCGCAACAAGCTCAGCGATTTCACGCAGGTCAACCGCGCCGGCAAGATCGCCATGAAACCTGACGAAGGAGATGGCATTGTCGCGGTGGAAATCTGCTCCGAGGACGACGACATCCTGCTGACCACGGCGGGGGCGATGTGCATCCGCTTCCAGGTGACGGATGTACGCGTGTTCCAGGGGCGCACGTCCACAGGCGTTCGCGGCATCGACCTGAAGGGCGACGACCGCGTGATCGGCATGGCGGTTCTGAAACATGTTGAGGTGACGCCCGAAGAACGCGCGACCTACTTCAGCTGGGATGCCAACAACCGCGACACCAGCGTTGGCGAGAGCGACGAGGAAGCTACGGTGGCCGCCGCCGACGTGCCGTTCGAGCGCCTCACGTGGCTGAAGACGCAGGAACAATTCATCCTGACAGTCACGTCCGAAGGTCTCGGCAAGCGCGCGTCGTCCTACGAATACCGCGTCACCGGGCGCGGCGGCAAAGGCCTCATCGCGCACAAGATCACCACCGCCGCGCGCATCGTCGCCTCGTTCCCGGTGCGCGACACCGAAGAGCTGCTCCTCGTCACCGACAAGGGCCAGCTCATCCGCACCGGCGTGGCCGACATCCGCATCGCAGGACGCGCCACGCAAGGTGTGTGGATACTGCGCACGGCGGAGGATGAGCACGTAGTGGCGGCCGAACGTCTGGAGGATGTCGGCGACGACGGAGAGGGCGAATGACGGCGAAGACGAAGCGGCGCGTCGGCCTCTATCCGGGCACCTTCGACCCGATGACCAACGGGCACATGGACATCATCGAGAGAGCCTCGAAGCTCGTCGACAAGCTGGTGATCGGCGTGGCGATCAACCGGGACAAGGGGCCGCTGTTTTCCCTCGCCGAGAGGGTCGAGATGGTCGAGCAGGAGACCGCGAGGTTCACAAAGGACATGGAAGTCGTCGTCCGTCCTTTTGACACATTGCTGATGAAGTTCGCCGAGGAAGTGGGCGCGCAGGTCATCGTGCGCGGCCTGAGGGCTGTGTCGGATTTCGAATACGAATTCCAGATGGTCGGGATGAACCAGAAACTCAACCCGGAAATCGAGACAGTGTTCCTCATGGCCGATCCGACCTGTCAGGCCATTGCGTCGCGACTCGTCAAGGAGATCGCGAGGCTCAAGGGCGAGGTGTCGCAATTCGTGCCGGCGGACGTTGAGCGGCGTCTGAAGGCGAAGTACGGACTGGAATGATGAAAAAGAAGACGATCCTGTTCGCGCTTGTCGCCGCTCTCGCCGCGACCGCGCTGGTTTCCACTGGCACCGCCCAGCCTGCGCCGGATCCGGCCAAGTGGCGCATGCTGGATCCGGAAAATACGCTCTACATCGATACGGCGGATGGCCGCATCGTCCTTGAAATGTTTCCTGAAATCGCGCCTCGCCATGTTGCGCGCGTGAAGGAGTTGGCGCGCGCGCAGTTCTATGACGGCTTGGTGTTCCATCGCGTGATCGATCGCTTCATGGCGCAGACGGGCGACCCGCAAGGCGACGGTCGAGGCGCTTCGCCGCTGCCGGATCTGCCGCAGGAATTCACGTTCAAGCGCGGTCCGGACCTGCCGTTCGTGCCGGCATCGGAACAGAGCGGGTCCTGGCAAGGCTTCTACAAGACGCTTGCGATCGCGACCTATCCCGATGCGCAGATGGCGCTGACCGCGGACGGCAAGACACGAGCCTGGCCGCTGCATTGCCCCGGCATCGCCTCCATGGCGCGCTCCGGCATTGTCAACGGCGTCGATCAGGTCAATAGCGCCAACAGCCAGTTTTTCCTGATGCGTGCGCCGTATCCATCTCTCGACACGAACTACACGGCGTGGGGCCGCGTGGTCTGGGGGCAGGATGCGGTGATGAAAATTCCGGTCGGGGAACCACCGCCGAATCCGGGGCGGATGCAGACTGTGCGCATCGCCGTTGATATGCCCGAGGCCGAACGCGCGCCAATCTATGTGCTGCGCACGGACTCGCCGGACTTCCGGCAGCTGCTCGACAAGACGCGACGCGAACGCGGCGCCGATTTTTCTGTCTGCGATGTGCAGATTCCTGTCCGTGTCATTGACCAGAGCGGACGCAATGAACGGGAGCGGCCCTGGTGGCGGAACATTCCTCTGATACCTTGATCCTGACGCTCGAAGGCGGGCCTGTCGTCATCAGAATGCGGCCCGACCTCGCGCCCAAGCATGTTGCGCGGATCACCGAGCTCGCCGAAAGCGGTTATTACGATGGCCTCACGTTTCACCGCGTGATCAACGGCTTCATGGCCCAGGGCGGGTGTCCGAAAGGCACCGGCACCGGCGGTTCGGGTCAGAACATCCCCGCCGAGTTCAACGCCCAGCCGCACATCCGCGGCGTGTGTTCGATGGCGCGCTCCTCGGACCCGAACTCCGGCGACAGCCAGTTCTTCATCTGCCTCGACGAAGCGACCTTCCTCGACAAGCAGTACACCGTGTGGGGCGAAGTGGTCTCCGGCATGGAACACGTCGACGCGCTGCCGAAGGGCGAGCCGCCGCGTAGTCCCGGCAAGATCATTTCGTTCCGGCGTGGTTGAACCTGCGTCGCACGCTGAAGATCTCGCTGCGCGATGGGCCAGCCTCATCGTAGCGGCGGGTCTCGGCGAGGCTGGCGCGCTCGGCGACAGGTTGATCGCCGCCTACAGCGAACCGCACCGCCGCTATCACGGCCTCGCGCACATACGCTTTCTGCTGGATGAAATAGATCGACGCCGTTCCAGCCTTGAGAATGCGGGCGTCGTCGCCTTCTCGGCGTGGTTCCACGACGCGATCTACGATCCCTCGGCGAAGGACAATGAGGAACGGAGCGCAGACTGGGCAAGGCGTGACATGGCCGTGGCCGGGCTTCCTGCGGGGCAATGCGACGCTATCGCCGGGCTCATCCTGAAGACAAAGTCCCACCACGCCGGTGACGCAATGCCGGACGAGGCGCTCTTCCTGGAAATGGATTTCGCGATCCTGGGCGCCGCCCGCGACGTCTACGCGCAGTACACATCGGGGGTGCGCGAGGAGTATGCCGCCGTTCCTGACGAAGCGTTCCGTGCAGGTCGCGCGGCGTTCCTGAAATCGGTTCTCGCCCAGACACGCGTGTACCGCACGAGCCTGTACGAGGATGAATACGGTGCGCGGGCGCGGGACAACATCGCTTGGGAGATCAAGCGCCTCGATGCTGGCGCGCCGCTCGTCTGATCAGTCGCCGCTGGCGCCTTTCGGCGCCGGAACGTGAAAGCCGCCCACGGGACGTTCGCGTAGCACCTCTCTCCGGAACCTGAAGAGCTCGGCGGGGCGTCCGCCGGTACGCGCTTCCAGTTCGCCGGTGCCGACGACAAGGGTGCCGCGCTCCAGCAGGCGGCGGAAATTCTGCTTGTGCAGTTCGATGCCGGAGATCGCCTCAACGACGCGTTGCAGATGCAGCAGGGTGAAGCGCTCCGGCATCAGTTCGAACACCACGGGGCGGTACTTCAGCTTGCCCCGCAGGCGTGAAATGGCGGTCGCCAGGATTCGGCGGTGATCGGAGCGCATGGGCTCGCCGAGGCCGGCGACTGTCGGGATGGCCTCCACCTCCGCGCCGTCGCACCCCTCGAAGCGACGCGCGTCGCGCGCCGCCTCAGGCGCGAGCCCCGCTTCGTAGACCAGTTCATATCGTTCGAGGGCGCGTTCTTCGTTCCATGCGGCGCCATCAAGCGCGAATGCGAGGCGCGCACGGTCGCGGCGATCCGGATTGGCGCCCGCCCAGTCGCGAAGCTGCGGCGCGATCACAGCGTCGATGGTCGCGGGGCGTCCATTGCGCCAATCCTCCCACGGGAAGTAATCGTACCAGTTGCGCCAGCCCGCGCCGGCGGGCTCGACAGCCACCTTGTCGGGCGCGAGGGCGAGATAGCCGATCGACAGCACGCGGTCGGCGTCCGCCGTCAGCGGCGCTTCGCGGCCGCGATCGCCAAAGGTGTAGAGCTGTTCGACGTAGCCGATTTCGAACCCGGTCTGGGCCGTCACCCATTTGCGCAGCGTGAGCTCCAGCGTCCTGTCTCCGGCGGGGTCGAAGAGGCCGAAGGGCAAGCTGGTCAGCGCGTGATCGCGGTCGCGGGTCACGAGGACGAACGGCGCGTCCTCGGTGACGGCGACCACCACAGCAGAAAGTCCGAGAACGAGTTGCGTCACGCGCCGACCTCGAAAAGCGCGCGCAGTTCGAACGGCGTGTTTTCGCCCGCCTCTTCCCAGGAGAGGCCGGGACCGATCGTATCGATCGCCGCGGTCATGCGGCCGTTCCGGCCGAGTTCGGCGTCCGCAAGCGCGACGATGCGCCGATTGGGCCACGCCACGTGCGACGCCGCGCGAAGCGCCATCGCGATTTCTTCCTCGTCGGCGGTAGGGTTGTGCACGCAGGCCGTGATGAAAGCGGTCGCGGTCGATCGAGATATGCCGGCGTAACAGTGAATGAGGATCGGCGCCGTCCGTTCCCATGTCGTCACGAAGTCGAGTATTTCCGACATGTGCTCGCGCGCCGGGGCGGTCCATCCCGGTGAATCTTCGACAATATCGTGCATGCTCACTTTGAGGTGGCGCGCGGCGGGCGAGGGGAACTGGGAGTGTGGGTCCAGCAGGCTGACCACGTGCGAAGGCCTGCGCGTCTTCACCACCTCAGTCACGCGCGAGAGCGGGCACACCAGGATCGCCATCGCTTATGTCTCCGCAGTCAGACGCTGAAATGCGCCGAGAAATTGGACCTGGGCATCCGCGGCCGGGAGCGGCGCCAGATCGAACATGGCTTCCAGCGGCGGTACGCGGAAAAACCGCTTGCACTCGTCATCGGCGAAGCCGGCCAGCTGGCCGGCCTCAAGATAGGCCGACATCAGGTCCGCGCGCTTGATCAGCGCCTTGAGGTTTGCCGGCGGGTCGGCGGGCAGGTCGAACCGCCGATGGATCGCTGTGGCCAGCCGATGTTCGAAGGCCCGGTAGTCGAGGCCGAGGGCGTTCTTGAAGGGGCTGATCATGTCGCCGATCACGTATTCCGGGGCGTCGTGAAGGAGGGCGCAGAGCAGGGAGGGCGGCGGCAGCTTCGGCGACAGGATGCGGACGATGTCCAGCACCACCAAGGAGTGCTGCGCGACCGAAAATGGGTGATCGCCGCGCGTTTGGCCATTCCACCGGGCGACGCGTGCGAGGCCGTGGGCGATGTCTTCGACCTCGATGTCCAGGGGAGACGGGTCAAGCAGATCCAGTTTGCGACCCGACAGCATCCGCTGCCAGGCGCGGAGCGGCGCGGCGGCGGTCGGGCGCGGCATCGAACGGGCGGTCACGGGCGAATCTCCGACGAGAGCGTCATGGCGATCATATAGGTCCTGAAAGGCGAAACGCGCGCGATCCCCAAGCCGGAGAAATGCCATCGCGCCCCATATTGCCTCCCGAGCTTGCGCCCGCGCGGGGGAACGGCGTTGAAGGACAGGCGCAGGAGGCCCATCTTCAGCGTGTCGCCCGCTCGCTCGGCGCAGGGAGATTTGACGTGTTCTGGATTGGAATCACGGTCTGCGTGCTCATTATCGTCGTGCTGACGTGGGTGGGCGCCTCCATGACGCGCCGCGGATTGCCAAACGATTGGGAGGGCGGCGGCCGCCGGCGTCGCCGCCGCGACCAGGGCGCACCGATCTTCGGACCCAACGATCACGATCCCTATGTTTGACGCGCGGCGCTGGACGTAGGGCTGCTTCCGGCCTTTCATGTCGGCGTCCCGGGAGGCCGCTTGCGCACATTCAGGATCCGACGCGCCCTGACCAGTGACGCAGACGTTGCGTGTCGGTTCATCGCGGCCGCTGCGAAGGAAGACGGGACTGCGTCGTCATCGTTTTCACCTGACCTTTTTCGCCGCGATGCGACGGGGGTAAATCCCGCCCTGGAAATCTGGATCGCGGAGGACGCCACGGGGCGGGCTTGCGGGCAGGCGATCGCCTGCCGGGGGTACGATCTGCACCACGCCATGCCGACAATGGAGCTCCTGCACCTTTTTGTGATGCCGGAACACAGGCGCGACGGACTTGCGCGAAAGCTGATCGCCGAAGTGGCCAGCCGGGCGATGGACCTGGGCGTACGCAAGCTGACAATCACCACCGGTGTGGGCAATGCGGTCGCGCGCCAGTTCTTCGCAGCGATAGGCGCGCGTGAGGACAGACTCGCCAGATACCTGATCGAGCCTGACGGAATCGAGTGGCTCGCGGCGGAGGCGCAATAGCGCCGCCGGTTCCCTAGATCGGTTGATTTGCAGCCGGCTCAGCCGGCGCCTCCTGAGCGCCCTGAGCGGAAGCCGTCGGCTTTGCGGGCACGACGAGCCTGTCGCCTGCAAAGATCAGATCGCTGCCTGAAAGAATTCTGCCGTCGGCGAGCAACAACTGGCGGGATCCAAGGCACGACGCGTTGCGCTCAGCGATCTGGGCGATGCCTGCCTTGCCATCCATGAACACCCGCCCCGCGACGTCGAACAGCCGCTCGCCCTCCATGACCTCCACAGTCACTTCCTTCGCCGTCGGGTTCAGGCGGCAAAAGTGCAGTTTCGAAGTCTGGGGCGGCAGAACGGTCTGCATGGGCGCTTCCTGCAGAGGCCCGGCGAAGATTGTCGACTGCGTTGGCGCCGGCGCGACGATCGTCGGCGCGGGCGGAGGTTGCGGCACGGTCGCGGTTTCGACCCGTGGGGCAGGGACCGCGATGATGCTTGGCTTCGGCGCGGACGCGGCGGGCGGCGGCGCGGGCAATGACGGCAGCGGCGGCGACTGCGCGTCCGTAGAGGCGGTGTCGAACGTCGGCGCGCTCTTGGCCGGCAGCAGGTTCTTTATCTGTGGACCGGCGACGATCAGCCCAAGACCGAGCGCCACTGCTGCGATCGGCCAGAACACGACGCCGCCGCCAGAACGGGCACGCACGCGGCCGAACCGTTCGCTGTGCATTTCCCGGAGATCCCGGGGATCAATGAGATCCGCGATGACTTCGGCGGGCGCGCCCGAGCGTTGCAGGCCTGCAGCGGCCAACGAGGGCGAGAACGGCAGGGCGAGACGCCCGATATGGCCCCAGAATTCCCGGTCGTTCCGGGATAGAGCTTCGCCGTAGAGTCGCGCCAATCCCCGGCGCGCGGTCCCGGCATCGCCGAATTCCACAAGAGCGGCGCGGATGTCGCTGGGATAGTCCATGGCGGCGAGCGCAGCGTACCCGGAGCGGAAAGCCGCCTCACGTCGGGTGGCGGCAAGCGCGGGAAGGGACTTTCCTCCCCTTTGACCCTGATCCGCGCGCAGGTACGCGAACTGGGAGGCGAGGCGACGCTGGGCTTCCTCTGCCGGGAGCACTGCTCCGGCGCCGGCGGCGGGCGCCGCCACGGGGCCGCGCGCCTTCAGGGCGCGCACGCGACCGGCCACCGGAGCCAGCTTGCGATCGAGCATTTCAGCGGCGGTCTGGTTCCAGCCGTTCGGGGCCACGTCGCCTTCGAAGACGTCGGTGACTTCTATGCCGGGTCCCTCGCGATAGAGCGCCGGAATGAGGTCCCGCTCCAGCGCCGGGTCCGAACGGATGGACACCGTCTGCCCGAAATGGCCGCCGATGGAGGCCTCCGTCTGGAGCCAATCGGCGCGCAGAGCGTCCCGCGACCACAATGCGAGGACCGCGACGCAGGCGTCCACCTCGTCGTAGAGCCGGGTCGGCCAATTGGGAGCGTACTGCAAGGGGCCGCGCGAGACAGACAAGCCGGTCCGCTCCAGCGCCTTGGAGATCCGCAGGGCAAGTTCCGCGTCCGTGGGCGCGTAGGTAAGGAAGACATCAGCCATGGCCAATGTGGTTAACAAAATACTGTGACGGCGCAAACAGTCGGTTTGGTAATTCCCGCATTCCTTCCGTGGTGTAACCCGCAGGCAGCAGCGAAAAGTCTTCGCCTGGCGCCCAGAATCCCGGTCTTGTGACGGCATGACCACCAGGATCGCGGTGAGCGCCGCGCTGAAGTCGGCGCACCAGGATGGGCCGCGGGCGTTTCTCGACGTGCAGCGTTCGCTCACGGGCAGGCTGTGGCGGACCAGGGACGTGGACGAAAAGGTCGTCTCCGACCACCGCAGGCTTCACGGTTTGCCGGAAATCGCCGCCCGGTTGCTGGCGGCGAGGGGCGTCGGCTCCGCGGAGGCGAAGGCCTTTCTTGAGCCGACCCTGCGACAGCATTTCCCTGATCCGTCCTCCTTCAAGGACATGGACATCGCGGCGTGCGTCATCGAGGACGCCATCGCTTCGGGGCGACCTACAGCTGTTTTTGCCGACTATGACGTCGATGGCGGGACGTCCGCGGCTCAGCTCGTCCGGTATTTTCGCGCCCGTGGGAGGGCGCTGACGATCTACGTGCCGGACAGGATGGAGGAGGGGTACGGCCCGACGGCGGGTGCCTTCGCGCGGCTGAAGGCCATGGGAATCGAGCTTGTCATCACGGTGGACTGCGGAGCCGCCGCCCATGAGCCGCTTGAGGCCGCCGCCGACATGGGCCTCGACCTCGTGGTGCTTGACCATCACCTCATGTCTGGCCCGCCGCCCCCTGCGCTCGCCGTAGTCAATCCAAACCGCGGCGACTGCCTCTCAGGGCAGGGAGATCTGACGGCTGCGGGGGTGGTCATGGTCACGCTGACGGCGGTCAACAGGGAAGCGCGCCGCCGCGGCTCTGTCGGCTCCAACAATCTCCCGGACCTTCTTTCAAATCTCGATCTCGCGGCCCTGGGGACGGTCTGCGATGTCGCCCCGTTGACGAAGTTCAACCGCGCCATGGTCGCCCAGGGCCTTCGGGTCCTCGCGCGAGGGGAGAACGTGGGCCTGAAAGCGCTCGCGGCGAGCGCCGGCAAGGCGCAGGTGGGCTCGGTCTACGATCTCGGCTTCGTCCTCGGCCCGCGGCTGAACGCGGGAGGCAGAGTGGGAGACGCGTCCCTCGCGACGCGCCTGTTGTCCACGGATGATCCCGCCGAGGCGGCCGACCTCGCCGCGCAGCTTGAACTGCTGAACGCGGACCGTCGCGCCAGGGAAGCGGAGATGCTCGCCGCGGCGCAGACGATGGCGGAGGCCGAAGCGGCAGCCCGGGCGGTGGTCGTCGTGGGCGATCGCTCGTGGCACCCCGGGGTCATCGGCATCGCCGCGGGGCGGCTCAAGGACAGGGTCATGAAGCCCGTCATCGTGCTGGGAGGCGGGGGCGAACATGAACCGGCCAAGGGATCCGGCAGATCAGTCCCAGGGGTGAACCTCGGCCGGGCGGTCGCCGCTGCGGCCGAGGCCGGCGTCATTCTGGCGGGCGGGGGCCATGCCATGGCCGCAGGTTGCACCGTGGACTGGAACCGGGTGGAGGATCTGCGCGACTTTCTCTCGGAAAACCTCGCCGCTGAACTGGCCAGCTCCGATGGAGAGGCGCGGGCGCTGTGGATTGACGCAACCGCCTCAATCGGAGCCGCCACGCCCGAACTCATGACGGCGCTGGAGCGGATCGGTCCCTTCGGCCCCGGTCATCCCGAGCCGGTCTTCGCACTGCCGGAGGTGCGCGTGCAGTACGCCAGCGCGGTCAAGGGAGAGCATGTCCGGTTCGTGCTCGAGGACGCACGCGGCGCGCGTATTCGCGGCATTTCCTTCAGGTCGGCCACAACGCCGCTGGGGGAGGCGCTGCTCGCGCGGGAGGGGGCGTTCCATACCGTGGTGAAGCTCAAGCGCGACACCTATGGCGGAGGGGACCGGGTCGAGGTGGAGTTGCTGGACATTGCGCCGTTGGGGTGACATCGGCGCGCTTGCCTCCGGGGGCAGAGCCGACTATATCCCCCCGCTCGCGCGCGGGCGCGCCTTCGTTGCGTTTCCCGTGGGCCCTTCGTCTATCGGTTAGGACGTCAGGTTTTCAACCTGAAAAGAGGGGTTCGACTCCCCTAGGGCCTGCCACTTCTTCGCCGCGCGTGCGCCTTGCATTGAGCGTTTCCGTGTCATCAAAGGCCAGTCTCCCGCCGCTTGCGCGCCGTGGACAACGGCGGATCGTTCCGCTCTAGTCCGCGCCCGCAAACGGGGGGAAAGGCGCCACCCTTCCCGGAGCGGCTATCTGATGCGGGTTTCCGATGACGTCTGACCTCAGCCGCCGAACGCTTCTCGGCGCTCTTCCCCTCGCCGTGCTCGGCATTTCCCCGGCGCGCGCCGACGGGCTCATCGAGCGGCGCGAGTCGCAGTACAATACGATTTATGTCACGCGCGAAGGGCCCTATGTGGCCATGCAGTTCGGCGTGAACGACCAGCTCTTCACCGAGAACCTCTACGATCCAGCGCGCCCGCGATTCCTGCCGATGGAATATACGCGGATGATGACGGTCTCGCTCGCGTACGCGGCCACGCCGGCGAAGGTGCTGGAAATCGGCCTCGGCGGCGGCCGCACCGCCGTCTATCTCACCGATTTCATTCCGACGCTTTCGGTCACGACCGTCGAACTTGATCCCGAAGTGGTCGCGATGGCGGCCAAACACTTCGACGTACGCCCGACGCCGCGGTTGCGTGTCGTCACCAGTGACGGGCGCATCTATCTGACCCAGTCGCGCGAGCGCTACGACGTCATCATCGTCGACGCGTATCGTGGCACGTTCGTGCCGTTCCATCTGACGACACAGCAGTGCTTCATTCTCGCCAAGCGTCGGTTGAATCCCGGTGGCGTGGTGGTCCAGAACATCGCGCCGAATGTCGTCTTGACGGAGTCGATGGTGGCGACGCTGCAGTCGGTGTTCGACAACGTGGACACATTCGACATTGCAGGCAGCGTTGTAGCGATCGCCTATGACGGGCCGGCGAAGTCACAGGCGGCGCTCGCGGCCCGCGCCACAGCGCTTCAGAACCAATACCGCTTCACCCATCCGCTGCCGCAACTCGTCAGGGCGCGCCGCACGCCGGCGAAATCGGCGCGCCGTCCGCTGACGGACGACTTCGCACCTGTCGAGCATTTGCGCGGCATCCAGGCCCACAACTCGAGACGCAAGTGACGCGCACAAAATCCATACTCATCCTCGTGTACGGATTCCTGATCGGAATCGCCGTCATGGGACTCCAGATGGCGACCAGTCGTCCGCTGACGCCGCACTTCGGCAGCGACATCTACGTCTGGTCGTCGCTCATCTCGGTCACGATGCTCGCGATGATGGTGGGCTACTATCTGGGCGGTCGAATTGCGGATTCCACGCCGCGTTCGGACGTGCTCGGCGTCTGCGTCCTGGTCGCCGCCGCGTATCTGGCGGTCGTACCGGCGTTGCTGCAGCAGGAATTCATCTCCGACCCCGACCCGTTCTTTCCCGGTCTGAAGCGTTCGGTGCTGGCCTGGATATCCGCGGAGACGCCCAGCCTGCCGGTGGGCGCGATTCTGGCGTCCATGTTGCTGGTGTTCCTGCCGTTCACGCTTCTGAGTTTCTTCTCGCCGTTCTGCATCCGCCTGTTGCTTGCAGATGCCGAGCATGGGGGTAGGATCGCCGGATCGGTGTACAGCCTGACCACGTTCGGAAACATCATCGGCGTTCTGGGAACGTCGCTCTGGCTCATGACCTTCATGGGCAGTCGCGACATCACCTACCTCTTCGCGGCGTGGCTTGCGGCGTGTGGCGTCGGGCTCATTGTCCTGAGGGCCAGGGCGTCTGACGATGCGCGCTAGCCTGTTTGCGGCTTTCCTTTTCATGTGCGGCGTCTCCCTCTCCGGGATCGCCCACGCAGAGGCGTTCGACCGTGACGCGCGGTATCCCGAGGGGCCGCTCTGGCTGGGCGGGAAGCTTTTCGTCGCAGAAATGGGAGCGGATGCGGTCTTCGTTCACGATCGTGGCGAAAAGCGTGTCTTCTGGAGCAACGCCGGGTGTGGGCCGACGTCTGTCGCGCCCTATGGCGACGGCGTTCTGGTGCTGTGTCACATCGGCCGCGCCGTTGTGGCGGTGAGCCATTCGGGCGTGGAAATCCGGCGTTGGCGCGCCGATGACAGTGGCGAGCGGCTGCGGGATCCCAATGATTCTTTCGCGGATGACCGGGGCGGGGTCTACTTCAGCGATCCCGGTCTCTTTTCGGTCGATACGCGACCACATGGCTCCGTCCTCTACCTGGACGCTGCCGGTTCGCTCCGTCGGGTCGCCGAGAATCTCCACTATCCCAACGGCGTATTCGTCGATCTGCGGGAGCATGCGCTCTATGTGGACGAACACATGCGCCGCCGTGTCCTCAGGTATCCAATCACGGAAGCCGGCGCGCTCGGGACGCAGGAGGTGTTTGCCGACATCAACGCATTGACGAAACGCGTCGGCGACTACCGCGAAGCGGGTCCCGATGGCCTGGAGCGAGGCCCCGACGGCGACCTCTACGTCTGCCTTTACGGGGAGGGGCGCGTGCTTCGTCTGTCGCCGCAGGGCCAGCTGGTGGCGTCGATCCCGGTCGCAACACCCTACTTGACGAATATCGCCTTCGGTCCGGACGGGTCTGCCTATCTCACTGGTTCTTTCGAGAACATCACCCCGCCATTTCCCGGTCAGGTGACGCGCCTCTCCCCCGCAGCGCTGGCGAGACGCCGGTAGCCTGAACCGCTTTGACAAGACGCCCGAAGCGTCTAAACGGACCCCATCGGGGCGTAGCTCAGCCTGGTAGAGCACCTGCTTTGGGAGCAGGGGGTCGCGAGTTCGAGTCCCGCCGCCCCGACCATGGGATCGACCATGGACTTCCAGATCAGGATCATGATTGCCAGTGCGCCCTAGTTGGTCGCAGGTCCGGCAGCTTGCCCGCTTAATTGGAGGCGGTGCAAGCTCGGCGCGGGGTCAGGACCGCATCGAGATGACCCGGAGTCGCGACGATATGTCGAAGGGAAAGCCGTCGAGAGCTGTTGCGTCCATGCCGCCGATCGCCGTCGCAGATGCGGAAACGACGGACGGGCGGCTCCTGCGCGGCGAACGCAGTCGCCAACAAATTGTTGATGCGTTGCTCAATCTCATTCGGTCCGGCGAGATGAACCCGAGCGCCGCGCAGGTCGCCGAGGCGGCGCATGTGAGCCTGCGGACGGTGTTCCGGCATTTTGAGGAGATGGACAGCCTCCGCATGGAAATGACCGCCCAGATGGAGGCCGAGATCTGGCCCATCCTTCAGGAGCCCTTCGATGCAGAGACCTGGCGCGGCCGACTGGAGCAGCTGATAGCGCGCAGGGCGCGCATATACGAACACGTGATGCCAGTGAAAGTCGCGGCGAGCTTGCGCAGATTTCAGTCTGCATACCTCAAGAAGGACTATGACCGTTTTTTGACATTGGAACGCACAGGGCTTCACACGGTTCTTCCGAAGTCAGTCATCTCGGACTCTGTGCTTTTCTCTGCGATTGAAATGGCGACAAGTTTTCAGGCGTGGCGTCGCATGCGACAAGATCAAGGCTTGAACCCCACCGAGGCTGAACGCGTTCTTCAATATACTGTCGATCGGTTGATTGCGGATCAGTAATATTTTGCCCGCCGACGCGCCGAGGCCGCTCTACAACAAGCGTAGTAGATAAATTTCTTGCGCCTGGAACCGGGACCTGAAGAGGGCGCGGCGACACTTGAGTGGGGCGTCCGCGCGTACCCGAAGTCTCCACTGCGCATGAGATCACCCGGCAGATGCGGCGAGCGACAATGTTTTCGCTTGAGAGCAGTGCGGCATGGCGCATCGCGTGTCGACGGCATCAAAGTTGCGGGCGGTCGAGTTGGTCGCGGGTTTTTCAGGTGGGGACCCATGTGTGAACTGCAGCAGTTGCAGAACCTTCGCTCGACAGGGCCCCGCATCGAATTAATTCTATGAGAGCCGGCGCGATTCTTCGCTTTGTCCCGGCGTGAGGGGGATGCCGGTGTCCGCAGAAGGCGGCCAGGGCGGGCGTTCCGTTCCAACCACGGGAGACGGTGGGGAATGGCGCGCACGCAGGCTGGCTCAAGATCAGGCATATCAGGGCACGGCGGAAGCGCTGGCTGAGATCCGACGTCCGGTTGCGATTGTTTCCAGGCCGGAGGGGCCGGCGCCCCTTGTGCTCGGCGCGGACGGCAGTTGGCCGCTCGGGTCAGGCCATGGCGGTGTCCTGGCGGTGCTCCCGCCGCTCTTTCCCGAGTGGCTCGGCGACCAGTCGTTTCTGGCGGCGCACAAGGTGCGCTTTCCCTATGTGATTGGAGAAATGGCGCGGGGAATTGCGACGCCAGCCATGGTTATCGCCGGGGTGCGGGCAGGCCTGATGGCGTTCTATGGCAGCGCCGGCCTTCGGCTTGACGAGATCGAGCGGGGCATAGGTGAAATTCACTCAGCGCTGGGCCGCGGTTCGGCAGGTTGGGGCGCCAATCTCATTCACAGTCCGCACGAGCCCGGCCTCGAACTGGCGACGACGGAGCTGTTTCACCGGCTCGGCGTGGAGCGCGTTTCCGCTTCGGCGTTCATGCGGCTGCAACCTGCCATTGTCTGGTTCGCCGCCAAAGGACTGACGCGCACGCCTGACGGAGCCATCAATCGCGCAGGCCGCATCGTCGGGAAGGTCTCGCGAACCGAGGTGGCGCGACAGTTCCTGTCACCGCCGCCGGAAGCGATGTTGCGGCAGCTGACGGCCGCTGGGCGTCTGACAGAAGACGAAGCGCAACTCGCCGCGCAGATTCCTGTCGCCGAGGACGTCACCGCGGAGGCCGACTCCGGCGGCCACACGGACAATCGACCTCTCACCGTACTCCTCCCGGCGCTCATCTCCCTGCGCGATGAATTGGCCCGACGATATGCCTACGACATCACTCCACGGATTGGGGCCGCAGGTGGAATAGGAACGCCTGCAGCGGTCGCCGCGGCGTTCGCAGCGGGCGCAGCCTATGTTGTGACTGGGTCCGTAAATCAGAGCGCAGGCGAGAGCGGGCTTTCAGCGATCGCCCGCGCGCTTCTTGCCGACGCGGACTCTACAGACGTCGCAATGGCGCCCGCCGCCGACATGTTCGAGATGGGGGTGAAGGTCCAGGTCCTGAAACGCGGCACGATGTTCGCCCAGCGCGGCCACAAGCTGAGCGAGTTCTACCGCACGCACGCGTCTATCGACGAAGCGCCTGCCGAAGACATCCGCGACATCGAGCAGAACGTGTTTGGCCGAAGCGTCGCCGACATCTGGGCCGACACCCGCGCTCACTTCCTGCAGGCCGATCCCGCGCAGATCGAACGCGCACAGCGCGATGGAAAGCACAAGATGGCGCTTGTCTTTCGCTGGTACCTGTTCATGGGCGCCCAGTGGGCGCGCGAGGGCGTCGAAGACAGGCGGAGCGATTACCAGATCTGGTGCGGACCGGCGATGGGCGCTTTCAACGGATGGGTCAAAGACAGTTTTCTTGCGCCGATCGGAAGCCGGACCGTGACGCAGATCGCACTGAATCTTCTGGAAGGCGCCGCAACCGTGACGCGGGCAGGGCAGCTCAGATCGGCTGGCGTTGCACTACCTCCTTCCGCGTTCGATTTCCGACCAAGGCCGCTGAGCTAGAGAACCCATGAGCGACTCCACACCTGCAAGCGTCATCCCCGTCGCCGTTGTCGGCATGAGCGCGATCTATCCAGGCGAGTCCGGGCTGGCCGGGTATTGGCGCACAATCGTGTCGGGTCGCGATGCGATCAGCGATGTGCCCGCGTCTCACTGGCTGATCGAGGACTACTACGATCCCGACCCCGCAGCACCGGACAAGACCTATTGCAAGCGAGGGGGGTTCATTGAGCCCGTCTCCTTTGATCCGATGCAATTCGGTTTGCCGCCCAACGCGCTGCCATCGACGGATTCAGCGCAGATACTCGCCCTGATGGCCGCGAAACAGGCGCTCGATCAGGCGGGCAGGGGGAACACAAAGGTCGATCCAGACCGCATCAGCGTTGTTCTCGGCGTTGCTTCCACGACGGAGCTTGTCGTGCACATGGGCGCGAGATTGCAACGGCCAGTGTGGCGCAAGGCGATGCTGGACAATGGCATGCCGGAAGCGGAGGCGGACGCAATCTGCGATGACATCGCCGCCGAGTATGCGCCCTGGCAGGAGAGCACGTTTCCGGGATTGCTCGGCAATGTCGTCGCCGGCCGCATCGCGAACCGCCTGAACCTCGGAGGCGCCAACTTTGTTACGGACGCCGCCTGTGCAAGCTCACTTTCGGCACTGCAGGTCGGTCTTCACCAGCTGTATCTGAATGAAGCGGACATGGTGCTGGCGGGCGGCGTGGATGCGCTGAACGACATCATGATGTACATGTGCTTCTCCAAGACGCCGGCGTTCTCGCCGACGGGGGACTGCCGGCCATTCTCCGACTCTGCTGATGGAACGATCATCGGCGAAGGCGTCGGCATGCTGGCGCTCAAGCGCCTGAGCGATGCGGAGCGGGATGGAGATTTCATCCATGCCGTGGTGCGCGGATTGGGTTCTTCTTCCGATGGTCGTGCATCAAGCGTCTACGCGCCGAGACCGGAAGGGCAGGCGAAGGCGCTGCGTCGCGCGTATGCGCACGCAGGTTATGCGCCGGCGACCGTCGAGCTTCTGGAGGCGCACGGCACGGCGACGAAAGCCGGCGACGTCGCCGAATTTGCGGGGCTCTCGGCAGTCTTTGCAGAAGATGGGCAACACCGGACGGCGCGTTGTGCACTCGGATCGGTCAAATCCCAGATCGGGCATACGAAAGCGGCCGCAGGCGCCGCCGGCCTGATCAAGGCTGTTCTTGCGCTTCAGCACGCCACGCTTCCGGGCACCATCAAGGTGGAGCGCCCGAACGCGTCGCTCAAGATCGAGAGTACGCCCTTTTACGTCAATGCTCAGACACGTCCCTGGATTCGCGGCGGCGATCACCCTCGGCGCGCTTCCGTCAGTTCGTTCGGCTTTGGCGGCAGCAACTTTCACGTAGCGCTTGAGGAATACAAGGGACCGGGCGCCGCGAAGCGCGTCCGCGCCGTTCCATGTGAGCTGGTCCTGTTGAGCGCGGAGTCTGCAACGGGGTTGGCGAAGAGCTGTCGCGCCCTTGTCGACCTGTGCGTGCGCGGCGAAAGCATCGCCAGGATCGCCCATGGCGCGGCGACTTCCTTTGAAGCGCAACACGGAGCGCGCGCTGGCGTCGTCGCGGACGACTCCCCATCGCTTCAAGCGCTCCTGAATAAACTCTGCGCCGCGCTTGAGAGCGGGGCCTGCGATGCGCTGAAGGACCCCGACGTCGCGGTGTCGCTTGCGCCGCCGCGGGAAGGCAAGACGGCGTTCCTGTTTCCCGGACAAGGCAGCCATTATGTGGGAATGGGGGCGGATCTGACGCTTGCGTTTCCCTCAGCGCTTGCAGTGTGGGACGGCATCGCCGGGCAGCCAGATCTCTCGGGTCTCAGCTCCATTGTGTTTCCAGAACCCGCGTTTGACGCCGCGGCTCGGGACCAACAGGCGGCGGCTCTGACGGCGATGGTGAACGCGCAACCGGCTATCGCGGCGACAAGTCTCGCACAACTGGCGCTCCTCGAGCGGCTCGGCGTGCGCGCTAGCGCATTCGCAGGACACAGCTTCGGGGAGGTCACTGCGCTGGCGGCGGCAGGTGTGATTCCTGCGGACAAGCTGGTTTCCGTCGGTCGCGCGCGCGGCGAGTTCATGACACAGGCGGCAGGCGCGGCCAAAGGAGCGATGCTCGCGGTCGCAGGCGGCGCGGCGCAGATAGAAGCCTTGCTCGCGCGGGAGCCCGGCCTCGCGGGCGAAGTGGCTCTCGCCAACGACAACGCGCCACTTCAGGTCGTGCTTTCGGGATCGGTGGAGGCCATCGAGCATGCTGAGGCGATCATGAAGGCGGAGCGGATAACCGCATTCCGCCTGCCGGTCGCAAGCGCCTTTCACTCCCCCATCGTGGCGGCAAGCTGTGAGCCGTTTGCGGCGTTCCTGAAACCGATCAAGTTCGGCAAGCCAAAAGGGACCGTGTACGCGAACGCCACCGCGAAGCCCTACGGCAAGTCTGCGGGCGCGCAACTGGCTGATCAACTCAAGAGCCCCGTGCGTTTCCGTGAAATGATCGAGGCCATGGCCGACGATGGCGTGACCCGCTTCATCGAAGTGGGGCCGGGACGCATTCTGACGGCGCTGGTGGATCAGATACTTGCCGACAGGCCGCATCTCGCGGTCGCGCTGGATGATCGCAAGGCCGGCGCGTTGCGCGGCTGGAACCGCGGTCTTGCGGCGCTCGCCGCCGATGGCGTCGCGCTTGACCTTGCGGCGCTGTTTGAGAGCTACGAACAACCGGAAGAGAAATCGCAGGCGCCCGCACATGCAGTGCTGGTCGGGGGGGCGAATCTCGGAAAGCCATATCCGCCGCAACCGGGGCGCGCGCCGAAGGAGCCGCGTTTGTCTCGATCTCCGCTTTCGGCGCCAGCGCCTTCTACACCTGATTCACCGATCATGCCTGCGCCGGAGGCGCCTTCCATCCGGCTCGCGACGGCGGCTGCCCCGCAGGTTTCGCCGCCGGTTGCGGCTTTGGCGCGTCAGGCGCCCTCGGGCGGCTTCGATAGCCCGCAAGACCCATGGGCCATCATCGACCGGATCCAAGCGGAAACGGTCGACCAGCACCGCCACTATCTCGACGTCATGGCGCGTAGCCACGAGGTGTTCCTTCAGATGTCCGCGCAGATGCTGGATCACGTCATGGGCGGCGCGCCGACTACACTAGGCACGCCGACAACGCTACGCGCGGAGAGCACGCCGGCTCCGATGCGGACGCCGGCTGTTGTTTCCGTTGCGATGGCCGCTCCGGCTCCTCAAGTCACTTTGGAGGCGGCGCCGACGTCACCACGCGCGCCGGCGCCGCAACCCGCGTCACGTGCAGACGAGGTCGTTCTCGCCATCGTCGCGGAGAAGACCGGATATCCCATGGACATGCTTCAACTCGACATGGAGATGGAAGCTGAACTCGGAATTGATTCGATCAAGCAGGTGGAGATTCTCGCCGCCGTGCAGGAATGTTTTCCGGACGCGCCCGAGATCCCAGCGAGCGCGCTTTCGTCGCTGAAAACGCTCCGTGACGTCGTGGACGCGGTGTCCGCATTTGCGGCGACTCAAAATCCCGGCGCAACGCGGATCGCGCCTATTTCGACCACCTCTCCCCAGAGTCCTGATCCCCAGAGCCCCGACGTCTTGCGCCGGTCAGTCCTGTCGATCGTCGCGGAGAAAACCGGATATCCGCGGGACATGCTCGATCTCGACATGGAGATGGAAGCGGAACTCGGGATCGACTCGATCAAGCAGGTGGAGATTCTCGCCGCCGTGCAGGAGCGGTTTCCAGACGCGCCCGAAATTCCCGCGAGCGAGCTTTCGACGCTCAAGACGCTCCGCGATGTCGTCAATGCCGTGTCCGCATTTGCGGCGGCTCCGGCGCCCAATGCGGCGACGAGCAGTGCGGCGACGAGCAGTGCGGCGGTGAGCGGTGCGGCAGGACGCGCAGATATCGCGACGCCGCCTCTCGCGAACCCTGACGTCTTGCGCCAGTCAGTCCTGACGATCGTCGCCGAGAAAACCGGCTACCCGCAGGACATGCTCAAACTCGACATGGAGATGGAAGCTGAACTCGGAATTGATTCGATCAAGCAGGTTGAGATTCTGTCGGCGCTTCAGGAACGGTGGCCGGATGCGCCGGAAGTCTCAGCGTCGGACCTGGCCGGGCTGAAAACGCTGCGAGACGTTTCGAATGCGCTCGCGAACATCGGCTCTTCACCATCGGTTTCGCTCTCGCTCGTCCCGGAGGAAAAAATTGTCGGCGCGAGCGCGTCGTCTGCCTTGGCTGTGACGGAGGTCGTACTCGTCGCGCGTCCGCCTTCTGGATTTGCGATGACGGGCCTGTTGGGGGACGGGGGCGTCCACGTTACGAGGGAAAACCAAGCATTCGCCGAGGAGGTCGTAACCGCACTCAGAGAACGGGGTATTTCGGCGGCGGCGGTCGATACCGTGCCGGCGGGAGCGGGAGCTGTGATCTCCCTGACGGCGCTCGCGCAGGTGAGCGGTGCGGCGCAATCGCTTGAAACCCACCTCAACGCATTCCGGGCCGCTCAGGTCGTCGCGCGAAGCGAGGGCGGATCACGCGTGTTCGTGACCGTGCAGTCGACAGGTGGTTGCTTCGGTGGAAACGGCGCCGGCGAACCTACAGGAGAGTCGGCGCTTTCTTGCGGCGTTACGGGCCTTGCGAAGACCGCGGCGCGCGAATGGGAGAATGGTTCCGTCAAATCGATCGACATGGAAGAGCTCGACGCCCCGCGGTTGGTCGATGAACTCCTTTCCGGGGGGGCGGATCTGGAAGTGGCGCTGAAATCCGATGGCCAACGCTACTTCATTTGCGACCGCCCAGCCGCAATGACCTCGGGAGAGGCGCTGCTCACTGCCGATGGCGTGGTCGTGGTGTCCGGCGGGGCTCGTGGCGTCACCGCCCGGTGCGCCATCGCGCTGGCGAAGAAAGCCGGCGTTCGCCTCGCGCTTCTCGGTCGCACTGCGTTTGGTGGCGCCGCCGAAGAGTATCCGGATCTGGAAACTCTGCCCGCTATCGCAGGCGCGATATCCGAGGCATCGAAACGGCAAGGCAAACAGGTCGCGCTGTCAGAGGCGCGCACTCAGGCCGCGGGCGTTCTTGCCCGCCGGGAAATTGCGACGACGCTGGATATGGCCAGGCAAGCTGGCGTCCAGGCCAGATACTACCGCGCGGACATAACGGCGTCCAAAGAGGTCGCGGAAACCGCCGCCGCTATCCGCCGCGACTATGGACCGATCGTTGGGATCATCCATGGCGCTGGGGTTCTGGCGGACAAGCGTCTGGCCGATCTGAACGACGCGCAGTTCGAGACCGTCTTCCAGCCCAAAGTGGCCGGTGCTGAAGCATTGCTCGCCGCCACCCGAAACGACGACCTGCGCATGATCGCGTTGTTCTCGTCGATCGCGGCGCGCACTGGCAATGCGGGCCAGGGGGCGTACGCTGCTGCGAACGAGGTGCTGAACGCCATCGCCACGCGCGAACGTCTGCGACGCGGACCGTCCTGCGCCGTCCGCGCCTTCGGCTGGGGTCCATGGGATGGGGGGATGGTGGACGCCTCCCTGAGGAAGCACTTCGAGCGCGCTGGCGTGGGCTTGATCGACATCGAAACAGGCGCCGCCTTTTTCGCCGACCAAGCGTGCAGACTTGGCGGCGCGTCTGCGGTCGTCGTCGCTGCGCCGAGCGTCGCGCCATTGCGCCACGCCCATCTTGACTGGCGCGTATCGGCGCGCGCGTTGCCGCCGCTGTCCGATCACATGGTCCATGGTCGCATCGTGCTGCCCGTCGTCGTTGTCCTGGAGCGGGTGATGCGGGCAGCGCGATCGCTCCTTCCGTCCGACCTCGCTCGAGTTGTCGTGCGCGATTTTCAGGTGCTTTCCGGGATCACGCTTTCACCCGAGGCCGACGAGGAAGCGGTACTATCCATCACGTTCGAGCCGAAGGGAGCGTCCTACGCGGTTACCCTGCGCGACGGCGCACAGCGACCGCGGTATCGCGCCGTCGTCGAGGCGCCGGAAGGCGTGCCGACCCCAAGCGCGCAGATGGATCATGCGCCCACGTCGCCGTGGGGCGTCAGTCTGGAGCAGGCCTACTCGGGTCCGCTCTTTCACGGCGCGCGGTTTGCCGCGCTCAGCCGGCTTGAGGCCGTCGACTCCCGCGGAGGCGTCGCTATCGTGAAGGGGACGGCAGAGCTCGGATGGCCGGATGAGCCATGGGCAGTCGATCCGGTCGCTCTCGACGGCGGCCTCCAACTGGGCCTGCTTTGGGCGAGCGCGAACAAGCGCGGCACAATGCTCCCTCAGCGGATTGCGAGCTTCGTCCAGCATGTTGCGCCAACGACCGCCGCGTCGTTGCGCTGCCGGTTCATGGCGCGCCCGATGAGTGAGAAGCGCATCGATTTTGACTTTGTGATCGAGACCATGGCGGGCGAAGTGGTTGCAGAGATGGGCGGGGCGGAGTTCTACGCGCTTGGCGCGAGCGCCTCGGCGACGCCGTGAAGCCGTTCGCGCCGATTGCGATCGTCGGACGTAGTTGCATCCTGCCGGGCGCCTCGTCGCCGGCCGCGCTTTTTGATGCTTCGTTGACGGGACGATCGCTCCTCTCACGGACGCCGAAGGACCGGTGGGCCGGGCTGGACCCTGAGGCCTTGGCGCGGAGCGCTGAAGCGGGCGCGCGTGTCGCCTGCGCAGTGGGCGGCTACGTGCTCGCGCCGGATCTGCGCGTCCAGAAGGTCGCTGAAAGGGTCGCCGCGTTTGATCGGCTGGATCCCCTGGTTCACTGGCTCGCGCACTGCACGCTCGAGGCAATTGAGCAATCGCACGCAGTGGAGGTTGCGCGCACTGGTCTGATTGTCGGCAATCTGTCCTATCCCAGCCGTCTGGGCGCGGCGTTCGTTGAGGAATGGTGGCGCGGCGGCGCGGGCATTGACCCGCGCAACAGGTTTTCCTCGGGCCTGCCCCTGCATCTCCTCGCCGAGGCGCTTGGGTTTGACGGGCCCGCGTTTGCTCTCGACGCTGCGTGTGCTTCTTCCCTCTACGCAATCAAGCTGGCGTGCGACGCGCTGCATGACGGCGAGGCCGACCTCATGCTGGCGGGAGGCATGAACGGCGCCGACGATCTGTTCATCCATCTTGGATTCACCGCGCTCCAGGCGCTGAGTCCAAGCGGGCGTTCCAGACCCTTCCACAGTCAGGCCGATGGACTCGTGCCGTCGGAAGGGTGTGCGCTCATCGCGCTCAAACGCCTGGAGGACGCTGAGAGCGCTGGCGACCGGATTCTTGGCGTGATCCGAGCGATAGGCTTGAGCAACGACGGTCGCCAGAGCGGCTTTCTGGCGCCCGCGGTGTCCGGTCAGGTGCGCGCCATGCAGGCGGCGTTTGACCAGTCCGGATTCGACCCAGGCGATATCTCATTTGTCGATTGTCATGCAACTGGCACTTCGCGCGGCGACGGCGTCGAGGTGGAAAGCCTCGCGGCGGCCTACGGCGACGCGCCGCTGATGCTTGGCGCGCTGAAAGGCGTGCTTGGGCATGCCATCACGGCTTCGGGGGCGGCGAGCCTCATCAACGTGCTGTCGGCGTTCGAGGCGGGCCTGACGCCGCCAGCGCATTGCGCCGCGCCGATTGCGAGCTTGAAGGATACCGCCTTCACACTGCTGGCCGCGCCGGCGTCATGGCAGGGCGGGATACGGCGCGCGGCGATCAGCAATTTCGGGTTTGGCGGCAACAATGCGCACCTGATTGTCGAAACGCATGTGCAGACTTCGAGAATGCGATCGCATGGAAAGCCGTCGCCTCCACGGGGCGATATTGCAGTGTGCGGCGCCGGGGTTCTTGCGGGAAACTTTCGGGGGCTCGCGGCGCTCCGGCGCGCGTTGTTCGATCCAACGGGTCAACTGCACAGGACGGAACACATCGAACTGGGGATGGAGGGACTGGGTTTCCCGCCGAGTGACCTCAAGGCCAGTCTGGCCCAGCAGACGGCCATGCTCGAAGTCGTCGCAGAGGCGCTGAGGGGCGTGCCCAATCTCCCCTCGGAGCGGACGGGCGTGATTGTCGGCATGGGGTGTGATGCGACGATTGCACGCCACGGCGTGCGCGTGCGTGCAGGGGGCGACGCGGAGTGGCTCGCGACGAATGCGGAGGCGGCGCCGCGCCTGACGCCGGAGGGTGTTCTCGGCACGATGCCGAATATTCCCGCGAACCGCGTCCATGCCCAACGAGATTTTCGCGGTTTTGGTATGACCATTTCCAGCGAGGAGATATCCGGCCTTGCGGCCCTTGCGGTGGCTGCCCGTGCGCTGCGCGCGGGCGAACTGGACGCAGTAGTCGTCGGCGCCGTCGACTTCTGTTGTGAACCGGCCAATGCCGCCGCGCTATCCCATGTCCTTGGTGGCACGGTGCGCGGCGCCGGTGATGCTGCTGTCGCCCTGGTGCTAAAACGTCGACTGGATGCTGAGGCTGCGGGCGATTGCGTGCTTGGCGTGTTGCCCGGAGGGGCGATGGAGCGCGCTGCGGCGGTGACTGATGATTTCGTAGGGCAACACTTCGGGCGCACGCACGCGGCGAGCGCGTTGCTGCAGGTCCTTGTCGATTTGCTCTCCATTGAAGCGCGCGTGCGGTTCGACGATCTCGGCGCCCAGCCGACGCCGGGCGTTCGTACGTTGGCGAGGCGGTGCGAATCCTTCAGCGGCAGGTCCATGATGGAGGCTCTCGCAGCGCCAGATTCGCCTCCCAGGGCATCGTCATTGGGCGCGCCGCCGGTTCTGGCCAGGTTCGCCGCGTCCTCATTGGCGGAACTCGTTGGACGAATTGAAGCGAACGCTCAGGGCGGGGTAGGCGAGTTCCGGTGCGGACTTGTCGCCGATCGCGCCAGCTCTCTCGACGCGTTAAGAAGGCGCTCAAGCGACTCTCTTCGGGCAGGCGTCGCGCCATCTCTCCCTGGAGTTGCGTTCGCCGACCACGCGATGTCGGGCGAGCTGGCGTTCACCTTTACGGGCGCCGCAGCTGCGTATCCGGGCGCCGGTCGGGATCTGATGCTGGCGTGGCCAGAGGTCGGCGACGCGTTGGCGATGCGCCACGCAGGTGTGGCTGAACTTGCGCGCCGTCTCTACGGCTCGGAGATTGGCGCGCTTGAGCCGCGGATCCAGCTCACGGGATGCGCGCTGGTGTGCCAGGCGCATGCCGAGTTCTCCAGGACATTCCTGAAACTGACGCCCCAAGCAGCGATCGGGCTCTCTTCCGGCGAAACGAATGCCCTGCTGGCGTTCGGGGTCTGGCGTGACCTTGACGCGATGCTCGCCGAAATCGAACGCTCCGGCCTTTATGGGCAGGCGCTGACCGGACATTGCGGCGCGGCGGCGCAGAGCTGGGGGCTTTCCTCGGGCGAGGGTGCGCGGTGGACCTGCTGGCGTCTTTCGGCGGCGCAAGAGATCGTGGATGCGGCGCTCGCAGGTGAACCGCGGGCTTACATGACGATCGTGCACGCCCCCGACGACTGCGTAATCGGGGGCGATCCGGATGCCTGCGCGCGGGTCGTCGATAAGGTCGGGCGCACCCGGGCGATGCCACTTGGGCTGGACATGATCGTGCATTGCGAGGCGATGCGGCCGTTTGAAGGTCAGTGGCGGAAAATCCATACACGGGAAGTCCATCCGGCGGGGGGCGTGCGCTTCTATTCAAACGCCCACAATGGCCACTATGCACCGACAACGGAGTCGGCGGCGGACGCCATTACGAGACAGGCGATCGCACCGATCGACTTTCCAAAAACAATTCGCTCCGCGTGGAACGACGGTGTGCGCGTATTTGTCGAGCATGGTCCGCGCTCCATCCTTACGGGCGCAGTAGCGCGCATCCTCGAGGGCAAACAATATCTCGCGGTAGCCCTGGATCCCCAGGAGCGCCGAGGACTTCGCGCGATCGCCGAAAGTGTGATGAAGCTCTGGGCAAATGGCGTTTCCGTGGATGTCGATGCGTTTGAAGCACGTCTCGACGAATTGCGGAAGGAAAGCGCGCCAACCTTGACCTCGGAAGCGCGCAAGTTGGTTCTTCCAGCGCACCCGCCGGATATTCAGGTTCCACAGCGAAAGGCCTCCATCGCTCCGATACCGGTATCGACACCGCCAGAACAAGCGGAGAGATCGCAATTCATGCCTCCCGCGCCGGGCGGGCTCGCGCCGCTGGCGTTGTTCGAGGGCCAGCGGCCGGGTGGGTCGGCGCCGGTCGCCGCGCAACGCAGCCACGGACGCCACGCCGCCGCTGGCAACCTCATCGCCGCGGTTGCTGAAGCGCATCGCGAGTTCATGGACCGCCAGGTAGCAGTGCATACGGCATTTCTCCGGTCGCGTTCGGCGCTGGTTTCAGCGATCGCCGCGCAACCCGTGGCGCAGTCCACGCGCGCGGCGCCGGTTTCACATCCGGTATTGGAGACGACGTCGGAGTCCGGGGCGGCGTTATATTCGCGCGCGCAACTGGAAATGCTGGCGTCAGGTAAAGTTTCTGACGTTCTTGGCCCGCTGTTCCGCCAGCAGGATGGATACAGTCGGCAAGTCAGGATGCCACAACCCCCGTTGCTGCTGACCGACCGGGTTATCTCGATCGAGGGCGAACCCGGGTCGATGGGCAAAGGGCGCATCATCACCGAGACCGACGTTGTTGCCGATGCATGGTACATGCACGCGGGCCGAATGACGCCAGGCGCCGTTATCGAATCCGGGCAGGCGGACCTGCTTCTTGCATCATGGCTCGGCGCGGACTTCCTGAATCGCGGTGAGCGCGTTTATCGACTTCTTGGATGCGAACTCAGGTTCATGGGAGAGTTGCCAAGCGCAGGCGATACCCTCCGCTATGACATTCACATCGATGGCCACGCGACGACCGGTGAGACGCGGCTCTTTTTCTTTCACTACGACTGCTACATTGGCGATCGGCTCATGATCTCCGTCCGGAACGGACAGGCCGGCTTCTTTTCGGACGGCGAACTCGCGCGGTCCGGGGGCGTGCTGTGGAACGCGGAGGACGAGGCACCTCCGCATGACGCCCCCCGGGATACGCCGCCGCAGGTCACGAGTCGGCGACGGTTCGATCGAGCGCTCGTCGACGCCTTCATAGGCGGGAATGCGTTTGCGTGCTTTGGCGATGGTTTCGAGATGGCAGCCGCCCATGTCCGCACCCCGACTTTGCCTGCGGGACGCATGCGCCTGCTGGATGAAATCGTCTCGTTCGAGCCGGAAGGTGGGCCGTGGGGACGCGGTTACCTGAAGGCGCGCTCGACCGTGCCGAGGAACGCTTGGTTCTACGATGGGCATTTCAAGAACGATCCCTGCATGCCCGGAACGCTGATGGCGGACGCCGCAACGCAGGCGCTCTCATTCGCCATGGCGGGTTACGGCTTTACGATAGACCGGGACGGCTGGCGGTTCGAACCTGTCGCCGAGGAACCTGCGCGGTTCGTGTGTCGTGGGCAGGTCACTCCTGAGGCGGAGCATGTGCTGGAGTACGAGGTGTTCATTGAGGAAATCATCGATGGCCCTGAACCTAGAGTATTCGCGGCTTTGCAATGCCGGTGCGATGGCTTCAAGGTTTTCCACTGCCGACGTTTTGGCATGCGGCTTGTGCCGGACTGGCCGATAGGCGCCGAGAAGGAACATGCCGGCGGCGCGCTGCAGCGGCGTATTGTGGGGCAGTCCGCCGATGTGCGTGGTGATTTGGGAGCGCTTCTCGCGTGCGCGCGCGGCAAACCCTCGGATGCGTTTGGCGCGCTCTACAAGGTCTTTGACGGAACGAGGCGGGCGCCGCGACTGCCCGGCGATCCGTATCACTTCATGTCGCGCGTTCTTTCCGTTGACGGCGCCCCTGGAACGCCTGTCGCAGGGCACGCCGTAGTCGCAGAATATGATGCGCTAGCAGAGGCATGGTTCTTCGAAGATGGCGGGTCCAGTGCGATGCCGTTGTCCGTGCTGACGGAAGTATTGCTTCAGCCGTGCGGCTGGCTGGCTTCCTACATGGGATTTGCGGCCAAGCGCCCGGAAGACGTGGCGTTCCGCAATCTCGATGGAACGGATGTGCTGCTGCACAAGCCGGTAAGTGCGGGAACCGTGCGGGTGACGGCGCGATTGGAACGGTTTGCGGAAGCCGGCGGCTCCACGATCGTATTCTTCAGTGTTGCAGCCACGCAGGCAGGCGAGCTGGTAATGACCATGAAGACGGCGTTCGGTTTCTTCAGCCCGATCGCGCTGAAAAGCCAGGCGGGACTGCCGACTTCGGCGGAGGCGAAAATCCAATTGTCACGTTCCGGAGACTCATCGGACCTCCATGCCAGATTGGCTGACACGCCGCTGCTTGCGCACGGTCGACTGAAGTCTTTTGACGCGATTGACGGGTTCTGGCCCGACGGCGGGGTCGCAGGGCTCGGCCGTATCGTTGCCTCGGCCCAGGTGGATCCGGAAGCATGGTTCTTCAAGGCGCACTTTTTCCAGGATCCGGTCCAGCCGGGCTCCTTGGGGCTGGAGGCGCTTCAACAGGGGCTGCGGGCTGCCATTTTGCTCAAGCGATTCGGCGATCTGGGCGGACGCCAGCGCTTTGAGCCGCTGGCGCAGGGCGTCCCATTTGGCTGGCGCTTCCGCGGTCAGGTGCTGCCGTCAAACAGGCATGTTGTCACCGAGCTGGACATCATCTCGCTTTCCCGGGAGAGGGGCGCTGTAACGGCCGTGGCGGATGGCTCCATGTGGGTGGACGGGATTCGTATCTATGAAGTGAAGGGCCTAGGGGCCCGATTGACGTCCGCCGATGGATGACGCTGCCCGGCCCGCCTTGGTCTTGCCATAGACCCGACGGAAACGGCTGCCATGCGGCGTTGAAGCAGCGCTGTTGCCTCCAAAAGGCGGTTCACGCATATGGATGGCTGGGCGGACGCTTGGGGAATATCATGAGGTGAGCTGCAGCCTTTGGGCGGGAGGCGAAACGCGGTTGCGCGCCGGCCACAGCCGGAGGTCGCGTTCATTCGGGGAACGGTTTAGGGTGCGAGCGAGAGACTGATGAGTGTCCAGGGGATCGGATTGGAGACGGTGCGCGTCGGACGCATGACACTGTGGTCCTACCTCGCGGGCATGTGGCGTTACCGGCATCTCATGTTTCACCTGGCGAACGCGGACCTTCAGTCCCGTTTCCGCCGATCATCGCTTGGCGTCGTGTGGGCGATGATCCACCCTTTGTCATTCGCAATGCTGTATTCCCTGGTGCTGGCGAACCTGTTCCAGCAGGAATTCAGGTCGTTTTCCGTCTATGTCTTTGCGGGCTTTATCCTCTGGGACGCGATTTCGTCATTCGTTCACCTGGGGTCGCAATCCATCATCAACGGCGCGGGGTATCTCAAGCAAGCGCCCATCCCGATGCTCATATTTCCGTTGCGCACATGCCTTACCGTCACGGTTGTGTTTTTGATCGGCTTTCTGGCGCTCGTGATCTACCGGACCGGCGTGATACTCATGTTCGGTCTCAATGAGCCGATCATGACGATCTATTGGGCTTGGGTCATACCGCTGGTTGCGGCGCTGTTTGTCATCGGATCCGCGTGGGCGACGATCGTCGCGTTCATCAACCTCAAATTTCGGGACACCCAACAGCTGCTGATGATTCTGATGCAGGCGGTTTGGTTTTCCAGTCCGGTGTTTTTCGATCGCGCCGTGTTTGACAGCCCCCGGCTTGAAGTGTGGTCCGCCATCAATCCTGTTCTCGCGTTTTGCGACGCGTTTCGGGACCCTGTGCTCTATGGCCGTGCGCCTGAAGCGCGAGACTGGATCGCCATAGGCGTGTGGATAGGGCTGTCCTGGCTGGCGGCGATTGTCATAACCGCGGCTAACGACCGGAAGTCGATCCACTATGTCTAGCAATGTCGTCAGCACCGGTCCGCGGATCATCATCCGCAGGGCGCAGCTGGACTACCCGCTTGTGCGGGACCAGTCGAGTATCAAGTCCGCCGTCTTTGGCGCGCTGGGATTCAAGTCCGGACCGCGCGTCGACAAGAAGGTCGTGCATGCGGTCAATGGACTTTCGCTGACCATCAACCGTGGCGAACGCGTCGGCCTGATTGGGCACAACGGCGCCGGAAAATCGACACTCCTGAGGACTATCGCTGGGATATATCCGCTCACCGATGGCTCCATCGAGGTGACTGGCCGGATGCAGGGTCTGTTCGACCTCGGCACCGGCTTTGAGTCGGAGGCCACCGGCCGCGAGAACATCATGTATCGAGGCCTTTCCATAGGCTTCTCGCCCAGCCAGATTCGCGACCGGGAAGAGGAAATCATCGCCTTCGCGGATCTCGGAGAGTTTATCGACTTGCCGATGCGGACCTATTCGGCCGGCATGTATGTCCGGCTGGGTTTTGCTGTTTCGACCTACCTTGAGGGAGACATCCTGCTGGTCGACGAGGTGTTCGGCGCTGGCGACGCCAACTTTCAGGAGCGTGCGATTCGTCGCATGAACGATCTCATCGACCGGGCAGGCATTCTCATGCTGGTCGGCCACGACCTGGGGTTGATGTGCACCGTCTGTACACGCCTCATCTGGCTGTCGGGCGGACAGATGGTCCTGGACGGGGATCCGCGCGAGGTTGCTGAAGTGTACGTCCGCAGCATGAGGGCGGCCTGACGCAAGCTTCTGAGCCAGGGCGCAGCCGGGGTCGTTGCCCTGCGGCGGTAAGTCAGGAATATTTGGGTGCGCCGAATCGTGGCTGAGATGCGGCCTGGAGGCGCCATGTTCGTCCATCTTCGCACCCGGTCTTCGTATTCCCTTTTGCTGAGCATGATTGGCGTGAAGGCGCTTGGCGCTCTTGCGGCCAAGAACGACCAGCCGGCGGTGGCGCTTTGTGACGCGAACAACCTGTTTGGCGCGCTCGAATTTTCCGGAGCTGTTGTCGAGAAGGGCGTGCAGCCCATCATTGGCTGTGCGCTCGATGTTCGCGGTAGTGACGGTGTCGAGGGCGTGCTGGCGCTGCTCGCGCAAAATGAGGAGGGTTACGCCAACCTCATGCGCCTCTCGACGGCCGCATTTCTTGATGGCGGCGGAGCAGGGGAACCGCATATTTCGCTTGATCGTGTGCTTGAGAGCAGCGCTGGTTTGATCGCGTTGACCGGCGGCGCGGATGGTCCCGCGGCGGGCCAGCTGGCCGCGCACAAGCCGCAGCAGGCCCGGGCGCTGGTCGAGCGGCTGGCGCTTGCATTTGGCGACAGGTTGTATGTCGAGCTCCAGCGCCATGGCGGCAGGGCCGAGGTCGAGGTCGAAGGCGCACTGGTGGACCTTGCCTACGAACTGGGGCTTCCGCTCGTCGCCACAAATGATGTCAGGTTCGCCGCGCGCAAGGATCACGCGGCTCATGACGCCCTGCTCTGCATCGCCAACAGCACCTACCTCGGAGAGCAGGACAGGCCGCGTGTCAGCGCCGAGCACTACTTCAAGAGCGAAGCAGAAATGCGGGCGTTGTTTGAAGACCTACCCGAGGCGATAGATTCCACCCTCGAGATCGCGCGTCGTTGTGCGGTGCGTTCACGGACGCGCAAGCCGATCCTTCCGAACTTCGACACGAAGGCGGGCCGCGACGAGAAGGCCGAACTTGCCGCGCAGGCAGAAGAGGGATTGCGCCGACGCCTCGAATTTCTCGGACCTGAACGGTTCGCCGCAAATGAAGAGGATTACTGGAACCGGCTGTCGTTCGAGATCGGCATCATCCAGCAGATGGGCTTTTCCGGCTACTTCCTGATCGTCTCGGATTTCATCAAGTGGGCGAAGAACAGGGGCATCCCCGTCGGCCCGGGACGCGGCTCGGGCGCCGGTTCGCTTGTGGCGTGGGCGCTGACAATCACGGACCTTGACCCGCTGCGGTTCGGGCTTCTGTTCGAACGCTTTCTCAATCCCGAACGGGTTTCGATGCCGGACTTCGACATCGATTTCTGTCAGGAACGGCGCGGCGAAGTCATCGACTACGTCAAACAGAAGTACGGCGCCGACAGGGTGGCGCAGATCATCACGTTCGGTACGCTGCAGGCGCGCGCCGTGCTGCGCGATGTCGGGCGTGTGATGCAGTTGCCGTTCGGACTCGTCGACCGCCTGGCGAAGTTGGTGCCGGCAAATCCCGCGAACCCTCTGACGCTCGCGGAGGCGATCGAGGTCGAGCCGCGCCTGCAGGAATCGCGCAAGCAGGAGGCGGAGGTCGGGCAACTGCTCGACACAGCGCTCCAGCTTGAGGGGCTGTATCGCAACGCTTCAACGCACGCGGCGGGCGTGGTGATCGGCGACCGTCCGCTCGTTGAACTGGTTCCACTGTATCTCGATCCGCGCTCGGACATTCCCGCGACCCAGTTCAACATGAAGTGGGTGGAGCCCGCCGGGCTGGTGAAGTTTGACTTCCTCGGTCTGAAGACGCTGACAGTCATCGACCGCGCGCTGGGTTTCCTGAAAAAGCGCAACATCGTCATCGACCTGGCGGCGATCCCATGGGACGACACGAAAACCTACGACCTGATGCAGTCCGGCGCGACGTTCGGCGTGTTCCAGCTTGAAGGCCAGGGCATGCGCGACACGCTGCGCAAGGTGAAGCCGACGTGCCTTGAAGACATTATCGCGCTGATCTCGCTGTACCGTCCCGGGCCGATGAAAAACATCGATGCCTTCGCCGATGTGAAACATGGCCGCATGCCGCCGGAGTATCCGCATCCGCTGCTCGAACCGCTCCTCAAGGAGACTTACGGCGTCATCGTCTACCAAGAACAAGTGATGCAGATCGCGCAGGTGCTGAGCGGCTATTCGCTCGGCGAAGCGGATTTGTTGCGCCGCGCGATGGGCAAGAAGCAGCCTGCCGAGATGGCCAAGCAGCGCACGCGTTTTCTTGAAGGTGCAAACGCCAACGGCGTCGGCGATGTGCTCGCCGGCCGCATATTCGATCTCGTCGCCGAGTTCGCCGGTTACGGTTTCAACAAGTCTCACGCCGCCGCCTACGCCGTGGTCGCGTATCAGACCGCCTATCTGAAGGCGAACCATCCGGTCGAGTTCATCGCCGCGTCGATGAGCCTCGACCTTTCGAACTCGGAGAAGCTCGCGAGCTTCCAGCAGGACGCGCGCAGGATGGGCGTCGACGTGGCGCCGCCGGACATCAACAGGTCGAATGCTGATTTCGACGTCGCCGGCGGCAGGATTCTCTACGCTCTCGGCGCAGTACGAAACGTCGGGCTCGCCGCGATGCAGGGTGTCGTGGCGGAGCGCGAGCGGGGGGGGCGGTATCGCGATCTCTTCGACTTCGCCGAACGGCTGGAGGCGAAAGCCATCAATCGCCGACAACTCGAAAACCTCGCCAGGTGCGGCGCTCTCGATTCGCTTGAGCCGGATCGCGCGAAGGCCTTCGCGGCATGCGACGTGCTCACCCAGTTCGCGCAACGCTCCGCAAGCGAGCGCGCCAGCGCGCAGACGAGCCTGTTCGGGTCGGAAGAGGCCGCCGTGCGCCCCGTTCTGCCGAAGGCGGAGCCGTGGAGCGCTCAGGACCGTCTCGACAACGAGCGCGAGAGCGTCGGCTTCTATCTCTCGGGCCACCCGCTGGACCTATTCTTCGCCAGCGCGCCGAGCGGCGCCATGACCTCGTTCGCCGACATCGTCGAAGCGGGCGAAAGCGAACAGCACAACGTGGCCATGGCCGGCGTGATCCGGCGGATCCAGCCCCGTCCTGCGCAGTCGGGCGGACAATTCGCCTGGCTGGGGCTGTCAGATCCGACCGGCGAGTTCGAGGCGATGATGATGCCGGAGGATTTTGCGCGCGAACGCGAGGCGCTGCAGGTGGGAAAGTCGATGATCTTCCGGGCCCGGGTTCGCTGGCGGGACGGGGACCTGAAGCTCGCCTGTTCCCAGTTCGAGCCCGTTGAGGCGGCCGAAGCCCGGGCCAGCGACGTGCTGCGCATCGTGCTGAAGGAGGGGGCCCCGTTGGGGGCGCTCGCCAACACGCTCAAGTCGCTTGAAAGTGCGGGCGGGGGCGAATTGCGGCCGCTGATGCTCGTGCTCAGACTGTCGGACGGTCGCGAGGTCGAGATCGAGGCGGCTGGCCGGTTCCCGGCGGGGGCCGCGGCTCGCGCCGCCGTGAAGGCTTCGCGGGGGGTCGAGCGGGTCGGCTAGCCCTGCTGGACTCACCGCGCCCGGTCCCCTATATCCCACCAACTTCACACACGGGGTTGCCTCGTGCGGGTCGGCTTTCGGGCCGGTCCGCTCTTTGGCGTCCGGTGTCGGGTGGGGCCGTTGGCCCTATGTGACTCCTCCCGTGGCGGCTAACCGGACGAACAGAAAGCAGAAATACACATGGCGCAGAGCGATCTCATGCGTCAGCTCATCGAAGCTGGCGCGCACTTCGGACACCAGACCCACCGCTGGAACCCCAAGATGTCCCGCTACATCTTCGGTGAGCGGTCCAACATCCACATCATCGACCTCTCGCAGACGCTCCCCTTGCTGGACGCCGCGCTCGAAAAGGTGCGCGCCACGGCGGCGGCGGGTGGCCGGATCCTCTTTGTCGGGACCAAGCGTCAGGCGTCCGACCTCATCTCGGCGTCGGCGAAACGCTGCGCCCAGTACTACATGAACCAGCGCTGGCTCGGCGGCACGCTGACCAACTGGCAGACCGTATCGAAGTCGATCCAGCGCCTGCGCGAGGTGACGGAACTGACCTCCCAGGAAGGCCCCACGGGCCTGACCAAGAAGGAAGTGCTGAACCTCACGCGCGAGCGCGAGAAGCTCGACCGTTCGCTTGGCGGCATCGCCGGCATGGGCGGCACGCCGGACCTCATGTTCGTGATCGACACAAACAAGGAAGCGATCGCGATTCAGGAAGCGCGCAAGCTCGGCATTCCTATCGTCGCCATCATCGACACCAACTGCGATCCCGATCTGGTCGATTTCCCGATCCCCGGCAACGATGACGCCTCGCGCGCGATCCAGATGTACTGCGACATGATCGCGGATGCGGTTCTGGACGGTCTGGCGCAAGGTCAGGTCGCGTCGGGCGCCGACGTCGGCGCGTCGGCGAACCCACCGGCCGAGCGCGCATTGCGCGGCCGCGGCGAAGCGGCAGTCGAAGCGCCCGCGGACGCCGCGGACGCCTGATCGATACGTCTGTGAAAGCAGACGTATTTTCAATGAACGAGATAATACCTGAGGGCATAGACATGGCCGAAATCACAGCTGCGCTTGTGAAGGAACTTCGCGAAAAAACCGGCGTCGGCATGATGGACTGCAAGAAGGCGCTTGGTGAAACCAGCGGCGACCTGGAAGCGGCCGTCGACTGGCTGCGCGCCAAGGGTCTCTCCAAGGCGGCGAAGAAGGCCGACCGCGCCGCGGCCGAAGGTCTTGTCGGGGTCGCGGTCTCCGATGGTATGGGCGCGATCATCGAGTTCAACTCGGAAACCGACTTCGTGGCCCGCAACGAGGGCTTCCAGAAGGCCGCGGCCCAGTTCGCCAAGGCTGCCCTCGACGCGAAGGGCGATCACGACAAGCTGCTGGCGTCTCCGGGCGTGGGCGGCTCCATATCTGATCAGATCACGCAGCTCATCTCTACTATCGGAGAGAACATGACGTTGCGGCGTTCGAGCTTCGTCGAAGTGTCCGAAGGGGTCGTGGCGCCCTACGTCCACAGCCAGGTCGCTGACGGTCTTGGCAGGATCGGGGTCCTGGTGGCGCTTGAGTCCAAGGGAAACGCCGACATCCTGATGGACGTCGCTAAGAAGGTCGCGATGCATGTTGCGGCCACGGGTCCGCTCGCACTCGCGGATTCTGAAGTTCCGGCGGAAGCCGTCGCCCGGGAACGGGCGATCTACGAAGAACAGGTCAAGGAAGACCCCAAGATGGTGGGCAAGCCCGAAAACGTGCTGAAGGGCGTCGTCGAGGGCCGCCTGCGCAAGTTCTTCGAAGAGGTCGTACTGACGAAGCAGAAATTCGTCATGTCGCCGGACCTGACAGTCGAAGCCTGGGTAAAGGCGGCCGAGAAGGACGCCGGCGCGCCGATCAAGATCGCCGCGTTCCGGTATTTCCGTCTCGGCGAGGGTGTCGAAAAGCCGAAAGACGATTTTGCCGCGGAAGTGGCCGGCATGACGGGTAAATCGTAAGCCGGAAGCCTTTGCAGAGTTGTCATGGAACGCGGTAACATGCCCGGCGAGATTCAACACAGGCGCCGGGCATGATCGACAGCGACTTTGACGAGGACGGCGCGGCGGTGTCACGGCCGACGCCAGAGGGGCCTTACCGTCGCGTCCTGCTCAAGGTGTCCGGCGAAGCCCTGATGGGCGATGGGCAGTACGGCATCGATGTCGACGTGTGCGACCGGATCGCCGGCGAAGTGGGCGATGCTGTCGATCAGGGCGTCGAAGTCTGCCTCGTGATCGGCGGCGGCAACATCTTTCGCGGCCTCCAGGGCGCGGCGAAGGGGATGGAGCGCGCCCAGGCCGACTACATGGGCATGCTCGCGACGGTGATGAACTCGCTCGCCATGCAGAACGCGCTGGAGCGGCAAGGCTACGATACGCGCGTCGTCTCGGCGATCCCGATGGTGACGATCTGCGAACCCTACATCCGCCGGCGCGCCATGCGCCACGTCGAAAAGGGACGGGTGGTCATTTTTGCCGCCGGCACGGGCAGCCCATTTTTCACGACCGATACGGCTGCCGCGCTCCGGACTGTCGAAATGGGATGTGACGCGCTCTTCAAGGGCACCAGCGTCGACGGCGTCTATTCGGCCGATCCGAAGAAGGACAAGACCGCAAAGCGCTACGACACGCTGTCCTATCAGCACGTGCTGGAAAAGAACCTCAAGGTGATGGACGCCGCCGCCGTCAGCCTGATGCGCGAGAACAACATACCGATCGTCGTTTTCTCGATCCGCGAGAAAGGGGCTTTCGGAGAAGTGCTCGCAGGCCGGGGCGTCTGCACGACGATCCGCGAAGAGTAGAACCGCGAGAAGACAGGCCCGCGACAAACAGGATTGGCCCGATGCCGAACACTCCCTTCAACCTCGACGACATCAAGAAGCGCATGGACGGCGCGCTCTCGGCGCTGAAGACTGAATACACCGGGTTGCGCACCGGTCGCGCCAACATCCACCTGCTCGATCCCATCCACGTCGATGCGTACGGCGCATCGACGCCGCTCAATCAGATTGGCGCCGTCTCGGCGCCGGAGCCGCGGATGCTCGCGGTGCAGGTCTGGGACAAGGGCGTTGTGACCGCCGTCGAGAAGGCGATCCGCAACGCCGGGCTCGGCGTCAACCCGATCGTTGACGGGCAGACGATCCGCGTGCCGATCCCGCCGCTCAACGAGGAACGCCGCCGCGAACTCGCAAAGCTCGCCGGCAAGTACGCGGAAGCGGCGCGGGTGGCCGTGCGCAACGTGCGCCGCGACGGGATGGAACACCTCAAGAAGTTGGAAAAGGACGGCGACATAAGCCAGGACCAGCACAAGAAATATGCTGAGCAGGTCCAGCAGGCTACGGACCAGTTCGTGAAGAACGTCGACCAGGCGATGGCCGTCAAGGAAGAGGAGATCATGCAGGTGTAATCCTGCATGGGCGCAGATGCCGGAACCTCAAAATATCGGCGCCGCGCCGCGACACGTCGCCATCATCATGGACGGCAACGGTCGATGGGCGAAGGCGCGCGGCAAGCCGCGCACGTTTGGGCATAGCGCTGGAGTGGAGGCGCTGCGCCGCACTGTGGAAGCGGCGGGTGATATCAAGCTTCCCTACCTGACGGTGTTCGGATTCTCGACGGAAAATTGGGGACGTCCCAAGGAGGAAGTGGCGGCTCTTCTGGAGCTGCTGAGACTGTATGTCGGCAGGGACCTTCATCGCCTCGTGCGCGACGGCGTGCGGGTGCGTGTGATCGGAGAGCGGGAGGGCCTCGAGCCCGACATACGCGCAATCATCGAGCGCGCGGAAAGCCAGACGGCCGCAAATTCAGCGCTGAATTTGACCATCGCCTTCAACTACGGGGCGCAGGACGAGATCGTGCGCGCCGCTCGCCGGATTGCCGATGACGTCGCCGCGGGTCGCCTGACGCCGGACGACGTTTGCGCAGACACTTTCGCTCAACGGCTCGATACGGCCTGTCTGCCGCCGCTCGATCTGCTGGTGCGCACGAGTGGGGAACGGCGGCTCTCCAATTTCATGCTCTGGCAGGCCGCCTATGCGGAACTTGTCTTTCTGGAAGACCTCTGGCCCGACTTCGGCCGCGAGCCCCTTGAGCGCGCAATCAATGACTTTCGGAACCGCGATCGACGGTATGGCGGCGTCGGGCGTGACGAATAGCCCAGAGCATCCGGAGGAATCGCCGTCGCCCGTTAGGCTCGATGATCTCGGCCCTCGGGTCGCTTCATCAATCGTCCTCATCGCGATGGGCCTTGCGGTAGCGGTCGGCGGGGGCCCATGGATAGCCGGCGCCACCGGCGGTGCGGCGGTGGTCATGAGTTACGAGTGGGCGCGCATGAGCGAGCCGCGGGCGCTGCCGCTGGCCTTCGCCTTCTGTGTCGTGGGGGCGCTGGGTGCGGTCATGGCGGCGAGTTGGGGGCACTACCCACAGGCCTTCGTGTGGATGGCCGTGTGCGGCGTCGGCTCAGCGCTGCGTCGTCGTTCCTTCAGCGCCATTCTCGAAACGGCTGGCGGGGTCATGTACGTGGGCGCGCCGTGCGTGCTGTTCCTCGCGCTGCGGGCGCATCAACCGGGCGGTCTCAAGATCATACTCGGGTTGTTTTCGATCATATGGGCGGCCGACGCGGCTGCGTACTTCGGCGGCAAACTGATTGGCGGTCCGAAGCTCGTGCCGCAACTTTCGCCGGCCAAGACCTGGTCAGGGTTCGCCTCCGGCTCGCTGGCCGGAATGGGGGCGGCGGCGATCTTTGCGACAGTGATCCAAGGCCCGCTTGAAACGTGGTGTCTGGTCGGCTTCGTCCTCGCTCTTGTGGGGCTGTTCGGGGATCTCTTCGAAAGCCTCCTCAAGCGCAGGTTCGGCGTGAAAGACGCCAGCAGGCTCATACCCGGTCATGGCGGCGTGCTGGATCGGCTGGATGGGTTGATGGCGGCTACTGTGGTCGCCGCAACAGTGCTTGCCTTGTCGCCTGACGTGCTTCCAATGCTGCTCGGAGAAGCTCGTTGACGCTGAAGCGAAGGATAACCGTGCTCGGAGCAACGGGCTCGATCGGCGCGAGCACGGCGGCGGTCGTGGAAGAACTGCTCGCCTCAGGCGCCGCCGAAATCGAGGTTGAGGCCCTGACCGGGGGCCGGAATGTGGAAGCACTCGCCGGCATGGCGCGGCGGCTGCGGCCCAGGTTTGTCGCCATCGCGGACGAAAGGCTGGTCCCGGAGCTTCGGACGCTGCTCGCCGGCGTGCCGGTGGAAATTGGTGCGGGGCCCGAGGCGCTCGTCGAGGCCGCCAACCGCCCAGCCGATTGGGTGATGTCGGCGATCACGGGCGCAGCGGCGCTTGAACCGACCCGTGCCGCCATAGATCGGGGGGTATCCGTCGCGCTCGCCAATAAGGAGTGCCTCGTCTGCGCCGGGGCCCTGCTGCTGGACGCGGCGCGAAGCAGCGGCGCAAACCTGTTGCCGGTGGATTCCGAGCACAATGCGATCTTTCAGGTTCTCGGGCACCCGGACCGGGTCGAGAAGATGACCCTTACCGCCTCGGGCGGTCCGTTCCGCAACTGGTCTCGCGAACGAATGGAGACTGCGACGCCAGACGAGGCCTGCCTTCACCCGAACTGGTCCATGGGGCGCAAGATTTCCGTCGATAGCGCAACGCTCATGAACAAGGGGTTGGAGCTGATCGAGGCGTCGCTCCTCTTCGGCATCACGGAGGAGAGAGTAGAGGTCGTAATCCACCCCCAGTCCGTCATTCACAGCATGGTGTCCTACTGCGACGGATCGGTGTTGGCCCAGTTGGGCGCGCCAGACATGCGGGTGCCGATCTCCTACGCCCTGGCCTGGCCGGACCGGGCACCTGTGTCGGCGCAACGTCTCGATCTGGCGGCCCTGGGAGAGTTAACGTTCGCGCGCCCTGACCTGGACAGGTTCCCGGCCTTGAGGCTCGCCCGCGAGGCGCTGCGCGCCGGGGGCGCCGCGCCAGCCATCCTGAACGCGGCCAATGAGACTGCCGTGGAGAGCTTTCTGTGTGGCCGCATAGCCTTCCTGGGCATCGCCGGGGTTGTCGATGACGTTTTGCAGTCTTGGGAGGGGTCAGGGCTTGGCGCCATCGCAAATTCGCCGTCATCGTTCGATGAGGTACGGTCTATCGACGCGGCGGCCCGAATCGCGGCGCGTAAAGCGGTCGAACGACGGCGATAGTCTGGTAGGAACCTGACCCCTGAGAAGGGAATCAACGATCAGGTCCGCGCACGGAGGGTTTTATGGTTGAGGGACTGATGGGGCTGCTGATTACGGCCCTTGCCTCCGTCAGCGTACTCAGCCTGGTCGTGGTCGTGCATGAATTCGGTCATTTCATCGTCGCGCGCCGATGCGGCGTCGCGGTGAAGAGCTTTTCGCTGGGGTGGGGCGCACCCCTTATTTCGCGCACTGATCGTCACGGGACGGTCTGGAAGCTGTCGCAGATCCCCATTGGCGGGTTTGTCTCCTTTCTCGACGACGCCGATCCCACCAGCAGTCGTCCGGCTCCTGAAAGCCTGCGAGATGTTGATCCTCAGGAGGCGCGCCGCAGAGGGTATCTCCGGGCGCAATCAGTCGGCGTGCGGGCCATGATCTCAGCGGCAGGACCGCTGGTGAATTTCCTTTTCGCGCTGCTCGCATTTGCCTTGCTTGCGCTGATCGTGGGCAAAGACATCACCGATGTCGCGGCGCTTTCTCCTCGCATCGATGCCGTGAGTACTGGCGGTCCTGCCGCAGCAGCGGGGCTGGTTGCTGGCGACACGGTCGCCACAATCGATGGCGTCGCCGTCGCCTCGTTTGGGGCCATGCAACAGAAGATACAGTCGAGCCCAGGCAAGACTCTGGCTTTCGAGATCCGTCGCAAGAGCGAGGTTTTTGTTGTCCCGGTTTCAATCGGCCGTCTGAAACGCGTCGATGCGACGGGCATCGAAAGCGAAGTCGGATTGCTGGGCGTGGAACGACGCACCGCGCGCGAAGAGATCCGGATCAAGCGTCTCAATCCGGTGGAAGCGCTTGCGGAGGGCGCAGCCAGGGTGTGGGGCATGATCGCGCAGACGGGGCAGTATCTCGGAAACATGTTCTCGGGCCGTGCTTCCTCCGAGCACATCATGGGGCCGCTCGGAATATTTGATGTGTCGGGCAAGGTCGCCAACGGCGCGCTCGCCGAGAAGGCGCCGCCCGCGACGGTGCTCGGAAATCTCGCGCTTTCGCTGCTCAACTGGGCCGCCACGCTCTCTGTCGCGGTCGGGTTCGCCAACCTGCTGCCTGTACCCGCCCTGGATGGCGGACAACTGGTCCTGAACGGGATTGAGGCTGTCCGACGGAAACCCCTCAGCGCCAGGGCCCAGGAGATCGGGTTTCAGGCGAGTTTCGCCATGATTTTGTCGCTCTTCCTGTTCGCCACCTGGAACGACCTCCAACGGTTCAAGCTCCTTGAGTTCGTCGGAAGAATACTGTCTTAAAACCCGGCGCAGGGGAGCGCCGAACGGATCGAGGGTCTGCATGAAACGCACGTTGCGTGATGTGATGGTTGGCGCCGTAACTGGTGTCGCCGCGGTTGGCGCCGGCGTACTGCTCCCGCAGCCCGCCCTGGGGCAGGAGGCGACTCGTCCGCAGGCGCAACCTGCGACGCCGCAGGCGCCTGTCCAGGCGCCGCAGTTGGCCATTCGACGGATTGTCGTGGAGGGCAACCAGCGCGTCGAAGCGAGCACGGTCCAGTCCTACCTCCTGTTGCGTCCGGGCGATCTTGTCGAGCCGGAGCGCGTCGACCTTTCCCTGAAGACGCTGTTTGCGACAGGTCTTTTCGCCGACGTGCAGATTGGCCAGCGGGACGCAGATCTCGTGGTCCGGGTGGTTGAAAACCCTATCGTCAACCGGGTCATCTTCGAGGGGCTCAACGCCCTCAAGGAAGAGGACGTCCAGAAGGAGATTCAGGCGAAGCCGCGCTCGGTGTTCACGCCTGCGCGCGCACAGTCTGATGTCCAGCGCATCATCGAGCAGTACCGTCGTTCCGGGCGCTTCGCAGCGACCGTAACCCCGCAGGTGCGCGAGCTTGAGCAGAACCGCGTGGATTTGATCTTCGAGATCGATGAGGGCCCGGTGACGGGCGTACGCAATGTCAACTTCATCGGCAATCAGGCTTTTTCCGACAGGGATCTGAAGGACGCGGTCCTTACGGAGGAGTCGCACTGGTGGAAGTTCTTTTCCAAGAACGACAACTACGATCCCGATCGCCTGGAGTATGACCGCGAGCTGCTGAGACAGTTCTACACGAACAGGGGGTATGCGGATTTCCGCATCGTTTCCGCCACGGCGGAATTGACGCCCGACCAGAAGGATTTCTTCATTACCTTCACGATCGACGAGGGTGAGAAGTACGAGTTCGGCGACGTTAAGGTCGAAACCGAACTGGACAAGGTGCCTTCGGAGCTGTTGCGCGCCGTCGTGCCGATCCGCTCGGGCCAGATGTTCGAGGGCGAACTCATCGAAAAGTCGATCGACGCGATGACATTCACCGCCGGCACCGGGGGATACGCGAATGTTGACATTCGCCCCCGGATCGACCGGAACCGGGAGACGCGCAAGGTCGACGTGACCTTCGAAGTGAACGAGGGGCCGCGCGTTTTCGTCGAGCGGATCAACATCGTCGGCAACACGCGCACGCTTGATCAGGTTATCCGGCGAGAGCTGCGTGTCTCGGAAGGAGATGCCTTCAACCGGGTGCTTCTTGACCGTTCCCGCTCGCGTATCCGGTCGCTCGGCTTTTTCAAGAACGTCGAGATCGCTGAAAGCGAGGGCTCGCAACCCGATCGCGCGGTCGTGGACGTCAAGGTCGAGGAGGATACGACCGGAGAACTCGCGTTCGCCGCCGGCTTCTCCTCAACGGACAACTTCCTGTTCGACGTCTCCGTGAGCGAACGAAACCTGCGCGGCCGCGGCCAGTTCCTGCGCCTGCGCGCATCGACCAGTTCGCGGCGACAGCAGGTTGACATCCGTTTCACCGAACCTCGGTTTCTGGGGCGGGACCTGGCGGCGGGCTTCGACCTCTACACGCTCCGGACCGACTACCTGGACGAATCCTCCTTCGAAAACCAGTCGACCGGCGCCGGCCTGCGGGCGAGTTTCCCGGTTACGGATTCCACCGGCCTGGGGCTCACCTATACATTCCGTCAGGACGACACCCAGATCGCCGATGCGCTCATCGATCTGAACACCGATGGCGACAACGACATCACGACAACGCCGACGGACCTTGTCGACCAGTGCGACATCCGGAACCTTTCGCGCCCCCTGTTGTGTGAGCAAGAGGGAACCTTCCTCACGTCGGTCTTTGGCTACACGTTCAATTGGGACAAGCGGAACGATCCGGTGGACCCGACGCGCGGCTTCGACATGTCCCTGCGGCAGGATCTCGCCGGTCTTGGCGGTGATGTGAAGTACCTGCGCACCGAAATCGAGGCGACCACCTACTACGGAATATTCCGGGACGTTGTCGCGAGCTTCTCCCTGAGCGGCGGGTACATCCTGGGCTGGGGAGACGACACGGTCCGCATCAATGACCGGTTTTTCAAGGGCGGCTCAAGTTTCCGCGGATTCGATGTCGCGGGTATCGGGCCGCGCCAGATCATCGTCGTGGAGGACTCGACCACGCCGAACAATCCGCAAACCATCGAAGGCGACAGTATCGGTGGCAATGCCTACTACATCGGGACGTTGCAGATGACATTCCCGACAGGCCTCCCAAAGGAGTACGGTATTTCGGGGGCTTTGTTCGCCGAATTTGGCGGCTTGGGCATCCTCGACGAACAGGATCGACGCAAGCAGGTCATCGAGACCCTCGATACGACAAACCTGCCCAACTTCACGCGCGTCACGTCCTATGTCGACGACTCGCTGAGCCTGCGCGCTTCGGTTGGCGTGAGCGTTTTTTGGGACAGCCCCTTCGGCCCCGTGCAATTCGATTTCGCGCACCCGCTCGCGGAGGAAGAGTACGACAAGACGCAAGAGTTCCGCTTCTCAACGCGCACAAGATTCTAGAGGAAAACGTCAATGCGTATGAAATCGATATTCGCCGCGGTCGCCGCACTCACGGTGGGCGCACTCGGAGCGCTTAGCGTCGGCGTAGCGATCGCGCAGACAGGACAGGCCTCTGTGCAGTCGCCAGTTGTCGTCATGGACCTTGAGCGTCTCCGCTCGCAGTCCACTGCGTGGCCGGACATGCAGCAGAAGCTCAAGACGCTGGTCGACCAGAAGGCCAATGAGTTCCGGACCCAGAATCAGGCGGCGGCCACGCAACTGGAGACAGAAGGTCGTGCACTGGCGCCGCTGCTCCAGGGGCAGAATCCCCAGCAAATCGCTGCGAACCCCGCGCTCAAGACGCGCGTGGAGCAGCAAATCCGCCGGGAAAACGATCTGAAGCAGAAGCAGCAGCTCTTCGAGTATTCTGTTCAGGCGACGCAGCAACGGGCGGACGGGGCTCTCATGCAGGCGCTCGACCCGATCATCGACCAGATCATGACCCAGCGCGGCGCCGTCATCGTCGTCGATCGCTCGCAGATCGCCAAGGCGCGCGCGACTGTCGACATCACACAAGATGCGGTCACCCGGTTCAACGCGGCGACACCGCGCGCGCCGCAACCCACTTGGGTGCCGGTGACGGTCGGTCAGCCGCCGGAAGGCGGGGGCCAGCCCAAAGCCGCGCCGAAAAAGTAGCAGGGAGTGCGCGGGGCATGATTGATCCGCGCTTCTACACCCTGCGGGGGCCCGTCACAGCCGCAAGTCTCTCTGGAGATTTGCGGCTCAAGGGGGAGCCTACGAGGCGTGTGACGAGCGTAGCGCCGTTTGACGACGCGGGCGCCGACGATCTTGTCTATTTCGATGGAAAGGGCGCCGCGCCGGCCACCGGGGCGGCGCTGCTACTGCTTCGCGATGGCGCGGAGGCGAACGTCAGCCCTGATGCGACCGTCATCTTTTGCCGCGACCCGCGGGCGACCTTCGCCCGCATCGCCCATCACGTCGCTGAGCCGCGGGAGTTTGCGGCTGGAGCAAGTCACATCGATCCAACCGCCGTCATAGACGATGGCGTCCGGATCGCGCCAGGCGCGGTGATCGGACCGGACGCGCGGATCGGCACGGGCTCCGTTATCGGCGCCAACGCGGTGATTGGACCGGGGGTAACGGTTGGTCGCCGTTGTCGGATCGGCGCGGCGGCGGCCCTTGTCTGTGCGCTGGTGGGAGATGACGTAACAATCTTGCAAGGCGCGATGATCGGTCAGAGCGGGTTTGGGGTCGCCGCCGATGCGGGCGGCCCAGTGGATGTCCCACATTTTGGCCGCGCGATAATTCAGGACGGCGCTTCAATCGGCGCCAATGTGACGGTCGATCGGGGTCTGTTCGGCGATACCGTGGTCGGGGAACTCGCGAAGATCGATAATCTCTGCCAGATCGCCCATAATGTGCAGGTCGGTCGCGGCGCAATCATCGCCGCGTTCGGCGGCATATCCGGGTCCGTGACGATCGGGGAGGGCGCCATGATGGGCGGACGCGTGGGCGTCGCCGATCACAGATCTATCGGCCGGGGGGCGATCCTTGCGGCCGGCTCGGCGGTCATGCATGACATACCGGCAGGTGAGACTTGGGCCGGCTATCCGGCCAAGCCTTTGCGGCAGTGGCTACGCGAGGTCGCGTGGCTCGGAAGGGCAATCGGAAAACGGGATGGCGGACAAGGCTGAAGGCGTGGTGAAAAACCCCGACGGGATGATCGATATCGCGGAAATCCTGCGCCGGCTCCCGCACCGCTACCCGTTCCTGCTTGTCGATCGGGCCGTTGAATACGTTCCGTCCACTTCGATACGCGGCATCAAGTGCGTGACGATCAATGAACCGTATTTTCCCGGGCACTTTCCTCACGAACCAGTGATGCCCGGCGTGTTGCAGATCGAGGCCATGGCGCAGACGGGCGCAGTGCTGATGTCCAAGTCGCTCGATGTGGACGTGACCAAGAACACGATCCTCTTCATGTCGGTCGACAATGCCAGGTTCAGACGCCCCGTCCGGCCAGGCGAGGTCCTTGAGATGCCGGTCGAAGTGCTTTTCGCCCGGCGAAACATCTTCAAGTTTCGCGGACGTGCGGAGGTAAACGGCGAAGTGGCCGCCGAGGCCGAGTTCGCCGCGATGAAAGTGGAGCTTGAGAGCAAGTGAGCGGTGCAGTCCACCCAACAGCGATTGTCGACCCCTCAGCGGAACTGGGCGCCGACGCCGAGATCGGCCCGTATTGCATTGTCGGACCGAACGTGAAGGTGGGTGCGCGAACGCGGCTTGTCGCGCACGTCTTCATTGAGCGGGAAACCGACCTTGGCGAGGACAATGTCGTCCATCCGTACGCCGTTCTCGGTCAGCCCGCGCAGGACACATCCTACAAGGGTGAGCCGACGAAACTCATCATCGGTTCCCGCAACACGATCCGCGAGCATGTCTCGATGCATCGCGGCACGGCTCGCGGCCGGAGACAGACCGTCGTCGGCGACGACGGGTTCTTCATGTCGCAATCCCATGTCGCGCACGATTGCATCGTTGGCGACAAGGTCGTCTTCGCGCAGGGCGCGACGATCGGCGGCTATGTGCAAGTCGCCGACCACGTGATCCTTGGCGGACTGTGCGCGATGCACCAGAACTGCCGTATCGGCCGGCATGCGTTCGTCGGCGGATTGGCCGCTGTGGTCGCCGACGTCATTCCCTATGGGTCGGTGTTCGGCAACCACGCGCAACTCGCGGGACTGAATGTCGTCGGTCTGAAGCGGAGAGGCTTCACACGCGAAGCGATCCACGATCTTCGCGCCGCGTATCGGCTCCTCTTCGCGGAAGAAGGCACATTCCAGGAACGCCTTGACGACGTGACCGAACTCTATGCGCACGTCGCGGAGGTGCGCGAGATCGTCAGCTTCATTCGCGCCGGCGCACAACGCCCACTGTGCATGCCAAAGATCTGAGAAGGCGATGCCAGGCTGGCGAAAACTGGGCGTGATCGCCGGGGGCGGCGAACTTCCCGTCCGCATCGCGGAACACTGTGCGTCCAGCGGGGCGCCATACTATGTCGCCAGGATGCTCGGCATTTCGGATGCTTCATTGACGGCGCATCCCGGCGGTGATTTCGGACTCGGCGAAATGGGCGCCCGATTTCGCGCGCTTCGGGATGCAGGCTGCGATGCGGTGACGTTTGTCGGGATCGTCAAGCGTCCGGACTTCGCATCACTCAAGCTGGACGCACGGGCGGCGCTGATGATGCCGCGTGTCATCGCCGCCGCGCGCAAGGGCGATGACGCGCTTCTACGCGTGCTTGGCGACGAGCATGAGCGAGAGGGGTTTCGTCTTGTCGGCGCGGACGAAGTCTTCGCCGCGCTGCTTGCACCCGCCGGCCCGCTTGGCGCGGTCTCGCCAACGGTCGAGCAGATGCTGGACATCGAGAAAGCGGCGGCGGTCGCGGCGGCTTTGGGTTCGTGGGACATAGGCCAGGGCTGTATCGTTTGCGACGGGCTCGTGCTTGCGCTTGAAGCGCAGGAGGGCACCGACGCGATGCTCGCGCGTGCAGCGGATCTCCCCGTGGAAATCCGCGGTGCGCCGGAAAGCCCGCGCGGTGTTCTCGTGAAAAGGCCCAAGCCGATACAGGATCGGCGGATCGACCTGCCGACAATCGGGCCGCAGACGCTGGAAGGCGCGCGCCACGCCGGCCTCGCAGGCATAGCGGTCGAAGCCGGCGGCGCACTCGTCATGCAGCGCGAGACGCTCGTCGCGCGCGCGGATGCGTTGGGCATGTTCATCTTCGGGTTCACGCCGTGACCCGACGCATTTTCATCGTCGCGGCGGAATCGTCTGGCGACGCGCTTGGCGCGGACCTGATCGACGCGTTGCGTACACGCGCGCCGGACCTAACTCTCGCGGCGGTTGGCGGGCCGGCGATCGAGTCGCGGGGGCTGATGAGCGCGTTCGACATCAAGAGCCTGGCGATCCTGGGACTGGTCGACGGCGTGAAAGCCTATCCGCGTGTTGTGCGCCTTGCCGACAAGGCGGCCGACGCCGTTGTCGACTTTGCGCCGGACACGGTTGTCCTGATCGACTCGTGGGGCTTCACGCTTCGGGTCGCGCAACGCCTGCGCAAGCGCCTGCCTGGCGCAAAGCTCGTGAAGTACATCGGTCCGCAGGTATGGGCCTCACGCCCGGGACGCGCTAAGACGCTCGCGCAGACGGTTGACCATCTCATCTGCATTCACGATTTCGAGCTGCCGTTTTACGCGAACCTGAATCTGCCCTGCACCGTGTGCGGCCATCCCGCGCTCGGGCGCTACACACGTGGCGATGGCGCTGCGTTCCGCGCGAAGCACGAGCTCGGCGATGCACCGCTGCTGCTTGTTCTGCCGGGAAGCCGCAGCAGCGAACTGCGCCGGACCGCACCGCACCTGTTTGCGGCGGCCGGGCTGCTGCGCACGGAAATGCCTTCCTTGAACGTCGTGGTAGTCGCCGCGCGGTCGATCGCAGCGGGCGCGCGTTCCATGGCGGCGGCGCAGTCCTATCCGATCCTGGTGATCGACGAGGTCGGCGAAAAGGAGGATGCGTTTGCGGCGGGAACCGCGGCGCTGGCCGTCTCGGGGACGGTCACGACCGAGGTCGGATTGCAGGGGACGCCGGTCGTCGTCGGATATCGCCTTGGGTGGATCACCTGGGCGCTCGCGCGGCTGTTCCTCTACAAGTCGCCCCATATGACGCTGATGAATGTCGCCGCCGGGAGAGAAGTCGCGCCGGAGTTCATCCAGACGCGTTGTACGGCGGAAGGCCTCGCGCGCGCCGCGGCGCCGCTGCTCACGGATCCGGCCACGCGCGCTGCACAATCCGCGGCGCAGGACCGCGCGCTTGAAGCGATGGGACGGGGCGGACGGCCCGCAGCGGACATCGCCGCCGAGGCCGTCCTTGCTATCCGCTAGCGCTGGCCCACCGGGACGTAATCGCGCATCGTCGGGCCTGTGTAGACTTGCCGCGGACGGCCGATCTTCTGCGACGGATCGGAGATCATCTCCGACCATTGCGCGATCCAGCCGACCGTCCGCGCGACGGCGAACAGCACCGTGAACATCGACACCGGGAACCCCATCGCCTTCAGCGTGATGCCCGAAT
>CAZGYQ010000013.1:0-49846 GCA_964530695.1 uncultured Caulobacteraceae bacterium
CCTCGTCGGCGTCAACAGCGCAAGCCTCGTCCAGAGCGGGGATTTCTGGGGTTAGGCGGCCCGCGGTTTCATCGCGAAGTCCATCGCGAAGCCGCCGTCGATGTAGCGCGAGACGCGGGCGTATTGCGCGCCGACCTTCACCCAGGCGCCGATGAGGGGCCGCGGCCTGGTGGTGCGCACGGCGACGCCGACGAGCGAGAAGTCGATGATCTCGCACAGGATGGTCGACCCATCCTCAAGCTCGACCGGCGTCACGCCGGTTCCGTCGTGGCGGATGTTGCGGCGGTCCTCGCTGACGCCGCTCGAGGGATTGGCGAGCACGGTGAGCTGCTCGGCGATGCGCTCGCGCTTGTGCGGGCTCGCCTCAAATTTCACCGCGAAGGTGTTTTCCTCAAGCACGCGCACGACCGACGATTCCACGCGGCCGATGTCCTTGAGGTAGATGATGATCTTCTCGCCGGCGAACGGCTTGGCTGGCGAGGCGATGCGGGCGTCGCCGGGCGAGATGTCGAGCGTGCGGCAGTCGTGTTCAAGACCGTCCGGCTCCATCATCCGGCCGCCAATCACGAGTTCCAGACGGCGGAAGCGGCGCCGGTCCGGCGCCTCGCGCCGGGCGAGGTGCATCATGGCGTGCGCGCGGGCGAGGTTTGCGGCCATCGTCGATGATCTCCGGACAACGGCGCACTGTCGATCACGCCTGGTGAAGAAAATGTTTACGATGTCGAACGATGACGCGGGCGTCACGTATTGCGCTGCCGCCCCGTCTTGGGCAGCATCGCGAAAACACCAAGGGAGGCGTCCGTGGCTGAAGCGGGTTCTGTGACACGGGCGGACTATGTGATCGTCGGGGCGGGCAGCGCGGGCTGCGTGCTGGCCGCGCGCCTCAGCGAGGATGGGGCCGCGAGTGTCGCGCTGCTGGAGGCGGGCCCGAAGGACACGAGCCTCCTGGTGCGGATGCCGGCGGGCGCGGGCAAGCTGATCCCGGCGAAAAACCCGCAGAACTGGGGCTTCTGGACCGAACCGCAGGCCAACTGCGACAACCGCCGGATGTTCTGGCCGCGCGGCAGGGGCTGGGGCGGCTCGAGCTCCATCAACGGCATGATCTACATCCGCGGCCACGCCCGCGATTACGACCAGTGGCGCCAGATGGGCCTGGCCGGCTGGGGCTACCGCGACGTGCTGCCGTACTTCCGGCGCGCAGAGACGTTCGAGGCGGGCGCCGACCCGTGGCACGGCGGCGAGGGGCCGCTGCATGTCTCGCGGCCGTCCTCGCACAACCCGCTCTACAAGGCCTTCGTGCAGGCGGGCGCGGCGGCGGGCCATCCCGTCACCCGGGACTTCAACGGCCATCAGCAGGAGGGCTTCGGGCCCTACCAGCTGACTATCAAGGACGGCGAGCGCTGGAGCGCCTCGTTCGCCTATCTGCGCCCCGCCATCGGCCGGCCGAACCTGGCCGTGATCTCGGAGGCGTATGCGACGCGCATCCTGATCGAGAAGGGCCGTGCGGTGGGGGTCGAGTACGCGGGCGGACCGGGCAAGCCGGCGCAGCGCGTCTACGCGGACAAGGAAGTGCTGCTGGCCGCCGGCGCGGTGCAGAGCCCCCAGCTCCTGCAGCTCTCGGGCGTCGGCGATCCGGCGGTGCTGGCGAAGTTCGGCATTGCCGTGCATGCGCCGCTCACGGAGGTCGGCCGCAACCTGCAGGACCACCTCGACGTCTGCGTCATCAACGAATGCACGAAGCCGATCACGGCCTATTCGGCGCAAGCCGGCTTCAACCAGATCAAGACCGGCCTCAACTACATGCTGCGCAAGCAGGGGCCGGGGCGGCAGAACTTCCTTGAATCCGGGGCGTTCCTGAAGACGCGCCCGGAACTCGACAGGCCGGACGCGCAGCTCCATCTCGTCGCCGCGATCATGATCGACCATGGCGCCACGCAGATGAAGCAGGACGGCTTCACGATCCACGCCTGCCAGCTGCGGCCGGAAAGTCTGGGCACGATCCTGCTGAAGAGCGCCGATCCGTTCGCCGAGCCGGCGATCGACCCGAACTATCTCGCCGCCGATCTCGACCGGCGCACCATGCGCGATCTGGTGAAGCTCTCGCGCGACGTGGCCAGCCAGAAGCCGCTCGACTTCCTGCGCGGCGCCGAAATACGGCCCGGCAAGGACGTGAAGACCGACGCCGAGATCGACGCCTGGATCCGCCAGACGTCGGAGACGATCTATCACCCCGTCGGCACCTGCCGGATGGGCGCCGACGAGCGCGCGGTGGTTGACGAGGCGTTGCGCGTGCGCGGCGTGGAGGGCCTGCGGGTCGTGGACGCCTCGGTGATGCCCACGCTCGTGGGCGGCAACACGAACGCGCCGACCATCATGATCGCGGAAAAGGCGGCGGACATGATCCTCGGCCGCAAGGCCATGGCGCCGGAGGATGCGCCGGTCGCCGAAGACGCTGAGCGCGCCGCTTAAACGTTGTTGACGACGAGCCGCAGCGCGCCGGCGCGGCGGGTGGCGGGCGGGTGCATCGTGCCGAGCGTGATGCGACGGACGGGCTCGCCGGCGAGCAGCGCTTCGCCTCCCAGCGGCTGGAACAGGCCCAGCGTGCGCTCGACGGTCACCGGCGGCACGCGCAGGGGCGTGATGAGGATTTCCGCGCCGAGGCGTCGCCCGCTCGGGGTCTCGGCGTTCGCCCGCAGGACGCCCGGCTGGCCGGCCTGGCAGACGGTGCTCACGAACGCACTGACGAGCGCCTGGTCGGGGGCGGGCCAGTACTGGAGGAAATCCTTGCCGCGCGGGTCGTCGCCGAAGAGATTCACCAGCTCGACGCCGAACGTCCGCAGCCGCAGCGCGCCCGAGGGCTGGCGGTCCATGACGAACAGCCGCTCCACGAGCCGGTCCGCGCCGGCGCCCGGCGCCGGGCGCGAGCCAGGGTCCGTGGCGCCGGCCAGCGCGCGCCCGTAGGCGAGCAGCGCCCTGGTGTCGGGATGGAAGGTTTCTTCGCCGATCATTGCCCGCGGAGTGGAGCAAGGCTTGCGCCGCGACGGTTTCCCCACAGGGTACGCGCCGATCCCGCGACAGGTTTAGGCTTGGCGGCGATGGGCGCCGCGCAGGCGAAACGGCGTCCCGGCGCGGTACAGCCCCTCAGGCCGACGGGATGAAGCGGAGCGCTACGCCGTTGTTGCAGTAGCGCAGGCCCGTGGGGCGGGGACCGTCGTCGAAGACGTGGCCTTGATGTCCGAGGCACCGGGCGCAATGGTACTCCGTGCGCGGATAGCCGATCACGAGATCGCGCTTCAGCCCGATGTTGGTATTCATGACTTCCCAGAAGCTGGGCCAGCCGGTGCCGCTTTCGTACTTCCACTCCGAGCGGAAGAGCGCGAGATCGCAGCCCGCGCACACGAATGTCCCCGCGCGGTGTTCGTCCTCCAGCGGGCTGGAGCCGGGGCGTTCGGTGTCTTCGTGGCGGAGCACGGCATAGGCGGCGGGCGTCAGGCGCGCGCGCCACTGGGCGTCGGAGAGCGTGCGGAACGGAGAGTCCGCGAAGGCGGCCTCGGCGGCGCTCGCCGGCGCGCGCGAGCGCGCGTCCGACGGTGAGCATCCGGCCGCCAGGGCCGCGGTCGAGGCGAAGAGGAAGGCGCGTCGGGAAGCGATCATGCGTCCCATTACGCCGTCAGCAGTGTGGCGGTTTCTAGTTGTCGATCATGTTGGCGACATTGCCCAGGAAGCGGTCGATGACCGCCGCGGAGCGTGGATCGCCCAGTTCGGCTTCGGCGATGGTGGTGTCGAGCCGCTGCAGTTCGATCGCGGCGGGGCCGTTGCCGGACGTGCGCGCCTGGATGATGGTGGCGGCGAGACGCAGCTTGAAACGGCGGCGTTTCCTTGCGTCGCGCAGGTCCATGGCGGCTGCGCGCAGCTGGCGCAAAAGCGCTGCAAGCGAGAACTCGCGCTCCTCCGGCGACACGCGCCGCCGCTCGCGCAGCCGCAGGCGTTTCACGCCGGAACGCCGGTCGAGCCCGATATAATCGTCGCTCTCAATCCACATGGTCCCAAACTCCTCAAATGGGACGAACCTGCGTTCGCGCCATTCTTTCGTCGGGGAGCCTGCAAATTTCGCGCCCGCCCTATCCGGGGCCGCTTCCGCCCCGGCGAGCAAGGTAAACAGGCGAGCAAGGTAAACAGGCGAGCAAGGAAAACGGACGAGCAGCGTAAACGGGGCTAGACGATCTTGTTTTTCTTGTCGCTCCAATAGGCGTCGCGCAGCAGGCGCTTGTAGAGTTTGCCGGTGGCGTGGCGCGGCAGCTCTTCGTGGAAATCGATGCTGCGCGGGCACTTGATGTGGCTGAGGTTGGCGCGGCAGAAGTCGAGGAGTTCAGCCTCGAGCTCGGGGCCCGTCTCGGCCGGATTCGTCGGCTGGATCGCGGCCTTCACCTCTTCGCCGAAGTCCTCGTTCGGGATGCCGAACACGGCGGCGTCCGCGACTTTCGGATGCGTGACGAGCAGGTTTTCCACCTCCTGCGGATAGATGTTCACGCCGCCGGAAATGATCATGAACGCCTTGCGATCGGTGAGAAATAGGAAGCCTTCCTCGTTCACGTAGCCGACATCGCCGAGCGTGGACCAGCCGTGCTTGTTGCGTGCTTCGGCGGTCTTTTCCGGTGCGTTGTGATACTGGAATTCCGGGCCGTTCGCGAAGTAGACGGCGCCTTCGACGCCCGCGGGAACCACGTCGCCGTTCTCGTCGCAGATCTTGAGTTCGCCGAGCATCGCGCGCCCGACCGAGCCCTTGTTGCGCAGCCAGTCCTGCGGGCCGATGGAGCAAAATCCGTTGCCTTCGGTGCCGGCGTAGTACTCGTGGATGACCGGCCCCCACCAAGACATCATCTGTTCCTTCACCGCGACGGGGCAGGGCGCGGCGGCGTGCACGGCCATTTTCATGCTGGAAACATCGTATTTCGCGCGCACGTCCTCTGGCAGTTTCAGCATGCGCACAAACATGGTCGGCACGAGCTGGCTGGAATTGATGCGGTGTTTCTCGACGGCGGCGAGATACCCTTCCGGATCAAACTTCTCCATGATGAACGTCGTCGCGCCGAAGCGTTGCAGCGTCATCGTCCAGCGCAGCGGCGCTGCATGATAGAGCGGCGCGGGCGTGAGATAGCGGCTCTCGGGGCCGAGGCCGTAGAGTGCTTGCGTCAGCGCCATCAGCGGGTTTGGCGCATCGATCGCGAGGCCCGACAGCGCGACGCGCACGCCCTTCGGGCGCCCGGTCGTGCCCGACGAATAGAGCATGTCGGTCCCGGCGGCTTCGTCGGCGATGGGCGTATCGGGAAACCGGTCGCGCGCAGCGACATAGTCCCCAAGACCTGCGATCGGCCCGCCGACGGAAAAGCCCTTCACGCCCGCCGCCTTCGGCGCGGGCTCCTCAAGCGCGGCGAGCCCCGCCGCGGCCAAGCCTGGGGAAATGAAAAGGGCCTTCGCGCCGCTGTCTTCCAGGATGTAGGCCAGTTCGCTCCCGGTGAGCTTCGTGGAGACGCAGACGTAGTAGAGGCCCGCCCTCTGCGCGCCCCAGGCGAGCTCGAAGTATTCGGGCATGTTGTCCATGAGGATGGCGATGACATCGCCGGTCTTCAGCCCGAGATGGCGGAAGAAGTGGGCGGTCCGGTTGGCGCGTTGCTCCAGTTCGCCAAAGGTCGCGGTCCTTCCGGACCCGACCATGACAATGACGGGTTTGTCCGGGTTGGTCTGGGCGTGAGCGCGCGGATGCATGGGGCCTCTCCCTTTTTGGGTCATCCCGGGCCCGCGGACCCAGGATCGCGTTTCGGGCTTTTGTTTCGTGTGGAGGGGCGTCACGCAAGCGTCACGCAACGTTATTGCGCGGCTCTGCCCTGCTGCGAACTGTTCACAGTGGCGCCAATAACGTCGATCGTATGCTCAAGCGCCATTGACAACGGAGGGTTTTCCGAAAATTTAGGGGCCGCAAGTGTGCGAACGGCAAAGACCGCGAACAGGCGGCGGGGCGGGCGCGCGGTGGGAGGGGGCTCCAGTAACGGGGAGCCGCGCGCATGGCGCAATCTTTCCACCAACACATGAACGGAACACAAGGCGGACCGAGTTTCGCCGGAAACAGGGCATACGGACTTCAGGGTCCGGTTGGTTAGTCGGCTTAATAAGGGCAGATCATGAACGCGTTGACCTACTCTCTCCTCACGCTCTACGCGCAAGCGACCGCGCCGAAGACGACGACCCCGGGCGCGACCCCGGCGGATCCCGCGGCTGCGACGCCTGCCGCGCCGGCCACGCCGAGCGCCGCCGATATCGCGGCGGCGCAGAAGACCGCCGAGGAAGCCGCCAAGACGGCCGCCGGCCAGGGCGAGTCCCTCAACCTCCTCCAGCTCTTCAACAAGCTGGAAATGGTCGAGAAGGTGGTCATGATCATTCTGCTGATCGCGGCGGTCTACACGTTCGCGCTGCTGATCGAGAAGGTCTGGGTCATGCGCGGCAACAACGCCCGGATCAAGGAATTCTCCGCCGCGTTCCGCAAGGCCAACTCCGTCGAGGAAGCTGAAGCCATCGTCCGCAAGCTGCCCGCCTCGGGCATCAAGTCGATGTTCGACGCCGGCATGAACGAAGTCCGCAAGACGCAGGACCTCGGCCTCTACACGATGCGCGACGCCCGCGACCACACGATGCAGCGCGTCCACTCCGCCATGCAGATCAAGCAGAACGACCACCTGGAAGACATCGGCTCGTCCATGACCTTCCTGGCGTCGATCGGCTCGAACGCGCCGTTCATCGGCCTCTTCGGCACGGTCTGGGGCATCATGAACGCCTTCGTCGGCATCGTCGCCACGCAGTCGACCTCGCTGGTCGCGGTCGCCCCCGGCATCGCCGGCGCGCTGCTCGCGACGGCCGCTGGTCTCGCCGCGGCCATCCCCGCGGTGTTGACCTACAACTTTGCGGCCAAGCAGATCTCCAAGATCGGCGGCAAGTACGAGGACTTCGCAGCGGAGTTCATCGCACTCGTCTCGCGTGACATGGACCGTCGCGGCGCCTGATCTGAACCGCGGACGGTACTCGAGGAGCATCGCCCATGGGCGCAAAACTGGACTCCGGCGTCGGCAGCAAGCGCGGACGCCCGGACGTGAACGCCGATCCGAACGTGATCCCGTTCATCGACGTCATGCTCGTGCTGCTGATCATCTTCATGGTGACAGCGCCGATCGCGGCGGTCGACATCAAGACCGACATGCCTGACTCGAAGGTCCTGGCGTCCAAACGGCCGAACAAGCCGGTGTGGGTGACGGTGGTCGACGGCGACGACTGTCGCCAGAAGGTCAAGGGCAAGGATCTCTCGGCCTGCCCGACGGTGTTCGTGCAGGAAGAGGAGGTCACGTTCGAAGAGATCGGCTTCAAGACGCGCGAGGCCATCAAGGCCGTCGACCGTACGAAGGCCGGCGACGATGAATGGATCGAAGACCAGCGGATCTACGTCCGCGCCTCGGGTTCGACGCAGTACAAGAACGTCACGCGGGTGATGAACCGCCTGCAGGACGCCCGTCTCACCAAGATCGGCCTCGTGGCCGATGACAAGCGCAAGTAAGCGGGAGGACCGACAACATGGCCGGGAAACTCGCAAGCGGCGGCGGCGGCAAGGGCATGCAGCCCAATGCAGAACCGAACGTCATTCCTTTCATCGACATCATGCTCGTGCTGCTGATCATCTTCATGGTCGCCGCGCCGTTGCCGACCGTTGATATCCGGGTCGATCTGCCGCCTCCGGGCCGGCCGATCTACACCGAGCCGACGGACAAGCCGACGACGGTCGCGATGGACGACGTGAACGGTCTGGTTTTCTACTACATCGAAGGCGAACTCACGCCGAAGGAACGTTTCCGCGACCGCCTCCTCCAGGTGGCCCGTGAACGCAACCCGAGCTACGCCGGAGACCTCGGACTACTCTTCTCGGAAGCGAAGGTGTTCGTCGATGCAGACCAGGATTCCGCTTACAACAACGTGATCGGGCTCATCAACGAGATCGACCAGACCGGCTTCAAGAAGGTCAGTCTGCTCGTCAAAGAAGCAGCGATCTGAGGGGCAGCACCAGATGGTGAAATTTCGTCTCGCCGCCCTTGCGTTGTCCGCCCTGATCTGCGGCACGCTGGTCTTCGTCGCTTTTACGCACGAGATCCGTGGCATCGGCGACATTTTCGACTTCACGAAGGCCGTGCAGGTCGTGACCAAGAAGGCGCCTCCGCCGCCTCCGCCGCCACCGCCGCCGCCGCCTGATCGTCCGCCGCCACCGCCGCCGCCCGCCGCGCGCGCGCCGGTTTCGGAAGACGCGCCGCCGGTGTTCACGGAAATCCCCGTGGCGCCGCCGACGCCGCCGGCCCCGCCGGCTCCGCCTGCGCCGCCGCAGATCACGGCCGCCTCGTTCATCGAGCGTCCCAACGGGCGTGACTTCGCGAACGAGTATCCGCCCCGTGCGCTGGAGCGGGAAAAGACCGGTTCGGTCGTGCTTGATTGCACGGTCCGCGCGGACGGTCGCCTCAACTGCACCATCGCCTCCGAGGATCCGCCGAACTGGGGCTTCGGGGACGCGTCCCTGCGCATCGCCCGCAAGTTCAAGGTGCGCCCGCAGCTCGCCAACGGCGTGCCGACGGAAGGGGGACGCATTCGCGTCCCGATCCGCTGGAACCTCGAATAGGCGAGGCCGCCAGGGCCGAAAGCAAAGACAGACGCCGCGGGGCATGAGCGCCGCGGCGTCTGCATTTTCGGGTCGGCCTGTCGACGGCCTATCTGCTCTTTGGCGTACCCATAATGGGCCTTCAGTGGTTGACGTAGCGTAAAACAGGCGCATCCTTCCCCTGCGTCAAGCGCGCCCTCCGTGCGCGCGCGCAGGGAGGTCGATCATGACCAACGCCGTTCCGCTTCGCGCCGCCGCCTGGACCGTCTCCGCCGCCGTCTGGTCGGCGCTGGTGATCGGCGCCTTTTCGATAGGGATGAAGCTCCCGGAGATCGAGCTCCCGCCGGCCCCGAACGATCCGTATCTGGTGCGAACCGAACCCTTGCCGCCGCCGCCCGGTCCCGTTGATCCACCCACGGCGCGCGAGACCCGCGCAGCGCCCGACGACGGCCCGCCCGTTCTCGTGCCGCTGACCGCCGTTGTCGATCCGGGCCCCGCCATCTCCACGACCACCGTTGGCGCAACGACCGGTACGCTGGTCGCGCCCGCGCCGCACATCGTGGATCCGCACTGGCTGTCGCGACCCGGAGCGCGCGAGTTCGACCGCTTCTATCCGCCCCGGGCGCGCGAGCGGGGGAAGGAAGGGCGGGTGACGCTCGACTGCGTCGTCGGCGCGACCGGCGCCATCGCCTGCCGGGTTGCGCGCGAGTCGCCCGAGGGCTGGGGTTTCGGCGACGCGGCGCTGAAGATCGCGCCATCGTTCCGGCTTGCCCCGCGCCTGGAAGACGGCCGCGCGACCGAAGGCGGAACCGTGCGCGTCGACATCGCCTTCCGCCTCGATTCGTGAAACCGCGGCCGCGCGGCGGGGACTGCAACTGCGCCCCGCCGCGCCGTGCTTTCGTCCAATTCCACCGCGACAGGGGACGGCGCGCGCTGTAAAGGGCGTCGGTCCCGAGATCCAACAGGTGGAGAAATGTCCATGAAATACGCAATCGCCGCGGTCGCCGTGGTCGCAGCCATCGCCGGCGGCGCCCTTGCGCAGACGTCGGACCCGGTCGCACCTGCGCCGCGCCCTGCCGCACAAGCGGCGCCTTCAAGCTGTCCCGCATACCCGGCTCTGTCGCAGCTTCCCGCCGCGGACACGCTGAAGCGCGGCAAGAGAGCGGACCTGAAGCGCGTGGACGCCCAAACACTCAAGCTGAATGGCGAACTGACTGCGTACATGGCCGTGCATGATTGCCGGATCGCCGAATATCGCGCACTCGAAGCGACCTACAGGGCGCGCGGCGAGGAAGCGAGGGCAGGTCAGGATGCGGCGGTGGCCCATCAGCAGAACTGGAAGGCCACGATCCAGTCGCTCGGGCTGGAAGTGACCGAGCAGCCGACGAAGTAGCGCCTCGCCATTTCAACGCGGCAAGGGCGGCGGTGTGTACCGTCGCCCTTTTTGCTTGCAGGCGCGCTTGACCGACGTTGCGTCACACAGTTCCACTCCGGCGCACATCTGGAGGAGACGGGCATGGTCGGACGCACGAATTTTGAGACATGTTTTCTCGACGTCGCCGATGGCGTCGCCGTGCTGACGCTCAACCGGCCCGACCGCATGAATGCGTTCACTGGCCAGATGATGCTCGACATGATCGCGGCCTTCGACCGGACCGACGCCGACGACGGCGTGAAGGCGGTGATCGTCACCGGCGCGGGCCGCGCGTTCTGCGCGGGCGCCGACCTCGGCGCCGGGGCCAAGACCTTCGACTACGAGGCGCGCGACGATCGACCCGAGCGCGGCGCCAAGCAGGATCTCGAATATCTCCGTGACGGCGGCGGCCGCGTCACCCTGCGCATCTATGAATCGCTGAAGCCCGTGATCGCCGCCGTGAACGGCGCAGCGGTGGGCATCGGCGTCACCATGCAGCTGCCGATGGATATCCGCATCGCCTCGACGGACGCGAAGTTCGGCTTCGTCTTCGCGCGCCGCGGGATCGTGCCGGAGGCGTGCTCGTCCTGGTTCCTGCCGCGCCTCGTTGGGCCGTCGACGGCGCTGGAGTGGTGCTTCTCGGGGCGGGTGTTTCCCGCCTCGGAGGCGAAGGAGCGCGGCCTCGTGCGCTCGCTGCACGCGCCGGAAGACCTGCTGCCGGCCGCCCACGCCATCGCCCGCGAGATCGTCGACAACACCGCGCCCGTCTCGGTGGCGCTCACCCGGCAGATGCTGTGGCGCATGCTCGGCGCCGATCATCCGATGGAAGCCCACAAGATCGACAGCCGCGCCATCTTCGCCCGCGGCAAGCAGCCGGACGCGAAGGAGGGGGTCATGTCCTTCCTCGAAAAGCGCGCGCCGAGCTATCCCGACGTGGTCTCGAAGGACATGCCGGACTTCTACCCCTGGTGGCAGGAGCGCAAGTTCGAGTAGCGCCCGCGGGGACGGCGAGGGCGGCGGTCCATTGACCATTGGTTAACGGGCGTTGGTGATTGTGCCGACATGCCGGAATCGTTTCCTCCAGCGGGCGACCTCGACGAAGCGCTGACTCTTACGTTTGCGCAGGCGCAGAAGTCGCGGACGTTTCTCATTCAGCGACTGAGCGACGTGGTCTGCTGGCCGGCCACGCGGGTCCCCGCGCATGAACGCGAACTGGCGGCCGACGTGCTCGTCGGGCTCTTGCGCACGGCGAGCCTTGATCTGCGCGAACGGTGCGCCGCACGGCTCGCGCTCATCGTGGATGCGCCGAAGATGCTGCTGCGCTACCTCGCGCGCGACGACATCTCCGTCGCCCGGCCGCTGCTTGAGAATTCGCCGGCGTTCGACGATTCCGATCTCATCGCCACAATCCGGGGCGGCGTGCGCGCGCACTGGCTCGCCATTGCGGGCCGCAGGCATGTGCCGCCGCTCGTGTGCGAGGCGCTCGTCGGCACGGGGGAAATGACCGTCATCCAGACGCTTCTGCGCAACGAGAGCGCGAGGTTTTCCCATGGTGCGGTGGAATCGGCGGTGCTTCAGTCGCGCGAGGCGACCAACCTCGCGCCGCTCATCGCGCGCCGCAGCGAGACGAGCCCCGCGCAGGCGCTGACGATGTTCTGGTGGTCCGATCACGAAACCAGGACCCACATCCTGCGCCGCTTCGCCGTTGACCGCGCCGTGCTGTGCGAGGAACTCGCCGACCTGTTCAAGATGGCGGCCACGGAGGACTGGGCCGACGCCGAGACCCGCAAGGCCATCGCACTCCTCGAACGGCGCCAGCGCAACCGCGCCGCCGCCGCGCGCAGCCCGTTCGGCTCCCTCGAGAACGCCATCAGCGCTGGCGCGCACGGCATCGACCGGCAGCTGATCACCGAGATTTCCTACCTCTCCGGGATACGCCCGCAGACGGGGATCAAGATCATGTCCGACCGCGGCGGCGAGGGCATCGCGGTGCTGTGCAAGGCGACCGGCCTCAAGCGCGATTCGCTGCGCGCGCTGTGGACGGGCCTGCGCCGCCCGCTCCAGGACGCCGAGGATCAGTCGACGCCCTTCGGCCGCGTGCAGTACGTCTATGACCTGCTGTCGACCGCCAAGGCGCAGACGGTGCTCCGCTACTGGAACTGGTCCCTGAGCAGCGGCATGGGGGCAGGCGAGCTCGAGGCGCTCGATCCCGACGACGACGAACTGGAATTCCTGCCCGCGCGCCGCAGCGCCGCCCTCGTCTTCGGTCGACGCAACTGAGCCGCCGCGGCCGCGACTCACGGTAGGAACCCTCCAGGGCGCCGCGGCGGCGTCCGGCGGGAGTTGCTGGTGGCGCACGGCGCGGTCCTTTTCATCGGGTTCTTCGTCGTCTGGGCTTGCGCGACTCTTGGCGGCGCGTGGCCGCCGGCGGTCACGCTCGGGGCGGGTGCGGCTGCCGCTGCGTTCGTGACGGCGCTCGCGGCGCGCATGGGCGCGCTCGACCGCGAGGGCGCGCGACATTTCGCGCGTGCGGCCATGTCGTTTGCGCGCAGCGTCCCCCGGTGGCCGTCGATGTTTCTTTCCGCGCTTGGCGTGATGGGCGCCGCGATCGGGGTCCGGCGCGTGCGGCCGGGCTATGTGCGATTGAAGCTGCGCCCCCATGACAGCGCCGGTCTCGCGGCCGTCGTCGAAGCGCTGAGCGCGGCGCCGGGACTGCTGGTCGTGGACGCCGACGCGGGCAGCCTCCTGGCGCATGCGCTGGACGAGGACGCCGTCGATGTCGCGACGCTCAAGGCGCTGGAGCGCAATGCGGACGGCGCGCGCGAGGCCGCTGCATGATCGCGTTCGTGTCCGCCGTCGCGCTCGCACTTGCGAGTATCGCGTTGCTGGTCCGGTTCATGCGCGGTCCGGGGGCCGTCGACCGGTTGCTGGCTGCGCATGGCGTCCTGCTCTGCGCGGCGCTGCTCGCCGCCACGCTGGCCGCACGCGACCCGCGCTGGATCGACGCCGCGCTCGCGCTGGCGTTGCTGGGGGCGGCGCTTGTCGTTGCGGGCGTGAAGATGCTCGCCAGGCAGAGCTTCCGGTCGCCGCTCGCGCCACAGGATGACGGAGCGATCCCATGATCGCCGCGGATCCGCTGCGCCTTGCCGTCGGCGCCGTGCTGGCGGGGACAGGCTTGCTGCTGGTTCTCGGCGGCGCGCTCGGCGTCGTTCGTCTCGGAGATATTTTCGCGCGCTTGCACGCCATGCGCGCGGCGTCGTTCGGCGCATCTTTCCTTCTCGCTGGCATGGCGGTGGAGATGTGGGATGCGGGCGTCGCGCTGCGCCTCGCGTTGCTCGCCGCCGTGCTGGCGCTGACTGGCCCCGCGCTTGCCCACCTCAGCGCGCACCTCGCCCATCGCGCGGGCGTCGAACCGGCGGCGCGGCGATGAGCGGCGACTGGATCGCCGCCGCCTGCGCGGTCGTGGCGTGCGCCGCGGCGCTCGCACTGGCGCTTGCGAGGACCCGCATGGCTGCGTCGCTTGCGTTTGCGCTTGTCGCCGTGTTCGCCGGGCTGACGGCGATCGCGGCGGGCGCTTTCGATGCGGGCCTCGTGCTGATCGCGGCCGGAGCCTTGACGGCCCTCATGACGATGGCCGCCGCCGCCGGGGTCGGCGAGATCGTCGCGGTGACGCAACGCCCGGCCTTGGCGCCGATCATCGCCGGCGCGGCGTGCGCGGTCGCGCTGGCGCTTGCTTGGCCGAACGCGCCGCCGGCGCCGGCGCTCGCACAGGCCGCGCGCGTGGTCGCGTTTGACGTCGGGCGCGGCATGGACCTGTTCATCACGCTTGTCGCGTTCACCGCGATCGGCGCCGCCGTCGCGGCGCTGGTCGGTTTCGGCGAGCGCGGCGTGTTCGGGCCGGACGAGGACGGCGCCTCATGAGGCCGGGAACTCGGGCCATTGCGCGCGGGCTCGGCAAGCGCATTCCGCCGTTGCTGCTGTTGCTTGCGGTCATCGCGCTCGTCGGAGATCCGCGCGGCGGGGGCGTGCAGGCGGGGCTGATATTCGCCGCCGGCGTCGCGATGCATGCCGCCGTGTTCGGCGCGACGCGTGCGCTGTCTGCGTTTTCGCCGGCGATGTTGCGCACGGCGGGCGTATGGGGCGCGTGTCTCGCGGCAGGGGCGGGCGTATTCGCCGCGACCGGACAGGCGTTTGGCTTCATTGTCGTCGACATCGCCGGCGCGCCTGTCTCCATTGGCGGCGCGCTCATGCATGTCGCGGCGTTCGTGACGCTGGGCGGCGTCGCCGCGCTCGTATTCCTGTGCCTGGCCGCGCGGGCGACGCCGCTGGACGACGCCGGATGATGGACCTCGCGAATCTCCTCCAGCGCGCGCACCTGCCGCTGCTCGCCATGGCGCTCGTGTTGGGCCTAGGCGTTGCGGCTGCATCGCGCGACCTCGGAATACGGTTGCTGGGCGTGTGCGTCGCTGCGTTTGCAGGCATTGCGGAGTTCGCCGTGCTGACCCGGCAAGAGCCTGCGTTGGCGAGCGGCGCGCTTGCGGCGTCCGTCATCGTGCTCGGCGGCGCTGCGCTGGGCGCAGCGCTTCTCGTACGCATCCGCGAGGGCTTCGGCGGCGTCGACGCGGGCGGTCTTCGCCTCGCCGAAATCGAGGATGATCGCGCGGAGCGCGGCGAGTGAACGGCGCATTTCCGTTTCTGATTGCGCACGCGGACGCCATGCTGGTCATGGGACCGATGCTGGCCGGCCTGGTGGTGACGATGCTCCCGGCGGGCCGTCTGGCATACGGCGTGGCGATTGGCGTTTCCGCCCTGGCCGCTGCGCTGGCGGCGATCGTTCTCGCGAGGCTGCTTGATGGCGAGTCGGGCTCGTCCGTCGATGCGCTCGGCGCGAGTGCGGGCGTGGCGATCGCCATTGTGGCGGCGACGGCGTTCATCGCATTCAGCGCGCTTGCGGCGCAGGACTTCGCCCGTCGCGTCCGGCCCATCGCGCTCGGTCTCGGGCTCGTGATCACGGGCGCTGCGTTCGGCGCCGTGCAGGAGCGCGACGTGCTGCGCCTTGTACTTTTGTTGCAGACCGCGTTGCTCGCGGCGGCGGCGCTGACCGGGCTGTCGGCGTCGCGCGACCGTCGCGCCGTGACAGCGGCGTTCGGCGGCGTGATCGGCGCGCTTGCCGGCGGCGCGCTCGCCGTGTCCGGCGCGGCACTCCTGCATGGCGCCGCTGGCGTCTTCGATCTCGCGCAGATCGCCGAGCGTGCGATGACGCCGGGCGCCGATCGCGGCGTCTGGCTCGGCGCGGCTTTGCTGCTCAGCGGGCTGGCCGCGATGGCGGGCCTGGCGCCGCTGCACGACGCCGTAGCGGAACGCGGCGCACGCACGGCGCACGGCGCGGCGCCGCTCGTCATCGTGGTGGTTCGGATCGCTGCCTTTGTGGCGCTTGTGCGCGCATACGGCGCGACCCAGGCCATTCTCATGCCCGGCGTCGCCGCCGCCTTCGCGTATGCGTTTGCCGGACTCGGCGCCGTGGGTGTCGTCGCGGGCGCGCTGCAGGCGATCGGAGCGACCGATGCGCGTCGCCTGGCGTCGCACGCGCTCACCGCGCAGTTCGGGTGCGCGCTCATCGGGCTTGCCGCGGGCGGCGACGACGGCGCCATCGCCGCGCTGTTCGTGATTGGCGCGGGCGCCATGACCGCGCTGGCGATCGTCGTCGGCGCGGCCGCCGCGCGCGCGCGCGAAAACCCAGCCGCGCCGATGGCCTCGCTCGACGGCCTTTCGCGCACGCATCCGGCGATCGCTGCGGCGATCATGATCGCCGCGCTCGGCCTGACTGGCGCGCCGCTGACGGCGGCGTTTCTCGGCAAGTGGCTGTCGATCGAGGCGGCGCTCGCGCGCGGCTGGTACTGGGCGGCGGCGGCGATCGTGGCGTCATCGTTCGCGGCGGTGTTCGTCGCGGGGCAGATCGTGGAGCGTCTGTATTTCCGCGTGCGTCCCGCTTCCCTCGGCGCCGTTCCCGTTGGCGCGATGGCGTTTGCGCCCGCGCTGCTGGCCTCGGCGCTGGCGACGCTGGTTTTCGGATGGAGCGCTGTCGCGCCCCTCGATGCCGCACGCATGGCGGCCGGCGTGCTGACGCCGACGCGCACGGCGACGCCATGACGTTGTCGATGCTTCTCCTGCTCGCCATCGCCATTCCACTGGCGCACGCGGCGCTGGTGTCGGTGTTCAACCGCCCGCCGGGCCTGCGCGACGTGATCCACATCGGCGCATCGCTCGCGCTCGCTGTCACGTGCGCGTTCATTTTTGCGGGCGTCGCCGCCGGAAGGACGGACGCCTTCGTGCTCGCGCGGCCGCTGCCCGGGCTTGAACTCGCATTCGCCGCCGACCGTCTCGGCGCAGTGTTCGCACTGCTCGCAGCGAGCCTCGGCGCGCTCTGCGCGATGTATACGGTCGGCTGGATGCGGGTGACGCGCGACGGGGCGCCCACGCGCTTCATGGCGTTCGCCGCGCTGGCGCTGGCGATGACCGTCGGCGTCGCGATGGCGGCGAACCTGTTCACGTTCTTTGTCTTCTACGAAGGCCTCGTCATCGTGACTTTCCCACTGCTGGGCCATCGCAGCGATACCGAGAGCGGGCGCGCGGCGGGGCATTACCTCGTGCTGACTCTGGCGCTGGCGATGGGCGCGCTGTTGCCGGCCATCGTATGGACGGGCGTCGTCGCCGACACGTTGAGTTTCACCGACGGCGGCATCCTTGAAGGACGCGTCGGGCCGATCGTCGCCAACGTGCTTCTGGTGTTCTACGTGCTCGGCATCGGCATGGCGGCGCTGTTTCCCGCGCACCGCTGGATCACGGCCGCCTCCATCGCCAATGCGCCCGCGAGCGCGCTCGTTTTCGCCGTCACCGCCGCCAGCGTCGGCGGCTTCGGCGTGCTGCGCATTGCGGTGCACGTGTTCGGCGCGGCGCTCGCGGATGCGCGTCTCGCCACGCTCGGCGTGCTGATCCTTGCAGCCATCACGTTGATCGGCGCCTCGCTTGCGGCGTTCTCCCATCGCGATCTGAGCAAGCGGCTTTCCTACCTCTGCGTGGCGCAGCTCGCGGGCGTCACGGCGGGCGCGATGCTCGGACCCGCCTATGCGGGCGATCTCGCCGCCGGCTGGTTCGCCGCCGCGATCCAGCTCGTCGCTTACAGCGCGGCGACCGCGACGCTCTGCTTCTCGATCGGCGCCATCGAGGCGGCGACGGGCCGCACCAGGATTGACGAGATCGACGGCCTCGGGCGGCGCATGCCGTGGATATTCGCCGCGCTCGCGCTCGGCGCCCTGAGTTTCGCGGGCGCGCCGCCGCTCGCCGGCGCCTGGCCGAAGCTCTGGCTGATGATCGCGGCGGCCGATCACGGATACTACTGGCTCGCCGTCGCGGTCGCGGCGGGCTCGCTGATCGCTTTCGCCGCATTCGTCGCGCCGGTCGCGCGGGCGCTCTTTGCGCCTGAGCCCGCGGAGCAGTTCGCCGCGCCCGACGGCGCGCCCATTCTTGTGATCCTGCCGACGGCGATTGCGGGCGTGTCGACCCTCATGCTGCTTGTCTGGCTCAATCCCATCGTCGCATTCCTGGGCGATCTTCGCGGAGCTGTTCCATGAAATTTGCGCTGCCGCACATTCCATTGTGGGCTGTGGTCGTCGTCGCGGGCGCTGTGGGCGCGGGGGCGATCGGCGCCGAGTTCGTTCAGCCGCGCACGGGCTTGGGGCCGTCGCTGGAGAATACGGCGGGCTTCTATGCGGCCGCGGGGTTTTTCGCCGCGCTCGTGGCGCTCGCAGGCGGACGGCTGGCGCGCCTGCTGCGCGAGAAGGCGCCGGACGCCTGATGGCGGCCATTTCGTTCAACCCGGGGTTCGCGCTGCTGCTTGGCGCCACGCTCGTGCTGGTCACGCCGACGCGCGCGCGCAGCTGGATTGCGCTTGCCGCATCGCTTGCCGCGCTCGCGCTGGCGTTTACGCCGTCGTTCGGCGAGCACGGCGCGTTCGCGCAGATCGGCTTGCGGGTGGCGCCCTTGCGGCTCGATGCGCTGTCGCAGACGTTCGGGATGATCTTTGCGCTCGTGGCGATCATGCTGGCGCTGCACGGCGGCGCGGCGCGATCGCGGGAAGAGGAGGCCGCGCTGCTCACGCACGCGGGCGGCGCGCTGGGGGCGGTGTATGCGGGCGACTTCGTCGCGTTCGTCGCCCTCGCGGAGCTGTCGACGCTGGCTGCGGCGGCGCTGCTGCTGTTGCGTCCCGGCGCCGCGGCGAAGGAGGCGGGCCAGCGCCTGATCGGCTGGCAGGCGCTGTCGAGCGTGCTGTTTCTCGCCGGCGCCGCGTTCGCGATCGCCCAGCGCAGCACGGCCGAGTTCGCCCAGCTTTCGGCGCGCACGCCTGCGGGGCTGTTCATTCTGGCGGCGCTGGGCGTGAAAGCGGGATTTCCGGTCGCGCATGTCTGGCTCAAGGACGCCGCGCCGCGGGCCTCGGCGGCGGGGGCGACGGCGCTGCTCGTATTCACGCCGCTGCTCGGCGCGTACGGACTGGCGCGCGCGTTCGCCGGAGAGCCTGTGCTGATGTGGATCGGCGTGGCGATGACGGTGCTGCCGGCGTTCCATGCGATGGCGGAGGACGATCTGCGCCGCGCGCTCGCGTACGGCATGACCGCGCAGATCGGTTTTATCGTGGCGTGCATCGGAGTTGGGTCGCCGCTGGCGCTGGCGGCGGCGGCGGCGCACGCGACCGCGACGGCGCTTGGCGTCGTCGTGCTGGCGATGGCGCTCGGCGCAGTGATGGACCGGACCGGCCAGACCCGCGCCTCCAGGCTCGGCGGCCTCGCGCGGACCATGCCGGTGACGGCGACGCTCGCCTCGATCGCGGCGCTCTCGATCGCGGGCGCGCCGCTCACGGCGGGCTTCGCGTCGATCGCGCTGGTGTTCGACGCCTTCGCGCGCGCGGGTCAGCCGATCGCGTACTTCACGCTGGTCGCGGCGGCGGGGGCGGCGGTCGCGCATACGGCGGTGAAGATCCCCTACGCGGCCTTTTTCGCGCCGGCGCGCGGGAAGAGCGCGCCCGCCTCGCAGTTCGGCGAGCCGCATCTGGCGATGCTGGTCGCTGCGGTCCTGATCCTCGGGATCGGCGCGGCGCCGGGCTGGCTGTACGCGTTTCTCCCGCCCGACCCGATCCGCTTTTCGCCGTACGACCCGGGCCGCCTGATGGTGCATATCCAGCTTGCGGTGTTCGCCGGTCTCGCGTTCGCGGCGGCGCGGGCGGCCGGGCTTCATGACGTCGACGAGGCGGGCGGGAACCTGCGCGACGTCGACACGCTCATCCACGGTCCGCTCTGGCGACTGGTCCGGCGCGCGGGGGCGGCGGCTTCGGCGGCGCACCGGGCCTGGCGGGCGGGGGAGGCGGGATTTGCGGCGCGGCTCGGGCGGGCGACGCTGGGCTGGCTCGCCGCTGTCGACCGGCCGCGGCGGACCCTGGTTTCGGCCGGCGCATGGGTGCTGGTCCTGCCGGCGACGCTGCTCGCGGTCATCTTCGTATTCTCCCGTTGAGGTATGTCATCGGCGGGACGGGTTCTTCGCTCTTGTTGCGAAAACTGGAATACAACTCCAACTTTGCAACAAAACCGCCGCTTTTGATCTTTGATTCTGGGTCGAGACGTTCTATTCTCACGTTCAAACAAGAACGATGAAGGACGCGCGCATGGACACCCGGCCGGAGCTGGTCGAACTGACGACCGAAATCGTCTCCGCCTATGTCGGCGCCAACACGGTGCCCGCGCATGAGCTGCCGGGCGTGATCGAGACGGTGTATCGCTCGCTGAAGAGCCTTTCGGGCCTTTCCGAAACCGCCGAACCGGAGGCCCGCGCCCCGGCGGTGTCGGTGAAGAAGTCGATCACCAACGATCACATCGTGTGCCTGGAAGACGGCAAGAAATTCAAATCCCTCAAGCGTCACCTGCGCACCCGGTACAACATGACGCCGGAGGAATACCGCGCGAAGTGGGGCCTGCCGCACGACTACCCGATGGTGGCGCCGAACTACGCGCAGGCCCGCTCCGATCTCGCCAAGCGCATGGGCCTCGGCAAGAAGGCCCCGGCGGCCGCGCGCCCGAAGGTCGCCAAGCCGCGCCGCGAGACGGCGTAGGGCGGCGTTCCTGCCCGCGGACACTGGAGCACGACTCATCGCCCGCCGTCGGCGGTGACTTTCGACCGATCGCGCGGTCGCGCCCGTCAACTCGAATTCAGCGGATGGAGCGCCCATCGCGCCGCCTCCCGTGCGTCGCAGAGATCGTCGAAATAGTCGCGCCAACCGGGCTTCGGTTTGCGTTTCGGGCGGCGCGTGAGGACGAGGAACATGTCGCGCCGCATGCGCCGCGCGAGGCGTGTGATGAACGGTGCCGGCGCTTCGAGCACGCGGCGCAAGCTCTCCATCCGGCGCGCAATGCTCACGAGCGGATTGCGCACGGCGCGGGCGAAATTTTCCGGCAGTCGACGGTTGCGGATCGCGCGCACCGGCCGATACCGCGGCGGCGTCACGAAGCCCACGCGCCATGTGGCGGGATCGCCGGCGATCACGCGTTTCCGGCGGCGCACGCTTCTGACGTGTGTCACCCGCGCTTTAGTCTCCGGAGGCGGCGCCGTCTTCAGCAACCGCGCGGCGTAGACCACGAGCACAAAGCGCACGATCTGCTGCACCCGTCGCAGCATCGCCGCCGCGCGCCAGAGAAAACGCCCTTCCGAGAAATTGAGGCGACGCACGTCCGCCGGCGCCCCGAACCGCGCAATGAACTGCGCGAGCGCCAGCGCCGCCGTCCGCCAGAGCGGGGCGATCTGGCGCAGGACGCCGGAGGGGAGTGCGATGTCGGGGAGAGCGGGGAGTGTCTGTTCCATCCGCAGAGAATGCGCGCGGCGGGAGTCCGGTCGGATAGATTCACGCTAAAATATTTTCAGCCCTTGGCGGCCATGTGCGCGTGTGTGCGAAAAGCGTGGAATGAGGGGTCGCTCGTCCCCCTATTTTCCCTCGCCCGCTTGCGGGAGAGGGTGGCGCGCGTCAGCGCGACGGGTGAGGGAACAGTGGCGCAGGACGAGACTCATCCTGAGAGACCGGGCCCTCACCCCGCTTTCGCTTCGCTCAAGCTGTCCCTCTCCCGCACGCGGGCGAGGGAAATGCGCACGCCCACGAAGAGATGAAACCGCCCCGGAGCGGCGGCCGCGCCGGGCTGCCCCAGCTTATCCGTTCGTTAACCTTCCCGTGCTGATTCCATCTCTTCCCAAATCATCCCATGTGTGCCCATATGCAGCCGCTTGCCGCCCCGGCTGGGGGACGGCGATGCAATGGCCTTGTGGCCAGTAGGGGCGAACAGCCGGTGTTCATCGGCACGCATATCGTTGGCGTCGACGCCAAGGGACGGGCCTCTGTGCCCGCGCCGTTCCGCGCGCTCCTCCCGGGCGCCGGAGAGAAGGCGCGCGTGTACGTGTGGCCGTCCTATCGGGGGCCGTGGCTGGAAGCGGGGGATGCTGCTCTCCTCGCCCGCTACCAGACGGCCCTCTCGGCGCGGGGCGAGTTCGACGATCTGCGCGATGACTTCGACTACGCCATCTTCGGAGAGGCGCGCGCGCTCGATCTCGACGAGACGGGCCGCGCGTCGCTGCCGGAGGACCTGCGCGCCCACGCCCAGCTGAACGGCAAGGCCGCGTTCGTGGGGCTGTCGGACCGCTTCGAGATCTGGTCGCCGCCGCTGCTCGACGCCCGCGTCGCCGAGGCCCGCGCCCGCGCCGCCGAAAAGCGGGGCCAGCTCGCCCGCGCCGCCGCGGAGGCGGGGAAATGATGCGTCTCGCTGCTGCTTTTCTTCCCCCGCCTGCGGGGGAAGTACCCGGCGAAGCCGGGGGATGGGGGCGGGCGCCGCGCCCGCCCCGGCAGTCGCGCGCCGCGCCAGCCCCCACCCCCCTTTCGCTGCGCTCCTCGGAGGAGGAAAGGTGAGCCACGCGCCCGTTCTCCTGCATGAAGCCGTCGCAGCGCTCGCGCCGAAGGCCGGCGACATCATCGTCGACGCCACCTTCGGCGGTGGCGGCTACACCCGCGCGCTGCTGGAAGCCGCCGACTGCAAGGTCATCGCGCTCGACCGCGACCCCGACGCCATCGCCCGCGCCAACGCTTTCGCGCGCCTCACGCCCTGGCGTCTCGAACCCCGCGAGGGCCGGTTCGGGGATATTGAGACGCTGGTGCCCGAAATGGTCGACGGCGTAGCGCTCGATCTCGGCGTCTCCTCCTTCCAGCTCGACGAGCCGGAGCGCGGCTTTTCCTTCCGCTTCGATGCGGCGCTGGACATGCGTATGGAGAAGAAGGGGCCGTCCGCCGCCGATGTGGTCGCGCAGTTTCCCGAGGAGGCGCTCGCCGACGCCATCTGGGCGCTGGGCGAGGAGACCGCCTCGCGCCGGATAGCGCGCGCCATCGTCGAGATGCGCCGCGAGACCCCCATCGAGACCACCGCGCAACTTGCCGACCTTGTGGAAAAGGCCCTCGGCGGGCGCAAGGGCGCGCGCACGCACCCCGCCACCAAGACCTTCCAGGCGCTGCGGATGCTCGTGAACGACGAACTCGGCGAACTCGCCCGCGCGCTGGCCGGGGCCGAAACGAGACTTAAGCCCGAAGGCCGACTCGTGGTCGTGTCCTTTCATTCTCTGGAGGACCGGATCGTGAAATCCTTCATGGTCGAGCGCGCGGGCGCCACGGGCGGCGGCTCGCGCTACGCGCCGGAGCGGCCCGCCGGCCGGCCCGCATCCTTCCGCCTGCCGCACAAGAAATCCATCGGCCCCGACGAGCGCGAACTCGCCGCCAATCCGCGCGCGCGGTCCGCGAAGCTCCGCGTCGCCATCCGCACCGAAGCGCCCGCGTGGGGACCAGTCTCGTCGCGCGCGCTCGCGCCGATCGCGGCGTCGGAGTGGGAGCGCCTCGCATGAAGTTTCAATTCAAGCCGGGGCGCTTCTTCGTGCCCGTCGCGTCGGTGCTCATCCTCGTGATGGCGGTGGGCGTGTTCAAGGCCAAGACCGACGCGGCCGCCACGCGCCGTCGCGTGGCCGAGCTCGAGCAGCAGGTCGCCGCCCAGCGCGATGAGGCGCGCGGGCTCGCGGCGGAAGTGCAGTATCTGGAAAATCCGCGCCGCATCGATTCTCTCGCGCGCCGCGAACTCGGCATGGCGCCCGCCTCGCGCGACCAGAAGAAGGCCGCGGACGCGCTTGAGGAAAACAAGTGAGGACGCGCGCCGTCCCCCAACCCTCGCCCCCGCCAGGGGGAGAGGGTGGGCCGCAAAGCGGGCCGGGTGAGGGGGCCGTGCTGGATATGGCGCGATCATCGACGACGAACCCGGCGCATTTCATCTCGCAACCCAGTTTCATTCTGCGTCACCCCCTCACCCGGCGCGTTGCACGCGCCATCCTCTCCCCCGAAAAATCCATTTGGCGGGGGCGAGGGTCGGGAGTGCGCGGATGGTGACGTACGAAGCGTATCGAGGGCCAGCCGCCGCGCATGCGCCGGTCGTGGAGCCCGCGCCGGGCCGTTCGCGCATCAATCGCCTCGCGATCGTGATGATGGCGGTGTTCGGCCTGCTCGCCGTACGCGCGGTGCAGCTTTCATTTGCAGGCGCGCCCGCATCCGCGCGGGTGTCCGCGCCCGCGGCGATGCCGACGCTGGCGCGCGCCGATCTCGTCGACCGCAACGGCGTGCTCATGGCGACCATGCTGCCGAGCTGGACGCTCGCCGCCGAGCCGAAGAAGGTCTGGGACGCAGGCCAGGCCGCGCGACGGCTTGCGACCGTCGTGCCGGGCCTCGACGCGGCGGCGACGGAGCGGCGCCTGCGCTCGAAATCGAAGTTCGTGCACCTCAAGCCCGGCCTCACCACGTCGCAGCGACGTGCGGTGCATGATCTTGGAATCGCAGGCATTTCCTTTGAGCGCGAACAACGGCGCGTCTACCCGAACGGCGTGCTCGCAGGTCATGCGCTCGGCTCGGTGAACCGAGACAACGCGGGCGCGGGCGGCGTCGAAGGCGCGCTGGACGATGAGATCCGCCGCGCGGGCGCAGCCGGCCGTCAGGTCGCGCTCTCCATCGACACGCGCATCCAGTACGCCCTCGAAACCGAACTCGCCGACGCCGCGTGGGGCGCCAAGGCCAGGGGCGGCGCGGGCGTCATCCTCGACGGCCATACCGGCGAGGTGCTCGCCATCGCGTCGTGGCCGCAGGTCGATCCCAACAAGCCGGGCGAGGGAAGCGATGTCGCGCGGCTCAACCGCGTGTCGGGCGCTGTCTACGAGATGGGCTCGACGCTGAAGCCGTTCACCGCCGCCATGGCGCTCGACCTCGACCAGGTGCGTCTGGCGGAACGCTTCGATCTGACCGCGTCGCTCAACGTGGACGGCGCGACCATCCGCGATCCGCATCCGTTCGCGGGGCCGGCGACGATCCGCGAGGCGATGTCGCATTCCTCCAACGTCGCGATGGCGCAGCTGGCGCTGCGCGTCGGCGCGCAGCGCCAGCGCGATTACCTCGGCCGGCTCGGCCTGCTTGAGAAGCCTTCGATCGAGATCGGCGGCGTTCCGGCGCCGCTGCTGCCGCGCGGTTCGTCGCGCCTGACGACGGCGGTGCTCGGCTATGGCCACGGCCTCGCGCCGACGCTGGTGGGGCTTGCGGGCGCCTACACGGCATTCACCAACGATGGCGCGCGCACGAACCCGACCATGCTGCGCCACGCCGACGGCGATCCCGCCCGCCGGACGCCCGTGTTCACGGCGCTCTCGACGCGGGAAACGCTGCAGCTCATGCGCGACGTGGTGATCGAGGGCACCGCCCGGCGCGCCGATCTCGGCGGCCTCGACATCGCGGGAAAGACGGGTACTGCGGAAAAGCCCGGCGCCGACGGAAAATATGATCCAGACGTGCTGTTCTCGAGCTTTGCCGCCGTATTCCCGGCGCAAGCGCCGCGCTATGTGATCGTGCTTGCGCTCGACGAGCCGCAACGCACGCCGGAAAACGGAAACCTCGCGACCGGGGGCGCCGTGGCGGCGCCGGCGGTCGGGCGGGTGGTGGCGCGAATCGCGCCGTTCCTGGCGCATGCGCCGGCGCAGCCAGAACGGCCGCGGACTGGAGGCGGAACTCAGTGAAACTCGACGATCTGTTTGATGACGGCGTCGCCGAAGCGGCGCGCGGGCTGGACGTGAAGGGCCTGACGGCCGACAGCCGCAAGGTGGAGCCGGGCTTTGTGTTCGCGGCGTTTGCGGGCTCGGCCGCGCACGGGCGCGATTTCATTCCCCAGGCATTGAAGCAGGGCGCGGTCGCCGTGCTGAGCGCGGGCGATGTCGGCGCCGATGTGGGCGCGCCGCAGATCGTCACGTCCAATCCGCGCCGCGCGCTGGCGCTCGCCGCGAGCCGCCTCTATCCGCGCCAGCCGCAGACAGTGATCGCGGTGACCGGTACGAATGGAAAAAGCTCGACGGTCGATTTCCTGCGCCAGATCTGGGCGCACGCCGGCAAGCGCGGCGCGAGCATGGGCACGCTCGGCGCGATCTGGGCCGACAAGTCGCTGGACATGGGCCACACCACCGCCGATCCGGTGCAGATCCATAAAGTGCTGCAGGCGCTGGCCGACGACGGCGTGACGCATGCGGCGATGGAAGCGTCGAGCCACGGCTTCGACCAGTCGCGTCTCGACGGCGTGAAGCTCGCCGCCGGCGCCTTCACCAATCTCACGCAGGATCACCTCGACTATCACCACACCATGGACGCCTATCGCGAGGCGAAGATGCGCCTGTGGTCGCTGCTGAAGCCGGGTCAGCCGGCGATCGTGAACGCCGACGCTGCGGACGGCCCCGCGTTCGAGGCGGGCGCGAAGGCCAGGAAGCTCAACGTCGTTTCGTGCGGCTGGCGCGCGGGCGCGGACGGACTGAAGATCGTCGAAATCCAGCCGCGGCCGAACGGGCAGACGCTCGATCTCAAATGGTACGGCGCGGAGGCGCGCGTGGAGCTGCCGCTGATCGGCGAATTCCAGGCGCTGAATGCAGTGACGGCCGCGGCGCTCGCGCTCGCGCTCGGCGAGAAGCCCGCCGACGTGTGGGCGGGCATGGAGCGGCTGACGACGGTGAAGGGTCGCATCGAACATATCGGCGCGACAGCGGCGGGCGCGCACGTGTTCGTGGATTATGCGCACACGCCAGACGGTCTCGACGTGCTGCTGCGGGCCGCGCGTCCGCACGCGCCGGGGCGCATCGTGCTCGTGTTCGGCTGCGGCGGCGACCGCGACACCGGCAAGCGTCCGAAGATGGGCGCGATCGCGGCGAAGTTCGCGGACGTGGTGATCGTCACCGACGACAATCCGCGTTCGGAAGAGCCCGCCGATATCCGCAGGCAGATTCTGTCCGCGACGCCGGGCGCGATGGAAATCGGCGATCGCGCGCAGGCGATCCGCGAAGGCGTGGCGATGCTGAAGGCCGGCGACGCATTGATCATCGCCGGCAAGGGTCACGAGACGGGCCAGATCGTGAAGGGCGTCGTGCATCCGTTCTCGGATCAGGATGTCGCGCGTGCAGCGCTGGAGGCGGCGCATGCTTGAACCCCTCTGGCTTGCCGAAGACGCCGCCGACGCAACGCACGGCCGTCTTGTCGGCGCGGATTCATGGATCGCGACGGGCGTCAGCATCGACACGCGCACGCTCGAACCCGGCGATCTCTTCGTGGCGCTGAAGGATGTGCGCGACGGGCACGACTTCATCGCGCAGGCGTTTGCGAAGGGCGCTTGTGCGGCGCTGGTGAGCGATCCGGAAAAAGGCGCGGGCGCGGGGCCGCTGCTTGTCGTCGATGACGTGCTCGGCGGGCTCACCGCGCTTGGCGTCGCAGCGCGCGACAGATGCAATGCGCGTCGCGTCGGCGTGACGGGTTCGGTCGGCAAGACCTCGACGAAGGAGGCGCTCGCGGTGTGCCTCGCTGCGTCCGGCGCCACGCACGCCTCGACGAAGAGCTACAACAATCACTGGGGCGTGCCGCTCACGCTCGCGCGGATGCCGGCGTCGGCGCAGTACGGCGTCTTCGAGATGGGCATGAACCATCGCGGCGAGATCCTGCCGCTGACCAGTCTGGTGCGCCCGCACGTGGCCATCGTAACCTGGATCGCGCCCGCGCACGTGGAGGCGCTCGGCTCGCTCGACGCCATCGCCGACGAGAAGGGCGATGTCTTCGTCGGGCTCGAACAGGGCGGCGCTGCGCTCGTGCCGAACGAGGCGCCGAGCGCGTCGCGCGTGCTCGCGGCGGCGGAAGCGCTGGCGGGGACGATCATCCGCTTCGGCCGCGATGCGGGGTGCGAGGCGCGGCTCCTGAAGTTCGACATGCACGACGATCACTCGATCGCCGAAGCCGACATCCTCGGGCGCCAGATCCGCTACCGCATCGGCGCGTCGGGCGCGCACTGGGCGCTGAACAGCGTCGCAGCGCTTGCCGCGACCGACGTGGCGGGCGGCGATCTGCACGCCGCCGCGCACGCGCTCGCGACCTTCGAGGCGCCCGCCGGTCGCGGCCAGGTTGTGAATATCTCTGCGCCTTTCGGGAAGTTCACGCTGCTCGACGACGCCTACAACGCCAACCCGTCCTCGATGGCCGCGGCCTTCAAGACGCTTTCGGCGCGCACGCCCGGCGACGGCGGCCGCCGGATCGCGGCGCTGGGCGACATGCTCGAACTGGGGCCGCAGGAGGCCGCCTACCACGCAGGCCTCGCACCGGACCTCGCCGACGCGGCCGATCTCGTGTTCTGCGCGGGGCCGCGGATGAAGGCGCTGTGGGATGCGCTTCCCGCGACGCAGCGCGGCGTCTATGCGGAAACCGCCGAGGCGCTCGCGCCGCAGCTCGCTGAAGCGCTGCGCGCGGGGGATGTCCTGCTGGTGAAGGGATCAAACGGGTCGCGCATGTTCAGGGTGGTGGAAGCCCTGAAGGCGCTGGCGACACGATAATATAAGGGCGCGCGATGCTTCCGTTTCTCGGATCGCTGGATGACCAGAACCAGCTGTTCAACCTGTTCAACTACATCACGTTCCGCACCGGCGGAGCGATCGTCACCGCGCTCTTCTTCGCGTTCCTCATCGGCAAGCCGCTGATCGACTGGCTGCGCCTCAAGCAGGGCAAGGGCCAGCCGATCCGCGAGGACGGCCCGGCGAGCCACCTGCTGACCAAGAAGGGCACGCCCACGATGGGCGGCTTCATCATCCTGTTCAGCCTGGCGATCGCATCGCTGCTGTGGGCGGACCTGACGAACCCCTACGTGTGGGCGGTGCTGCTCGTGACCTTCGGCTTCGGCGCGGTCGGTTTCATCGACGATTTCGCCAAGGTGACCAAGCAGAAGGCCGACGGTCTTTCGGGCCGCGTGCGGCTGCTGCTCGAATTCGCCATCGCGCTCGGCGCGACGCTCATCATGCTCGCGGCGCAATGGTCTGCGGATCCGGAGATGGCGGGCCGCGGCGAGCAGTTCTGGCGGGCGTTGCTGCACGGCGGCGATTTCACCAGCGTCGCCCTGCCGTTCTTCAAGGACCTGATGATCCCGCTCGGCGGTTTCTTCCTCGCGTTCGCGATGTTCGTGATCGTCGGCGCGGGCAATGCGGTGAACATGACCGACGGCCTCGATGGTCTTGCCATCGTGCCGGTGATGATCGCGGCGGCGGCGTTCGCGATGATCGCCTACCTCGTCGGCCGTGCCGACTATTCGGCGTATCTGGGCATCAACCACGTCAAGGGCGTCGCCGAACTCACGGTGCTGCTCGGCGCGCTGCTCGGCGCGGGCCTCGGTTTCCTCTGGTACAACGCGCCGCCGGCGCGGGTGTTCATGGGCGATACGGGCTCGCTTGCGCTGGGCGGGATGCTCGGCGCGGTGGCTGTGGCGGCCAAGCACGAGATCGTGCTGGCGATCATCGGCGGGCTTTTTGTCGCCGAAGCGCTTTCCGTGATGATCCAGGTGGCCGTCTACAAGATGACGAAGAAGCGCGTCTTCCTCATGGCGCCGATTCACCATCACTTCGAAAAGCTGGGCTGGCAGGAGCCGACGATCGTGATCCGGTTCTGGATCGTGTCGGTGATCTTCGCGCTGATCGGTCTTGCGACACTGAAGCTGCGGTAGGAACAGGAAACGATGATCCCGATCACCGAATACACAGGGCGCGACGTGGCCGTCTTCGGTCTCGCCCGGTCGGGATTGTCGGCCGTGCGCGCGCTTCTCGCGGGCGGCGCCAACGTGCATGCATGGGATGACAACGAGGCCGCGCGCGCGAACGCCGAGAAGGAAGGCATCGTCCTCTCCGACATCAACGCGCGGGACTGGCGCGGCTTTGCGGCGCTTGTGCTTTCGCCCGGCGTGCCGCTGACGCATCCGCGCCCGCACCGCGTGGTCGAACTCGCGCGTTCCGTCGGCGTGCCGATCGTCGGCGACATCGAGCTCTTCGCCCGCGCGGTGAATTCGCTGCCCGCGCACGGACGCCCGAAGATCGTCGGCGTCACCGGCACCAACGGCAAATCCACCACGACGGCGCTGATCGGGCACATCCTGAAGTCGGCGGGCCGTGACGCGCGCATCGGCGGCAATATCGGCACCGGCGTGCTCGATCTCGAACCGCTGCACGCGGGCGCCTACTACGTGCTGGAGCTCTCGTCGTATCAGCTCGATCTCGAGGAAAGCCTGCGCTGCACGGTGGCGGTGTTCCTCAACCTCACGCCCGATCACCTCGACCGTCACGGCGACATGGCGGGCTATCTCGCCGCCAAGCGACGCATCTTCCGCAACCAGGGCGCGGGCGATTGGGCGGTGGTCGGCGTCGACGACGCCTACGGCGCGCAGATCTGCACGGAACTCACTTCCGGCGCGCGGCAAGCGGCGCCGATTTCGGCGCGTCAGGCGCTCAGCCGCGGCGTGGCGACGCTCGGCGGTCGCCTCTTCGACGCGCTGCAGGGCCGCGCGGAGCTGGTGCTCGACATGCGCGAGGCGCCGGCGCTGCCGGGACGCCACAACGCGCAGAACGCGGCGGCGGCGTATGCGGCGTGCCGGGCGCTCGGCCTCACCACGCGCGAGATCGCGGCGGGCATTGCGAGCTTTCCGGGACTTGAGCACCGCCTCGAACGTGTTGGCGACATCGAGAGCGTCACGTTCATCAACGATTCCAAGGCGACGAATGCGGACGCGACCGCACAGGCGCTTGCCGTCTACGATCGCGTCTACTGGATCGCCGGAGGCAAGGCCAAGGACGGCGGCATCGAGACGCTCGAGAAATTCTTCCCGCGCATCGCCAAGGCCTACCTCATCGGCGAAGCGGCGCCGAAACTGGCGCTGACGTTGGCCGGCCGCGCGCCTTCGGTGCAGTGCGCGACGATGGAGAAGGCGGTGACGCAGGCGTTCAAGGATGCGCGTGCGTCGAAGGACAAGGACGCCATCGTGCTGCTCTCGCCCGCGTGCGCATCTTTCGACCAGTACAAGGACTTTGAGGCGCGCGGCGCGCACTTCAAGATCCTCGTGCAAGCGCTGGGCGAGGTGGTCAGCCAGCGGGCCAGCGCATGAACGGCGTCATCGCCCATGTGCGGCAGCACGAGCGCGCGCTGCTTGTGTCGTCAGGGCTGCTGCTGCTGTTCGGCTTTCTCTACGCGCTCACCGTAAGCCCCAACGCCGCCGCGCGCATGGGTTACGACAGCACGTTCTCTCTCGCGCTCCGGCAGGGCGCCTTTGCGCTGGTCGGCGCGCTGGCGATTGCGGGCGCCTCGTTCCTGCCGGCGACGGCGGTGCGCCGTACGGGCGTCCTGCTGTTTCTTGGCGCGACCGCGCTTCTGTTTGTCGTGCTGTTCATCGGCCACACTGAAAAGGGCGCGCAGCGCTGGATACGCGTGGAGGGATTGTCGCTGCAGCCGTCGGAGCTGGCGAAGCCTGCGCTTGTGATCGCGATGGCGTGGATGCTCAGCGCGGGCGTCAAGCAGCGACGATTTCCCGGCGTCGCGCTTGCGTGCGCGCTTTACGGCGTCACAGCGGCGTTGCTGGTCGCGCAGCCGGACTATGGCCAGACGGTGCTGCTGGGCATGGTGCTGGCGGCGATGCTGCTGACTGCCGGCGCGCCGTGGCGCATATTCGCCCTCGGCGCGGCGGCGGCGAGCGCTGGCGGCGTGCTCGCCTACAATTTCTCCGAGCACTTCCGCAAACGCATCGATCTGTTTCTCGATCCCGACAACAAGGGCGGGCAGGTCACCAAGGCGCTTGAAGCGATGCAGTCGGGCGGCGTCCTGGGACGGGGCCCCGGCGAGGGGATCGTGAAGGTCTCGTTGCCGGATGCGCATGCGGATTTTGTGTACGCCGCGGCGACCGAGGAATTCGGCTGGCTCGCCTCCCTCGGTTTTATCGGGCTTTACGCAGCGATCGCGTGGTTCGGCCTGCGCCGCGCGTCACGCCTCGTCGATCCGTTCCAGCAGTTCGCGGCGTCCGGCCTCATCTTCCTGTTCACCCTGCAGGCGGCGATCCACGTGGCGGTCAACGCTGGCGCTGCACCCGCGAAGGGGCTGACGCTGCCGCTCGTTTCGTATGGCGGATCGGCAATGATCGGCTCCGCATTGACCATAGGCCTTGCGTTCGCGCTGCTGCGCGAGCGGCCCGGCGCGTTTCTGCATGATCGGCCCCAACCATGAGAGAGCTGGCCTGAGATGTCTGGCCTGAGAGGTCTTGAATGACGCGCACGGTTCTCATCGCCGCCGGCGGCACCGGCGGGCACCTCTTCCCCGCGGCCGCTTTCGCCGGCGAGATGCGCGCGCGCGGCTGGCGCGTGGTGCTGATGACCGACGAGCGCGGCCGTCGCTACGCGGAAGGGTTTCCCGCCGATGAAATCCAGGACGTGCCCGCCGCGACCATCCAGGGCAAAAATCCCTTCAAGATCATCGCCGCGGCGTTGAAGATCATGCGCGGCATTTCCGCGGCGCGGCGCAGCCTGAAAGTCATGCAGCCCGCCGTCGTCGCGGGTTTCGGCGGCTACCCTTCGTTGCCTGCGCTTGAGGCCGCGCTCGCGCAGAAGCGGCCGGTGGTCATCCACGAACAGAACGCCGTGCTCGGCCGCGTGAACCGCACCTACGCCGCGCGCGCCACGGTCGTGGCCTGCGGCTTCGAGCGGCTGGACCGCCTTCCAGCATCCGCCGCGCCGCACAAGGTCGTCACCGGCAATCCCGTGCGTCCGGCGATCCTCGATGCGCGCAACGCGGCCTATCCGTCCGTCGCGCCGGGGCAGCCGCTGCGCATCCTGGTGACCGGCGGCAGTCAGGGCGCGCGCCTCTTCGGTGAAGTGACGCCGCAGGCGATCGCGCTGCTGCCGCAGGACATCCGCGCACGCCTCGAAATCACGCAGCAGGCGCGCGAGGAGCAGGTCGCGAGCGTGCGCGACGCCTACGCGAAGATGGGCGTCAAGGCGGAGGTGTCGCCGTTCTTCAAGGACATGGGGGCGAAACTGGCGGCCGCGCATCTGGTGATCGCGCGGGCCGGCGCCTCGACGGTGACGGAGCTGCAAGCGGCAGGCCGCCCCTCGATCCTCGTTCCGCTCGCCATCGCGGCGGACGATCACCAGACCGCCAACGCCGAGGCGCTCTCCGGAATCGGCGCGGCTGATGTCATCGACGAGTTCGATTTCCACCCGCCAGAACTCGCGGATATCCTGGCGAAACGTCTCGCCAGTCCGCACGACCTCGCCGTGCGTGCAGGCGCCGCTCGGGCCAGCGCGCGGGTCGATGCGACGAAGGCTCTGGCGGATCTCGCGGAGAAATTCGCCAGGGCGTGAGGGCGATCGGCCGGGCGAAAAACGCCGGGGGCGGCGATCGCCGCCGCGCTCAGGCTCCGAAATCCACCACGAACTGCTCGTATTTTCCCGTCGCCGGATCGGCGCGGGCGACGATGGTGGCGCGGCGTTCCGCGAAGGTGACGGCGTAGACTTCCAAGGTGAGGCCGCCGCGCAGGCGGTCGGCTTCAAGCCGGATCAGACGTGCGGGGCCGAGCGGGCGCAGCGCGCGCGAGAGTTCACGCAGGGCGGCGGCGTCGTAGTAGGCGTTTCCGTTCGCCGTGAAGCGCGCGCGGTCGATCTCGCCGCGCTGGAATTGCGCGAGCATGTCGCGCGCGGCGATCACCTTCGGCGGCTGTTCGCGCAGCAGGAAACCGAGGCGCGCCGCGAGCGCATCCTGCACGCCGCCGAACTCGCCGTTCGTGAGTACGGTGATGGCGAGGTTTTCGTCGACGTAGATGGCGTTGTTGGCGAGATAGCCGCTCACTGCGCCGCCGTGGCTCCACACGCGTTTGCCGTTGATCGTGCGCACGTCGAGGCCCGCGCCGTAGTTTGCGGGATTGCCGTTGGTTAGCGTCACCGACGTGGTCATCGCTGAAAGCGACGCTGGTTTCAGAAGCGTTCCCTTCATCAGCGAGATGTTCCACAGCGCAAGATCGGTCGGGCGCATAGCGAGTTCGCCGATGGCATAGAGCCAGCCGCGGCCTTCCTTCACCGCGGGGCGCACCGGCCCGCCGGCCCAGCGCGCATGACCTTGCGAATCCACGGGGCCGGTCAGCGGCCCGCTGTCGATCTCCGTCACGCCGGTCATGGCGAGGCGGTTGAAGATGCGCTGCTGCTGCACCTGATGCAGCGGCGCGCCGGCGACCTTCTCCACGATCAGCCCGGCGATGGTGAAGCCGGTGTTCGAGTAGCGGTATTCAGCGCCCGGCTCGTAGTCGAGCGGGATGCGCGCCCAGCGGGTCAGCGTCGCCTGCGCGTTGGTCGGGCGGGTCATGAGATCGGGCACGAAGTCCTGCGGCCAGTAATCGCGATAGCCCGAAGTATGCGAGAGAATCTGGCGGATCGAGATGTCGCGTCCGCGCGTGAGCGTCGGGACATATGGATCGATCCTGTCGTCGAGCGTCAGCCTGCCGTCCTCGGCGAGCAGGAGGATCGCGGCGGCGGTGAACTGCTTGGAGATCGAGCCGATGGCGTAACGGGTTTCCGTGGTCGCGCGCACGCCGCGCCGCGCCATGCCGTAGGCCTGCGCGTAGGCGATCTCGCCGTCGCGGACGATGGCGATGGAGGCGCTCGGCACGCCCGATGTGCGCAGCGTCTCGTTGGCGACCGCGTCGATCTCACGCGCGAGCGCCGGGTCGAGCGGGGCGGCCTGCGCCGGTGCGATGAAGGCGAGGGCGGCGAGAGCGAGGAGGGCGGTGCGCATGGATTCATCGAAGCGGATTGGCGGAGCGCAGACAAGCGCCGCCGTCTTCCTCCTCCGTGAGCGCGGCGAACGGGGGAGGTGGCTCGCGAAGCGAGACGGAGGGGCCCCGCGCCCCCATCCCCGGCTTCGCCGGTACTTCCCCCGCCTGGCGGGGGAAGAAAGTCAGCGCCGCGGCGGGGGCAGGATCGTGATCGCGCCGGCCTCGCTTGTCGGGCCGGCGATGGACGGCGTCACGTCGCGCGGGGCCCCGGAGAGGCGGGTGATCTCGGCGCGGATGCGCGCGGTCTCGGCGCCGTCGCTGCGCACGCGGGTCAGCCCGTCGAGGCCCGCCACGCCCGCCCAGAAGGCGGGGTAGGCGAGGAACGCCAGAAACAGCGGCCATAGCCCGCCCCAGACGCCCAACGCCTGCTGCGCAAAGAGCGCGTTCCACAGCCAGCCGAGGAGGAAGATCGCCGCCGAAAGGCCGAACGCCTTCCAGCGCGGCCCGAACGTCTCGGTGCGCAGCGCCCGCGCCATGCCGTCGGCGAACTCCTCGCGCTGGCCGGTGGACTCGTTGACGAGCGTCAGCAGCACCGGCCCGCGGCGCCCGCGCACGAAGGCGCGCCCGACGGTGATGGCGTGGCCCTCATGTACGCCTACGGTGGTGTTTTCGAACGTCACGTCCGTCTCGCGCCCGCCCGTGCGCTCGCGCAGGAAGACGCGCATCTTGTTGACGACCTCGCTCTTCGGCGCGCGGCCCTTCGCGCCCGCGATCACGTGCGTTTCCGACGTGAGCTGGACTTTCGTGACATCGCCCTGGAGGACGTCGATCCGTGCGGGTCTGGCCATGCCATTTCCTTCTTGGGCCGTTTCCTTCCCGCCGAAGACGGCGAGGTCAAGGCGGCTTGCCACCGCGCGCCGCTTCGGCGAGCAAGGATCATGGCCGTTCCCCGCCTCTTCGTCGAAGCGCCGCTCGTCGCAGGCGCAACCGTCCCTCTGGAAGAGGGGCAGGCGCGCTATCTCACGTCCGTGATGCGCCTCGGGCCCGGCGCGCCCGTGCGCGTCTTCAACGGGGCGGACGGGGAATGGAACGCAACGCTCGCGCAGGCCGGCAAGAAGGGCGCGAGCCTCGCCATCGCCGCGCGGACGCGAGAGCAGACGGCGACGCCCGACCTCATGCTCCTCTTCGCGCCGGTGAAGCGGCACGGCACGGACCTCATCGTCGAGAAGGCCACCGAACTCGGCGTGCGCACGCTGCAGCCAGTGCTGACCCGGCGCACGGTGTCGGAGACGGTGCGCATCGAGCGCCTGCGCGCCATCGCCATCGAGGCGGCCGAGCAAACTGAACGTCTCGACGTGCCGGAGATCATGGCGCCCTTGCCGCTGCACCGCATCCTCGACGGCTGGGACGGCGAACGGCCGATCATCTTCTGTGATGAGGAGGGTGGTGCGCCTTCTATTGCGATGGCGCTTTCCGCCTCCGTGCAGCGCAGCGAAACGGGGGAGGTGGCCCCGGCGCTAGCCGGGGACGGAGGGGGCTCCGGCGCCCGCCCCCATCCCCCGGCTGCGCCGGGTACTTTCCCCGCGCGCGGGGGAAGAAAAAAGCTCGCGTTGCTCACTGGCCCCGAAGGCGGCTTCGATCCCGAGGAGCGGCGGCTCCTGCGCAGCCTGCCGTACGTCGTGCCGGTTTCCCTCGGTCCGCGAATTTTGCGCGCCGAGACGGCGGTGATCGCGGCGCTCGCCGTCATCCAGTCGTCATGGGGCGACTGGTAGAAAGCGATTCCCAATTGCGGCGACCTTGCGGCGGCGGCGCCCCGGCGCCACATCCCTCGCTCAAACGTGAAGAGGAAGCGTCATGGCCGAGACGAAAGAACGGGCGCGCCCGATCGAAAACCATGCCGAACTGGTCGAGCACTTCGAGAAGGGCAACAAGCCCGACCCGACGACCTGGCGCATCGGCACCGAGCACGAGAAGTTCGGCTTCCACGTCGCCGATCGTTCTCCGGTGCCCTACGAGGGCCCGTTCGGCATCCGCCAGCTCCTCAATGGTCTCGCGGAGAAATACGGCTATGAGCGCGTCATGGAGGGCGAGCACGTCATCGCGCTCAAGAAGGACGGCGCTTCCATCAGCCTCGAGCCCGGCGGCCAGTTCGAACTTTCGGGCGCGCCGCTCAAGCACCTGCACCAGACCTGTTCGGAAGTCGGCGTGCACCTCGCGCAGTTGCGCGAGGTCGCCGGCAATCTCGGCATCGCGTTCCTCGGCCTCGGCGTCTCGCCGCAGTGGTCGCTGGAGGAAACCCCGATCATGCCGAAGGGGCGCTATGTCATCATGCGCAACTACATGCCGAAGGTCGGGCGCCTCGGGCGGCAGATGATGTTCCGTTCCTGCACCGTGCAGGCCAACCTCGACTATGCGTCCGAAGCTGACATGCGCAAGAAGATGCGCGTGTCGCTGGCGCTGCAGCCGATCGTTACGGCGCTCTTCGCCAATTCGCCGTTCACCGAAGGCCGTCCCAATGGCTTCCTCTCGTACCGCGCGCAGATCTGGACCGACACCGATCCAGATCGCACGGGCATGCTGCCCTTCGTGTTCGATGAGGGCTTCGGCTTCGAGCAGTACGCCGACTACGCACTCGATGTGCCGATGTATTTCGTCTACCGGAACGGGAAGTACATCGACGCATCGGGCCAGAGCTTTCGCGATTTCCTGGCCGGCAGATTGCCGGCGCTGCCGGGGGAAAAACCCACGCTCAGTGACTGGGAAGACCATCTCTCGACCATTTTCCCGGAAGTGCGCCTCAAGACCTACATCGAACAGCGCGGCGCCGATGCGGGGCCGTGGTCGCGGCTCTGCGCGCTGCCGGCGTTCTGGGCGGGCATCTTCTACTGCGACGCGGCGCTCGAAGCGGCGTGGAGCCTCGTGAAGTGCTGGACAGCCGAGGATCGCGAGGCGCTGCGCCGCAGCGTCGGCGTGCTTGGCCTCAAGGCGCCAATCCGGGGCATGAGCGCGCGTGACGTGGCGCAGCAGGCGCTTGCCATCGCGCGCCAGGGGCTGAAGAGCCGCAACCGCCTCAATGCGAGCGGCGATGACGAGACCCATTTCCTCACCGAACTGGACGACATCGTCGCCACCGGCGTCACCCCTGCCGAACGCCTGCTCGAACGCTGGCGCACGGACTGGAAGGGCGACATGACGAAGGTGTTCGAGGCGTGCGCGTACTGAGCGTGGTTCACCCCGCGCGCAAGGTCGTGGCATAGATCTCGCCGCTGCGCATGAAGCAGATGGGTAGGGGCGCGACTGCGGCGGTCTGCGCAGCCGGCGCCGACGCGCCGCACTGCCCCAGAATGACGTCGTCGATTGCAAGAGTGTCCACGTGCGGCGCCAGATTGGCGACCAGCCAGGCGTTGCCCGCATTCTCAAGGCGCGCTGCGCGCGCCTCATCGGGCGTCATTTTGCGAACGCGAATTCCGTGGCGCTCTAGCGTTGCGCGCGAATCCGGAATGGGCGAGACGGAAATCGCGCCCCGCGGCGCCAGCTGGACATCTGACAAGGCGCTTGCGACGACGGCTTGCGCAGACGGCGGCGAAGCAACGGATGCTGCGTTCACCTCGGAGGTCGGCATCACGCGCGGCGCCAGATATGCGCCAATTCCGAGCAGTGCGGCGGCGAAGATGATCGCGCGTGTGTTTGCTGCGCGTCGCCGGCTCGTGGCCCAGTCCTCGGCGATCACGACAATGGGCGGAGCGTTGGTCGCGGTTTCCCCATCGGCGTCTCGCCGCTTTTCAGCATCAAACATTGGCTTCCCAACCCTCGCCGTCGCCACGTCGATGATGTGCGCCGATATCGTGAATGTGCGATCGGGCCGAAGCGGCGCGTCACATATTCGTCAATCAACCATCATTTGAGCTTTGCCCGTGTGGCGGCCTAACACAGTAGGCTATAGGCCGAATGGCGGGGACCCTCAATGAAATTGAATTTCTTCGAACGAATTTTCATGATTGTCGGCACGTGCTTTTTCTGGGCAGGCGCGGCTCACGCGGACGACATGCGGTTTGGCGTGATCGAGATTGGCGGCAGCGGCGTGAAGGCGTCGATCGTGCGTCTGGTGGAGTCCGTTTCACCCGCGGAGGAAAGCGACGTCGACCTAACGGTGGAGCGTGAGTATCCGACGCGCAACGCAAACGCGGCCTTTCCGGAGCAGGCGCAGCCGGTCGCCGATATTGTCGCGGGGTACGCGCGCGCGATGCGAGCCGAGGGCGTCAGCGCACTGCGGATCTATGTTGTAGGTTCGAGCGGTCTGGCCGCCGCGCCGCACGGTGCGGACCTGCGCGCGCGCGTCAACCGCGCAGTCGCAGGTGATGCCGGCGCCATGCAGTTTGTTTCGGGCGAGGATCAGGCGGCTTTCGCGTTCGCGGGGATACTGAATTGCAGGCGCCTCGCACACCGTCGCGACGAAAGCGTGCTGATCGACATCGGCAGCGCCGAAGTTTCGTTTGCATATGTCGAGCGTCCGGCGGCGCATTGTGGCGAGGAGGTCATTGGCGCGCGCTCGACGTCGTGGGGCGTGAAGACGCTCGCGCGTCGGGTGTCGGAACGGGCGGGCGGGGCTGGCGGCGAAACGCTTGCCGGCGTGCGTGCGGCGGCGGTGAAAGCGGAAATCGACGCCCTGGCGCGCACGGCGGCGCCGGGCGTGATCACGCTGCCGCGCGTCTATCTCGGCGGAGGGATTGTCTGGGCGGTCGCTGCGCTGACGCATCCCGAGCAGCGCGGCCGGTACATTCGGCTGACACCGGACGACTTCGACGCGGTCAGGGCGCAGTTGCTGGAGAATCCGGCATGCCTCACCGACCTCGACATGGCGGCGCGCGCCGACCGCGCATGCCGGCGTCTCGACGTGAACTTTTCCAGCATCGCCGATCCCGTAGCGCGGGCCGCCGCACGCGCCGATCACCGTGAGATCGTCGTGAACGTGTTCACCCTCGAGCAGCTGCAGGTCGCCATGGATGCGCTGGTGGAGATGTCCGGGCGTCTGCGGTTCCAGGGCCGCACGGTCTTTTTCGCGCGGCCGGCGCGGCGCGCCTGGATGCTCGGTTACCTGTTGGCCCGTGAGGGACGCGCCGAAGCGGCCTCGGCGATTGTGCCGCGATAGCGCCTTGCACAAGCCCGCGACGCAGCCCACCTTCACGGTCCATGTCGCTCGCTCATGTGCTCTATACGAAGCGTCTGAGGCTCGAACCCGTCACCGCCGAGGTGATCGTGGCCGCGAACAGGGGGCGTGCGGCGCTTGAGGCGTCCATCGACGCCGCCATCGACGACGGCTGGCGCGGGGAGCACGTGTTCGGCGCGGGCCGCTCCACCACCGTCGATTCCCGTCCCCGGCACATGCTGGTCATCCACGAGGTCGCGCGGTCGCTGATCGGCGAGGTGCGCTTCGAGCCTTTGCGCGGCGGGGAGGGCTTCGAGATCGGCTACGCCATCGCGTCAGGCTGGCGGCGGCAGGGCTTCGCCACGGAGGCGACGGCGGCCGTCATCAAGCGACTGGAAGACCACGGCGCCATGCAGATCATCGCCGGCTGCGCCATGTCCAACAAGGCGTCCATCCGCACGCTCCGGAAGCTCGGCTTCGACCTCGACGGCTCGTCGGCCCGCAGCAACGCCTTCTGGTGGGTGCATCGGCCAGGGGCGTGAACCGCCTTGCTCGCAAGTGCGGCATGAAGATGCCCGCAAAGGCGAATTCGCCACAGTTTCTGCCCTCCCGACGGGCGCCCGGTCAGCGCCGGTTCCAGTTGTCCGGCGCAAGGCGCTTGAATCGTCCCGCGGCGGCGTGTTCAGTCGCCGCCAAATGACCGCGCTGTAAGACGCGCGGATCGAGGGGAGTGCCGGATCGTGTGGAATATTGTCGTGGCCGTGGGCCTGGTGATCACGGCGGTCACCGTCGTTCCCGTTTTCATGCAGCTCAGGAAACATCCCAAGGGGATGCACATCCTGTTCTTCGCCGAGATGTGGGAGCGGTTTTCGTACTACGGCATGCGCGGCATCCTGGTCGCCTACATGACCCAACACTTCCTGTTCAATGACCAGCTCGCGCAGGGCCAGTATGGCGCATACACCTCGCTCGTGTACCTGCTGCCGCTCGTCGGCGGGCTGGTCGCGGACCGTTACCTCGGCACCAAGAAGGCGATCGCGTTCGGCGCGCTGCTGCTGGTGGCCGGACACTTCGCGATGGCGATCGAGCAGAAGCCGGTCGTGCAGACGCTGACCTACCAGGGCCAGACCTACGAGTTCGCCTCCGAGGGCCGCCAGGACGCGCGCAAGACGTGGTTGGTGCTCGACGGGCAACGCTACGCGTATGGCCCCGCCGAGGGCGGCGGCATCGCCATCAAGGACCTTCCCGCGACGGCGGCGCTACCGGCCGTGCTCGAGGAAGGCTCCTACACGATGGGCGAGAAGGGCAAGAATCCGCTCTTCGTGAACATCTTTTACCTCGCGCTCGCGCTCATCATCATGGGCGTGGGGTTCCTCAAGGCGAACATCTCGTCCATCGTCGGCCAGCTCTATCCGCAAGGCGATCCGCGCCGTGACGCGGGCTTCACGCTCTACTATTTCGGCATCAACCTTGGCGCCTTCTGGGCCTCGATTCTGTGTGCGGGACTGGGCGCCACCTACGGCTGGAGCTGGGGCTTTGGCCTCGCCGGCGTCGGCATGGCGTTCGGTTGGCTCGTGTTCACTCAGCGCCGGCTGCTGTTCTTCATTCCCGGCCCCAAGCAGTTGCCCGACGAGGTTGGCCAGCCGCCCAACCCCGAGCTGATCAAGAAGCCGTTTCTGGGGCCGATCAACCGGGAATGGCTCATCTACATCCTCGGCGTGGCGGGCGTTGCGGTCGTCTGGTGGCTGGTGCAGCGCGAGCAGGTGGTGAACCAGGCGCTGGTGGCCTCGTCGATCGCAATTCTCGCCTACTTCGCCTACTACATGTTCCGCAACTGCAGCTGGATCGAGGCGCAAAGGGTCATTCTCGCGCTGGTGCTGGTCGCCGGGTCCACTGTGTTTTTCTCGCTGTTCGAACTCGCGGGCTCAGCGCTCAACCAGTTCGCCGAGCGCAACACGCAGATGCCCTCGAATGGCTTCTTCACGATCACGTCCGGCCAGACGCAGAGCTTCAATTCTGGCTTTATCCTGCTGCTCGCGCCGCTGTTTGCGGCGATGTGGAGCTTCCTCAACAAGCACAACCGGGATCCGGGGGACTCGATCAAGTTCGCCCTCGGCCTGATGCAGGTGGGCGCGGGCTTCCTCGTGCTCGTCTGGGGCGCGCAGTACGCTGACGCAAGCGCCCGCGTGCCGATCATCTTCCTCGTTCTGCTCTACCTGCTTCACACGACGGGCGAACTTTTCCTGTCGCCGGTCGGCCTGTCGGCGATGACGAAACTTGCGCCGGCGCCGCTCATCTCGACGATCATGGCGACCTGGTTCCTCGGCTCCTCGGGCGCGCAGGCGCTGGCAGCGCAGATCGCCAAGCTGACAGCGCAGGACACCGTCGGCGGTCAGGTGCTTGATCCGCATGCGGCGCTTGCGACCTACGTGAAAACGTTCGAGCAGGTGGGCTGGCTGTCGATCTGGATCGGCGTGGGTCTGGCCGTGGCGTCGCCGCTGCTGAACCACCTCGCGCACAGGAATGTGAAGGACGCCACCCGCGGCGCGGCGCGGACGCCGGCGGCGACACCTGCGGAATAGCGCCAAACCTATCCGGATTTTCGCGCCATGGCGGGTGGCGATTAACCACTCGCCATGTTCGCGCCGGGATGCGGCGCCGCTGCGCCCAAATCGCCCGCACTCATGGCTAAATCCGCGCGTACTTCTATAGTCGGGACGGGGATGTCGGTACCTCCCCGCGCGAAGGAGGCGCTGACGCATGGCCCGTAAGAGAGCACCCGTCGCTTCCACGCGCACGGCCCCTCCGCCGGAGCCCGGCGCGATGGAGTTGCTGCTCGGCTGGAAGGCGGGCGATGACGACAAGGCCGCCATGGGCTTCTCCTCCGCGCGCGCCGACAAGGCCGCGCCCGTCGCCGCGGAAGAGCCCATTCTCTACGGCGAGGACCGCCACCTCCTGACCATCGCGCCCACCGGCGCCGGCAAGGGCCGCGGCGTCATCATCCCGAACCTGCTGCGCTTTGAAGGCTCGGTGATCGTCATCGACCCCAAGGGCGAGACCTGGCACGTGACCGCGCGCCGGCGCCGCGAAATGGGCCAGCAGGTGCTGCTGCTCGATCCGTTCCAGGCGGTCGGCAAGCGCACCGACAGCCTCAACCCGTTCGACCTCTTCGACCGTCCCGGCGCGCTGCTGGACGCGGACGCCGAAATGCTCGCCTCACTGCTCGCGGGCGACGCCGGTTTCCACAAGGAGCCCTTCTGGGACAACTGGGGCCGCTCGCTGATGAGCGGCGTGATCGCCGCCGTCGCGGAAACGGCGCCGCCCAACGAGCGTCACTTCGGGCGCGTGCGCGAACTGCTGATGAGCGACGATGCGGTGTTCAACTTGCACACGCTGCTGGAAAACCACGAAGACCTGAACCGGCTTTCCAAGCAGAACATCTCCTCCTTCCTGCCGATCACGGAGCAGACGCGTTCCGGCATTCTCTCCACGGCGCAGAGCTATCTGAAGGTCGTGAATTCGGATTCCGCGCTGCGGTCCCTGACGCGGTCCACGATCGATCTCGACGCGGTGCGCGAAGGCGCGCCGATGACGATCTACATCATCATCCCGCCCGACAAGCTGGAGAGCCACGGCGCGCTGCTGCGGCTGTGGGTCGGCGCGCTGATGCTGACGGTGATGGGCCGCAAGCGGCGCCCGAAACGCTCGACGCTCTTCCTGCTCGACGAATGCGCCCAGCTCGGCGAGTTCGGGCCGCTGCGCCAGTCGATGACGCTGCTGCGCGGCTACGGCCTGCAAGTGTGGCCGTTCTTCCAGGATCTGTCTCAGCTGCAGCGGCTCTATCCGAAGGACTGGCGCACGATCTTCAACAACGCCGGCGTCTTCCAGCTCTTCGGCGTCGCCAATCACCTGATGGCCAAGGAGAGTAGCGACCTCATCGGCGACATCGACGCCGACACCCTGCGCAACATGGCGCCCGATCGCCAGATCATCGCGCGCAGCGGCGTGAAGGCAGTCGCCTGCCGCCTGCCGGACTATATCGAGGACTCGCCGTTCAAGGGCATGTTCGACCAGAACCCGATGTTCGAGGAAGAACCGCAACCCGCGCCGCCGAAGGGCAAGAAGCCCCCGGAGCCGGGGTTGTTCTAGGGGTTAGTGTTGGCCGAACCAGCCGCTTGTGGTAGTTTGAACAGATGAGTTCGGCGACCACCTTTACTTTGGACCCGATGCTGGAGTCGCGCCTTGAAGCCGCCGCGAAAGCGCGCGGACAAACGCTTCAGGCCATTGCGGCGGAAGCTATCGAGACATTTCTCGACTGGGACGGGGATTTTTCCGCCGCTGTTCAGCGCGGCGTATCCGAGGCGAACGCAGGCGCATTTGCTTCAGACGAGAACGTTGAGCACGTGTTCAGACGGCGTTCGTGATCCGCTACACGGAAGGCGCGCTCGCAGACATCGATGATGCGATCTCCTGGCTTGCTGCCCGCAGTCCCGCAGCCGCCGACGAACTGGGCGCGCGCATCAGGGGCGGGATTTCCCGGCTGGAGCGGTTTCCCAAGCTCGGACGAGTGGGGCGGGTCATCGACGCGCGGGAATGGTCGTTGCCGGATACAAGCTATATCGCGGCATATCGATTGCGGGGTGGGGATGTCGAAATTCTCGCCGTACGTCATGCGAGCCGGCGCTGGCCGGATCATTTCGAAGCCGGGTGACCCATCGCCTCAGAAGTTTCCGCTGACCTCGATGCCGAAGATGCGCCCGAACTGGCGTTCGCGCTCCTCGTCGAGAAACACAGCGCCGGTGCGGTCGGGGGTGTAGAAGCGCCGCTCGCGCCTGAACTCGGTGTCGAGCATGTTCTCGACGAAGGCGCGCATCTTGACGCCGCGCAGGGCGGTGGATTCCACGAAGCCGAACAGGAACGGGCCTTCCTCATACGTCTCGAGTTCGCTGACGCGGAAGAACTGCACTTCCGCGCGCTTGTAGAACTCGAAGCCCCACGCGAGCTTCATCGCCGTGAGGTCCTGCCGGAACTCGATGGTGGTTTCTGTGTCGGCGAATTCTGAAATCTGCCGTGCGCGATGGGTCACCGGGTCGCTGACCTCGGCGTCCCACCAATTGAGATCGACCTTCACTTGCGCGCCCTTGAGCACCGCGCCGAGCGGCAACGTGCCGGTGAGTCGCACCGAGAGAATGTCGCCCTCGCCGATGTTGCCGGGCGCGTCGAAGTAGATGTTGGCGGGTGCGCCAGGCCGGGTGTCAAGGATCGGTACAAGGTCCGAGGCGTCCTCGATCCACTCGCGCGCGAGCGTCAGCGCCACCGCGCCGCTCTCGCCGAACCGCTTGTCGAGCACGCCTTCAAGGCGCCAGGTGGCCTGCGGACGCAGATCGGGATTGCCCGCGGCCACAGTGTTGTCAGCAAGCGTCGCGGAACTGACGAAGTCGCCGAAGGCGAGCTGACTCACGTCGCGCGAAAAGCGTACGCGCGCCTGGTCCCGCGTTCCGATCTGGCGCGACACCTGCACATTCGGCTTCCAGTAGGTGAGCGTGCGGCTGGCGGTCGTGTCGCCGGACTGCGAGATCGTTGAGGTCTCCACGGTGACCCCGCTCTCGACCGTCCAGCGCTGCGTGATTTTCCAGTTGTATGTCGCGAAGCCTTCGAAGCGTTCTTCCTCCACCGTGACGTTCGCCGCGGGCAAAGTGATCGCCACCGGGCCCGCGCCGAGATCCTCGGTCAGCGACAGCGCCGCGTCGAGCGTGTTGAGCGCGCCTTCGCCGCCGAATTCCATGCGATGGGCCGGCGAGATCGCCCAAGCGGCGCTGGCGCGGACTATGGACTCAGAACTTTCGTACCGCGTCCGCTGGGATATCACCGCCACGGTCGCGCCTGCGCTGTCGCGAACGCGCGTGCTCTCGTCGTTGCCGCCCCATTCGCGGGTGTCGAGGCCAACCATCTTGAACGTCAGCGCGCCGAAGCGCCGCTCCCAGTCTGCGCCGAGCTCGCGCTCGCGCGTGCGGTCGTCGATCGAGAGCCGGAAGGAATCGAACGGGACGGTCGTGATCGCAGGGCTCGTGGACGGCACGAGCGAATTGACCGGCACGATTTCGAAGCGCGCGGACTCCAGCGCGGTCTTGAAATTTTCCCTGTGCGCCGAGGCGTTGAGGTTCAAAGTTCCGCCCAGCAGCGGCGTGGAGATCGCGCCATTGATGTTGGCTTCGCGATAGGTGCGCGGCGTCCAGTCCGTGCTGACATACTCAAGATTGTCCTGACCGTCGCGGAACATGCGGATGCCGCCGAGCGGCCGTTGCTCGAGATAGCGATCCGCGCCGAGGGTGAATTCCATCTCTCCGATGCGGCCATTGTAGGAGAGCTCGCCGCGCGGGCTGACCCGTCCGGCCTCGGTCAACTCGGCTCCGGCTTCGTAGCGCCCGGAGCCCGCGCTCGTGGTGCGCACGACGTTGACGATCACGGATTGCCCCGCCGCCTCGCCTGAAGACGCGCCGCGAATGAGTTCAACGCGCACCACCTGCCTTGCCGGGATGCGCCCGAGAATGTCCTCAAGCCCCTGGCTCTTGGCGCTGGGCCGCGCGCCGTCGATCAGCACGTTGCCGGCGGCGCCGGAAAAGCCGCGCCGATCCGATCCCGAGTCGATCGAAAAGCCCGGCACGCGGCGGACCATGTCGAGCGCTGTCTGCGGCGTGTACTGGGCGAAGAAGTCCGGCGGGTAGGTCACCCGGCCGTCGACGCCCGCGCCTGCTGCGGGCGCCGCGGGGATCGACGCGTTCTCGCCCGCGCCTCCCGGACTGGCGGCTGGCGCTTCTGGACCGGCGCTGTTTGCATGCGCCGCGCCCGCAAATGCCATGAGCGCCGCCAATGCCGCCACGTTTCTCATCGTCGCTCTCGCAAGTTATCGAGGAACACTATCATTTTATTGTTTATCGAGAAGTCCTGAAATGTGTCATCATTTTGACCCCGCCAGAAGGCTGGCCGCATTCGCGGCGCGCTCCAATATGGCGATGCAGTCGGCGGGCGATGCGGATGCGCGGCGCGGTCCGGACTTCAGGAGCACTACATGGCGATGTCCAACGACGAACAGATCACGCTCTGGAACGAGGAAGTCGGCCGACGCTGGACGGAACAGCAGGCGCGCCTCGACCGCCTGATCGCGCCGTTCGGCGAGGAGGCGATGCGCATCGCGACGCCGAAGTCCGGCGAGCGCGTGCTCGATGTGGGGTGTGGATGCGGGGATACAACCCTCGCCTTGGCGAAGGCGGTGGGCGCGGGCGGGGCCGTACTGGGCGTCGATGTCTCCGCGCCGATGCTGGCGCGGGCGCGCGAGCGGGCGGGCGGGGTCGCGAACATCCGCTTCGAGGAGGCGGACGCCTCTGTCGCGCCGCTCGGCGGGCCGCACGACCTCCTCTTCTCGCGTTTCGGCGTGATGTTCTTCTCAGACCCTGCGGCGGCGTTCGCACATCTGCACGGCGCGCTGAAGCCGGACGGGCGCATGGCGTTCGTCTGCTGGCGGGCGTTTGCGGACAATCCGTGGGTGAGCGTGCCTTCGTTTGCAGCGATGCGCGTGCTCGGTCCGCCGAAGGTCGCGCCCGATCCGCACGCGCCGGGGCCGTTCGCTTTCGCCGACCCCGATCGGGTGCGCGGATTTCTCGGGACGGCTGGGTTCAGCCGGATCGAGATCGCGCCGTTCGATGTGGCGATGCAGGTGGGCGTCGATATCGAGGACGCGATGCGGACCACGCTGCAGGTCGGGCCTGTCTCGGCGATGCTGCGCGATGTCGAAGAGGACAAGCGCGCGGCGGTGGCGGCGGCGGTGCGCGACGTGCTGGGCGCGCACGCCGGACCGGACGGGGTGATGCTGGGCGGCGCGACGTGGGTCGTTTCGGCTTCGGCATGAAATGCCTGGTGCTGAAGGGGAAATGAAAAAGGCGCCGGTCCGTTCGGACCGACGCCTGATTTTCACGTGAGGAAGAAGCTTACTTCTTCTTCGCGACTTTCTTGGCGGCCTTTTTGGGAGCCGCTTTTTTTGCCGCCGCCTTGGCCGGAGCCTTTGCAGCAGCTTTCTTCGGAGCAGTCTTCGTCGCCATAGTTATAGTCTCCCATGCGTCGAAACGCATCGCGCTTAACGCACAAACAAACTGAGTCGAGAAGATGGGGTGCGTCAGAAAATTGACGCACTTGGATTCGCTCAGAGCCCTCCGACCGTCAGTCCCTGGATGTAGAGCGTGGGCTGACCGACGCCGACCGGCACGCTCTGGCCGCCCTTTCCGCACGTGCCGACGCCCTCGTCGAGCTTCAGATCGGCGCCGATCATCGTCACGCGGGTGAGCGCGGTGGGCCCGTCGCCGATCAGCGTCGCGCCCTTGATGGGGGCTTTTATTTCACCGTTTTCAACGAGATAGGCCTCGGTGCACTGGAACACGAACTTGCCGGACGTGATGTCGACCTGGCCGCCGCCGAAGTTGACCGCATAGACGCCGCGCTTCAGCGAGCGGAGAATCTCTTCGGGTTCCTTGTCGCCCGCGGTCATGAAGGTGTTGGTCATCCGCGGCATCGGCGTGTGCGCGAAACTTTCGCGCCGACCGTTGCCCGTCGGCGACACTCCCATGAGCCGCGCATTCATCCGGTCCTGCAGATAGCCCTTCAGAATCCCGTCCTCGATCAACACGGTGCGCGATGTCGGCGTGCCTTCGTCGTCGATGGTGAGCGAGCCGCGCAGATCCGCGAAGGTGCCGTCGTCAACGACGGTGACGCCGGGGCTTGCGACGCGCTGGCCGATTTTCCCAGCAAAAGCAGAGGTTTCCTTGCGGTTGAAGTCGCCTTCCAGGCCGTGCCCGACGGCTTCGTGCAGCAGCACCCCCGGCCAGCCCGGGCCTAGCACCACGTCCATCTCGCCCGCCGGCGCGGGAATCGAATCGAGATTCACGAGCGCGATGCGCAGCGCCTCGTCGGCGACTTTCCTCCAGCGCTCGGGCGCGATGAACGCCTCGTACGATTCGCGCCCGCCTATCCCCGACGACCCCGATTCGCGCCGGCCATCCTTCTCCACCGTCACCGAAATGTTCACCCGCACCAGCGGGCGCGCGTCCTCGTAGCGCGCGCCGTCGGGGCGCACGATCGTCACCGCGCGGCGTGAGCCCGCGAGCGAGACGGTCGCCTGCACGACACGCGGGTCCTTCGCGCGGACATAGGCGTCGATCTCGGCGAGGAGGTCGGTCTTGTCGGTGAAGCCGGGCGCGGCGAGGGGATCGACGTCGCGGTAGAGCCTGGCGTTGGTGCGGGGCGGGGCGACATCAAGAGTGCCGGAATGACCGCGCAGCGCGAGCTTCGCTGCGTCGGCAGCCCGGCGCACGGCGTCCCCGTCGAGGACGCTGGAGTGGCCGTAGCCCGCGCGCTCGCCGGCCACGAGCCTGAGGCCAAAGCCCTGGCTCGCGTCATAGCTCGCCGATTTCAGCCGGCCGTCGTCCCACAGGAAGCTCTCCGACCGGCTGTCCTCCACGAACAGCTCGCCGTCGTCGGCGCCGCGAGAGGCGTCGGCGAGGATCTTCTGGGCGGCGTCGAGATCGAGGGGCGCGCCTTCGTCAGCGCCTGCGAGGCCATCGGCCATGGGGGTCTCCGGGGTGGGGGCGAGTCTGGGGGAAGATATAGGGCGTCTTTCGGGATGTGGCGCGGTTTTTGGTGTGCAGTGCAGGAATGCGCCGGCGTCAGCGAGCGGGACCGCGGGCCTATGGCCCGCACACGCCGCCGCCGCCAGACTCCGGCTGGAATCTCGCGTGGCCTTAGCATCGTCATGCGGGCCATAGGCCCGCGGTCCTATTTCACTGGTCATGATGTGTCTGCGCCTTCCGTGGCAGGTGCGGGCGCGGTGAAGCCGCACGCACACGCCGGCGGCGCGACGATCGCGAGGCGGCCTGTACACACGCCCTTCGGAACTCGCGCGACGGCGCGTTCGACGATGTGATCGAAGTTGTTCAGCACATCGCGGATGTCGCGCAGGGTCCGGAGTTTGATCCCGCGCGTGTAGAGCCGGATGAGGTTCAGTCTTCGTTGTACATATATGAACCCGTTGCGCGCCGAGGGCGGCCGCATCCACTTTCGCGCGCGGCGCTGGAACGTCATGCGCGACACCATCGTGAGAAACAGAAGCTCACGCACCTCGCGGCGCGCCTCGCGGATGTCACCGCGCAAGCCGATGCGTTCCGCACGATCGCCGAAACTCAAAACCCACCACGCATAAAGCTCCAGCACCCACAGCCGGAGGGACCGGACGTGGGTCTTGAATGTCTCGATGCCGTTGCGGAGGGGTTTCGTGATCTGCATTGGCTCCATCGCCTGTTGAAAACACGGCGATGATCCCACGGCTG
>CAZGYQ010000014.1:0-48008 GCA_964530695.1 uncultured Caulobacteraceae bacterium
GCTGCGAAATCCGCCGCCACCGCCGCCGAAGTCGCTCGGGGGCGTGTCTGTCTCGCTTGCCGATTTGTCACGACGACCCCGGCCGTGATCCTTTTTCTTGTCGTCAAAATCGTCGTCGTTGCCGAACTCGTCGTCGTAACTCATCGTCCTCTTCCCCAAACGGGATCAAGCCGCGCACGGTTTCCCGTACGCGGCGCCAAAGCGGTCGTCAGCATGTCCAGATGGTGGCCCGGAATTTCGTAGTCGGGGATGATTTTGTATCGCCGCACGCTGCGGAACGTCCGCACTCCGCCGGCGACATGCCGACTTCAATCCCACATATGGTCGAAAAACTGCTTGCCCGCAAGGCGAATCCGGACCAGCCGACCTCAGAGCCTGAACGGCGTGAAGTCGGTCCTGCGGTCGTAGAAATCTTCGTGCTCGGCCTTCTTGAGGCGGCTGACGATCCAGTAGGTCAGCGGCAGGAAGACGATCTCGACAGCGGTCTTGGCGAAGAACTGGCTGACCATCAACTTGAAAACAAGCTCGTTGGGCATGATGCCGGAGGCGTAGAAGGCGAGCGGGTAGAAGAGCGCGCTGTCCACCGCCTCCCCGGCGACCGTGGAGCCCACGAACCGTAGCCCCATGAAGCGGCCCTCTGTCCAGACCTTCATCTTGGCGAGGACGAAAGAGTTGACGAACTCGCCGCAGAAGTAGGCGAACATGGAGGCCGCCACGATACGCCCGGTGTTGCCGAAGGCGACTTCGTAGATCTTCTGGTTCGGCCAGTCCGGCGCGGGCGGCAGCGCCACAACCACGTAGGCCATCACCGCCGCGAAGATCAGCGCCCCGAACCCCGCCCATATCACCCGCCGTGCGCGGGCGTAGCCGTAGACCTCGGTGAGCACGTCCCCGAACACATAGGAGACCGGGAAGAAGATGACCCCGGCGCCGAAGGTGATCGGGCCCAGATACGGCACCGTCACCTGGGCGGCCTTCGCGGGGCCGATGAGGTTCGAGCAGATCAGCACGGTGACGAACGCCACCATCACGAACTCGTAGTAGCGGTAGTTGCGCGGCGCCGGCGCGTCGGTGGTCGTCATCGTCTCGCGTTCCGTGGACTGGGCGTCGAAGGGAGGCTGTTGCGAATGCGAAGTCAACGCAGGTCCGTTTCATCGCACGTCCTCCAGCCGCCAGCCCGCGCCGTCCGAGAGCGCCAGCCGCGCCGCGAGCGCGGGCAACGCCTCCGACAGCGTCGGCGCCAGCGTGAAGGGCGGGTTGACGATCAGCATGCTTGACGCCGCCAGCCGGCCCTCCGGGGTCACGCGGTCCACCGCGAGGTCGACGCGCAGCGCGTTGAGCTTGCGTCCATGCAGCAGTTCGGCGTCGGCCATGTCGGTCTCGCGCACATCCTTCACAGGCCGCCACCACATGTAGATTCCGTGACCGAAGCGTTCGAGCGCGGCGCGGATCGCGCGCACGGACTGGATCGTCTCGTGATCGCGGTCCTCGTAGGGCGGGTCGATCAGCACCAGCCCGCGCCGTTCGGTGAACGGCAGGAGCGCGCCCATCGCCTCGAAGCCGTTGCGCTGGTGGACCTGCGCGCGCGGATCGTCGCCGAGGCGCCGCCGGAGCGCGCCCGCTTCCTCGGGATGCAGTTCGCAGGCGATGAGGCGATCGTGCTCGCGTATCCCGGCGAGCGCGATCACCGGGGAGCCCGGATAGGCACGCAGTCCGCCGTCCTCGTTCACGCCGCGCAGCGCGGCCAGATAGGGCGCGAGCGCAGACGGCGCCTCCGCCCAGTCCCAGATGCGCCCCACGCCCTCGCGCCACTCGGGGCTGCGCTGCGCCTCCTGCCCGTCGAGCGCGTAGACGCCGCGACCGCCGTGGGTGTCCATCACCGCGAAGGGCGCCGCCTTGTGCTTCAGGTGCTCGATGACCAGCGCGAGGCAGACGTGCTTGAGAATGTCGGCATGGTTCCCGGCGTGGAAGGCGTGGCGGTAGTTCATGGCCGGATCGTAGCCCTTGGCGCTTCTGTCCGCGAGTAGGACTGCCGGCGTCCCCGCCGGCACACGCGCTTCGATCTGGCGCCGCCGGTGCGTGATTGCTCTTTCTGTCTCGGCGGGGACGCCGGCGGTCCTCACCTGCAACACCTCCGCCATCCGGCCATGACTCATCGCCCGCCGCGGTTGATTTCGAGGGCGTGCGCACGCGCGCCCGTCAACTCGAATTCAGCGGATGGAGCGCCCATGCTGCCGCCTCCCGTGCGTCGCAGAGATCGCGGAAATAGTCGCGCCGGCCTGGCGGCGGTTTGCGTTTCGGGTTGCGCGACAGGACCTTGAAGACACCCCGCCGCATCAGTCCGGTCGGATAGATTCACGCTGAAATTTTCGCGGCCCTTGGGGGACACGGACACGCGCGCGCGATAAGCGTGACGCGAGGGGGCGCTCGTTCCCCAATTTTCCCTCGCCCGCGTGCGAGATGTTTGCGCAAGGGGTGTCGTCAGTTGAGTTGCGGGCGGGAGAGGGAAATCAGAGAGATGGATTCGCCCGACAGACCCGCTACTCTCCCGTCACAAAGGGGAAGATGGCCATGCGGTGGACAGCCCGGGTTCTGGCGGCGTGCGTTGTGTTTGCGGCGGGGTTGGGCAGCGCGCAGGCGCCCGTGACAAAGCTCGCGCTGGTGATCGGCAACGCCGACTACAACGGCGACGGGCGTGTCGATGCGAGCGCGACCGGGATCGCGGCGTCGGAGGCGGCGGGCTTCGTGCCGGACCTGCGCAATCCATTGAACGACGCCAGCGACATTCGCGATGCGCTCGTGGGCGTGGGCTTCCGCGTCGATCTGGCGACGAACGCGGACGGCGCGACGATGAGTTCTGTGCTCGCGGCGTTCGGGACGAAAGTGGCGGCCGCGCCTGACGACGCGCAGGTGGTGATCTATTACGCCGGCCACGCCATCCAGGTGGACGGCGCGAACTTCCTCATTCCCGTGGGCGCGCGGCTGCCGGCGGCGGACTTTGCGGCCATGCCGACCAATCAGGTGCAGACCATCCTGCGCCGTGTGGCGGTGTCGACGACGGAAATCAGCGAGCAACTCAAGCAGCTGCGCGCGCCGGGCGCGAACCTGCTCATCTTCGACGCCTGCCGCAACAATCCGTGGGAAGAGCGCGTGCGCGGCTTCGGGCGCTCTGCGACGCTGACGCGCGGCCTCGCGGAAATCGCCGCGCCGCCGCGCACGATCATCGTTTTTGCGACCGCGCCGGGACACACAGCCTCTGACGGTGGTGGGCGCAACAGCCCGTTCTCCGGAGCATTGAAGGAACGTCTGAGCAAGCCCGGCACGGTCGTCGAAATGCTCGATAGCGTTGGCGCTGACGTGCAGAGCGCGACCGGTGGACGACAGACGCCATGGTGGCAGCTTTCCAGCATCGGCCAAGTATGCTTGGCGGCCTGCGTCGCGCCGCCCATGCCTCGCATCACGACAATTGCTCCATCGCCTTCGGGCAACACAGTTGTGGCCAACCCTTCCAATTCAGGTTCTGCTGGCTCAAGCAGGTCAACGGTTGGCTCGGCACAGGATGCCGCATTGTTGAGGCAACTCGATTCCATCCCACCTGGAGAAAACGTCTCCGTCTGGGCCGCGCTAGCAAAGCCGCTTGTCGTGCGCGCATATGACCAAAATCACTCTGGAAACATCGACAGCGCACACGAAGCACGCGCGATCCCCTGCGGCGTGATTGCAGTCGCAAGCATGAAGGCCATGCAAGCCAATGCGACACAGTCGCTCATGCGCGCTCAAGCGTTCATGTCGGAAGAAGACATTGCAGCCCTCCTTGGCTTTCGAAAGCCATTTGCGGGCCAGTACGCCTTTGCCTGTCGGAAATATTAGCCGGGCGCTGGAAACAAGAGCCCCTACCGGCGGATCAGCTCCCCCGCTGCTCCCGCCGCGCCAGGAACGCTAGGCGTTCAAACAGCTGCACGTCGGCCTCGTTCTTCAGAAGCGCGCCGTGCAGGGGCGGGATGAGCTTCGTAGGATCCTTGTTCTTGAGGATTTCCGGATCGATCTCGTCGGTCATCAGGAGCTTCAGCCAGTCGAGCAGTTCGCTCGTGCTCGGCTTCTTCTTCAGGCCCGGCACCTTGCGCATGTCGTAGAAGATCTTCAGCGCCTCGCCGACGAGGCGGCCTTTGATCTTGGGGAAGTGGACGTCGATGATCGCCTTCATCGTGTCTTCGTCGGGGAAGCGGATGTAGTGGAAGAAGCAGCGGCGCAGGAACGCGTCGGGCAGTTCCTTCTCGTTGTTCGAGGTGATGATCACCAGCGGGCGGATCCTGGCCTTGATGGTCTCGTTGGTCTCGTAGCAATAGAATTCCATGCGATCGAGCTCCTGCAGGAGATCGTTCGGGAACTCGATGTCGGCCTTGTCGACTTCATCGATCAGCAGGATCGGGCGCGCGTCGCTCTCGAACGCCTCCCAGAGCTTGCCCTTTTTGATGTAGTTCTTGATGTCGGTGGAGCGCGGGTCGCCGAGCTGGCTGTCGCGCAGGCGCATGACCGCGTCGTACTCGTAGAGGCCCTGGTGGGCCTTGGTGGTCGACTTGATGTGCCACTCGATGAGCGGGGAGCCGAGCGCCTTGGCCACCTCGATGGCGAGCACCGTCTTGCCGGTGCCCGGCTCGCCCTTGACGAGGAGGGGACGCTCCAGCGTGATCGCGGCGTTGACCGCCACCTTCAGGTCGTCGGTGGCGATGTAGTTCGATGTGCCTTCGAAACGCATGCGGTCCTCTCGTGACGTTCCCGTCACCGTAAAGCGTGCGGGGGCGGGCGCAAGCTCACGTTGGGGATGGCGCCTGCCGTTGCACCCTTGCGCCGGGCGCGGGGCTCATGCACAGCCTCATGGCTCGCGTGTAAGGAGTGAGTCGATGTCCTGATTCGCCGGCCGCACGGGCCGCCGACAGGGCGATGGCGCGCTCCTCGCCATGCGCGGCAAGGCTTTGAGGGCTCCGGGGCCGGGGATTTCAAGGGTTTGCATTAACGTAAGGATTGCTCGCTAGACCGCAGGACATCGGGGCTGAGAGCCGTGTCGGTCGGCGTTTGAGAGGTTCGATGTTCGGGAATTTCTTTGGTCTCGTCGCGCCGGATCTGGCGATCGATCTCGGGACGGCCAACACGCTCATCTACGTGAAGGGGCGCGGGATCGTCCTCAACGAGCCGTCCGTGGTCGCCTATGTGACCGAGGGCGGGCGCAAGGTCGTTCACGCCGTGGGCGCCGAAGCCAAGAACATGCTCGGCAAGACGCACAAGATGATGGAGGTGATCCGCCCGCTCCGGGATGGGGTCATCGCCGACTTCGACGTCGCCGAGGAGATGATCAAGCAGTTCATCAAGAAGGTGATGCCGCGGCCGACTCTGGTCAGCCCGCGCATCGTCATCTGCGTGCCCACGGGGGCGACGCCGGTGGAACGCCGCGCGATCCTTGAAAGCGCCCAGGCGGCGGGCGCCCGGGACGTGAAGCTGATCGAGGAGCCGGTGGCGGCGGCGGTCGGCGCGGGCCTCCAGATCGACAATCCGTCCGGCTGCATGGTCGTCGACATCGGCGGCGGCACGACGGAAATCGCGGTGCTGTCCCTCGGCGGCGTGGTCTGGTCGCGCTCCCTGCGGGTGGCCGGCGACAAGATGGATGAGGCCATCATCCAGTATCTGCGCCGCACGGAAAACCTGCTGATCGGGGATTCCACCGCCGAGCGCATCAAGAAGGAAATCGGCACCGCCAAGGCCCCCGACGAGGGCCAGGGCCTGACGCTGATGATCAAGGGGCGCGACAATATCGGCGGCACGCCGAAGGAAGTGGCCGTCACCGAGGCCATGGTCGCCGAGGCGCTCACCGATCCGGTCGCCCAGATGGTCGAGGCGGTGAAGCAGGCGTTCGACAACATGCCGCCCGAACTGGCCGCCGACATTTTCGACGTCGGCATCATGCTCACCGGCGGCGGCGCGCTCCTGCGCAACCTCGACGTGGTGCTGGCCGAGCGGATCTCCATCCGCGTCTCCATCGCCGACGATCCGCTGGCGTGCGTCGTGCTCGGCTGCGGCAAGGCGCTTGAGCACCTGAACACGCCCGAAGGCAGACGGCTTTTGACGCCTGACGTCTGAGCGCGAAGCGGCTAGACGTGTGAGCCGGCCGATCGAGGGCCCAACGGGCGAGGGATAAACCGCGTGGCGAGACGCAGGAGCAGGGCGCAGCGCACAGGCGTCCGCATCACCATCGGCGCGATCACGGCGCTGGTTCTCATCGCCGGCGCTGCGGTGTTCGTGGTGACGCGCGACGACAGCGGCGTCTCGGCCGGCGACGACGTGGCCGCCGCGGGCGTGCGCGCGGGCGCAGGGCCCGCCGCCGCGACGGGCCGCTTCTTCAAGCGCGTCGGCGACTCGTGGAACGCCACCGGGCGCATCGAGGCGCTGGAGAAGGAAAACCGCGATCTCCGGCAGTGGCGCGAGACGTCGATGGCGCTGGCCGAAAGGCTGGAGCGTTACGAGGCGCTCCTCAAGATGCCGCCGGAGGCGTTCGGCGTCGGCGCGCAGCGCGACCGCACGATTTCCGCGCGCCTCATCCTTGACGCAGGCGGGCCCTTCAAGCGCACGCTGCTGGCCAACGCCGGCGCCGACCACGGCGTCGAGCGCGGCTACATCGCCCTCAACGAGAACGGCCTGATCGGACGGGTGGTGGCGGTCGGGCGGCGCTCCTCGCGCGTGCTGATCCTGGATGACTTCAACTCCAAGATTCCGGTCATGGGCCTGCAGAGCCGCGCGCGCGCGATGCTCTCGGGCGACGCCTCGCTCGCGCCGCGCATCGAGACGGGCGCGGCCGAGATCAATTCCCCCCGCCTCGAGTACCAGGCGCCGAGCGGCGCGCTGCGCGAAGGCGAGCGTATCGTCACTTCCGGCGATGGCGGGGTGTTTCCGCGCGGGCTGCTCGTCGGCACGGCGACCCGCGACGCGCAGGGCCTGTGGCGGGTGAAGCTCTCGGTTTCCCAGCACCCGATCGACTACGTACGCCTGATGCCGTTTGCGCCGATCGTGGCGCCCGAGGGCGCGCTCGTGCCGGACGCGGGGCCGCCCATTCCGATTGCTTCAGGCGTGCCGGCGACCGTCGCGTCGCTGCCGCCGCCCGCGCCGCCGCCGCGCCTACGCGTGCGTCCGCTTGCCCCTGTCGCGCCGGCGGTCGCCGATGGCGGCGACGACGCGCCGCCGGTTCCCGATCCGACGCCCACGCCAGCGCCGCCGCCGTCCGCGCCGGCCGCGCCGCCGCAATGAAGACGAGCTTCCTCACCCCCGACACACAGCGTGGCGGCCTGAGGATCATCGGGCTCGTGCTGGCGGTGGTCAGCGTCATCCTGCCGGCGTTTCCGCTCGGGCCCATCGCGGCGCATCCGTGGACTCCGATGGCCGCGCTCTGGGCGGCGTACGGCTGGGCGGCGGAAGCCGACGACATGGAAAAGCTGCAGGCCTGGCGCGGCGTGCGCGCGCCCGCGACGCTGGCGGTGCTGGGTTTCCTGCACGACTGGATCGCCGGCGGGCCGATCGGCCTCTACATGATCCTCTACCTCTCGGCGTACCTGATCGGGCGGGTCGCCGCGTCGGCGATGCGATCGCCGCACCTGCTCTCGCTCTGGGCCGGGTTCATCGCCACATGCGTTGGCCTGTGCGGCGTGGCGGCGTTCGTCGCGCCCTGGGCGCTCGGCGGCTATGCGGGCCTGACGCCGTTCGCGCAGGCGTGCGCGGTGACGGCGCTTCTTTTTCCGTTCGTGCGGCCTCTCTACATGGATGCAAATACGGTCTGATCGATGACAACCGCCAAACGCGACCTTCACAGCGTCTTCAACCGCCGCGCGCTGCTGATCTCCGGCGGCGGAACGGTGGCGATGGGCGCGATCGTCTCGCGGCTGGCGTACCTGCAGGCGGAAAACCTCGTCACGGACACCTACACCGAAGAGGCGCGCGACAACCGCTTCGACCAGCGCATCATCGCCCCGCCCCGCGGCATCCTCTACGACCGCTTCGGCGAGAAGCTCGCGGTGACGAGTCCGGACTACCGGGTGTTCATCATTCCCGAGCAGGTCGGGGTCAAGAATCTCGAACCGACGATCCGGCGCGTCGCCGAAATTCTCGGCCTCGGCGAAGACGTGATCCAGCGGCGCCTGCGCGACGCGCGCGCGGCCAAGCGCTCCGACATCGTCATCATCCGCGCGGGCCTGCGCTGGGACGAGTTCAGCGCGGTCAATGTGCGGTTGCCGGAACTGCCGGGCGTGCGCGCCGACGCCAGCTCCATCCGTCGCTATCCCTACGACATCGCGTTCGCACACCCCATCGGCTACGTGCAGAAGCCCAACCAGCGCGAGATCGATGCGGTGATCGCCGAGGGCGACGAGCGCCGCGCGGTCTACCTGAAGAACCCCGACGTGCGCGTGGGCAAGGCGGGGCTCGAGGCGTATCTTGAGAAACAGATCCACGGCGAAGCCGGCTGGCGGATGGTGGAGGTCAACGCGGCGGGCCGCGTGATCGACGAGGTCGGCGGGGAGACGCGCGAACCCGTGCCGGGCCCCGGCGTGGTGATGACCATCGACGCCGAGTGCCAGCGCGGCGCCATGGAGCGGATGGCCGGCATGAGCGCGGCCTGCGTGGTGATCGATGTCGTCACGGGCGATCTCGTGGTGATGGCCTCGTCGCCGGGCTTCAACCCGAACGAGTTCGTCAACGGCATCTCGCCGGCGCGGTTCAAGGAGCTGAACGAGGACCAGTACAAACCGCTGTTCCACAAGTCGGTGACCGGCGCCTACAAGCCGGGCTCGACGTTCAAGATCTGCACCGGGATCGCGGCGGTCACCGGCGGTCTGCCGGAGAACTTCCGCGTCAACTGCCCGGGCTACTACTTTTTCGGCGGGCGCGCCTTTCACTGCTGGAGACGCGGCGGGCACGGAACCGTGGGCTTCCACGACGCGCTCAAGCAGTCGTGCAACGTCTTCTTCTACCAAGCCGGGCTCCACGCCGGGCAGCAGCGCATCGCCGACACCGCGCGGATGCTGGGTCTCGGCCAGAGATACGATATCGGCCTGCCGAGCATGGTGCCGGGCATCGTGCCGGATGAGGCGTGGTGGAAATCGAAACGCGGCGCCGAGCCGTTTCCGCAGGGCATGATTCTCAATACGGCGATCGGCCAGGGCGACCTGCTGACCACGCCGCTGCAGCTCGCCGTCATGATGGCGCGCGTGGCGAACGGCGGGAAGGAAGTGATGCCGCGGCTCGTGCGCGAGGGGCCGGGTGTTGCGCCGCTGAAGGAGGCGCGCCAGCTGCCGCTCTCCCAGGACGGCATCAAGCGCGTGCTCGACGGAATCTTCGGCGTGGCCAGCGAACCGGGCGGCACGGCCTACCGCTCGATGGGCAATCTTGAACTCTGGTACGATCCCGCGACCAACAAGGTCGTCGACGCCGCCACGCCGCCGCCGGGCTACAAGCAGGTGCAGGTGGGCGGCAAGACCGGCACCGCGCAGGTCCGCGTCATCACCGCCGCCGAACGCGGCAGCGGCGTGAAGGGCAACCAGAACCTGCCGTGGAAGCTGCGCGACCACTCGCTCTTCGTCTGCCACGGGCCGGTGCACAATCCGCGGTATGCGTGCGCCATCGTCGTCGAACACGGCGGCACGCTCGACCAGTATCTGGGTGGCGGTTCGGCGGCGGCGGCCCCGATCGCGCGCGATGTGATGCGTCTCGTGCTGCTGCGCGATCCCTCGGCGATGCCCGCGGCGAAGATCGCCGAACTCGAGCCCCACCTCCGTGGACCCGCAAAGGGGCGCGCATGAACATTTCATCTTCCCTGCAGGGACGTCCGCGCGGCACGAGCGAGAAGCTCTCGCGCCTGAACTGGGCGATCATCACCTTGCTGTGCGCGCTCGCGGTGACCGGGGTGATCATGCACTTCTCGGTGGCGGAAGGCTCATGGGCGGGGCGTCCGCTTTCGCATGGGGGCCGTTTCGCCATCGTGCTCGCCATCGTCATCGGCGTGGCGCTGCTCGACGCGCGCATCTGGATGGCGGCGGCGTACCCGGTCTATTTCGGCGCGCTCGCGCTGCTGGTCGGCGTCGAACTCTTCGGCGAGACGCGGATGGGCGCCACGCGCTGGCTGTCGCTGGGGCCGATCTCGCTGCAGCCGTCCGAGTTCATGAAGATCGGCATCGTGCTGGCGCTCGCGCGCTATTATCACAACATCGATCCGCGCAACGCGGGCTCGCTGCTGTGGTCGATCCCGCCGTTGCTGATGATTTCGGCGCCCGTGGCGCTGGTGATGCACCAACCCGACCTCGGCACCGCCATGCTGATCACGGCCGCAGGCGTGGGCATCATGTTCCTGGCGGGCCTGCGCTGGCGCTACATCGTGCCCGCGGGGATCGCGGCGGTCGGCGGGGCGATCGCGGCGTATTTCTTTGTGCTGCACCAGTACCAGCGCGACCGCATCAACACGTTCCTCAATCCCGACGCCGATCCGCTCGGGACGGGCTACCACGTGGCGCAGTCGAAGATCGCCATCGGCTCGGCAGGCCTGTTCGGTAAGGGCTATCTGCAGGGCACCCAGTCGCAGGGCGACTTTCTGCCGGAAAAGCACACCGACTTCATCTTCACGATGATCGGCGAGGAGTTCGGCCTGATCGGCGCGGTGGCGGTGCTCGGGCTCTACTTCGCGCTGTTCATCCTGACGATGGCGGTCTCCGCGCGCGCGCGCACCATGTTCGGGCGTCTCGCCTCGGCGGGCATCGCGCTGACGCTCGCGCTCTACGTGTTCATCAACACCTCGATGGTGATCGGCCTCGTGCCGGTGGTGGGCATTCCGCTGCCGCTGATCTCGTTTGGCGGCACCGCCATGCTGACACTGATGACCGGCTACGCGATGGTGCTGTCCATCGACCTTCACCGCGACCAGAGCTCCACGCGCGGCTTCCTGTGGTGAGGCGCTGAAATTACCAGCCCGCGCTCTCGGCGAAATGATCCGTCGCGCGGATGAGTGCGTCCACGATGCCGGGCTCAAGGCTTGAATGCCCTGCGTCGGCGATGGTTTCGAGCTGTGCTTCCGGCCACGCGCGCTTCAGCGCCCAGGCGGAGGAGTACGGCGTGCAGACGTCGTAGCGGCCGTGGATGACCCGCGCCGGGATGTGGCGCATCTTCGGAACCTGCTTCAGGAGCCAGCCGTCTTCCTCGAAGAAGCCCTTGTTGACGAAGTAGTGGGATTCAATCCGCGCGAAGGCTTCCACGAAGCGGTCGTCGTTGAAGCGCTGCGGCAGGCCCGACGGCCCGGCGATGGAGATGGTTTCGCCTTCCCAGCGCGACCACGCGCGCGCGGCGGCGATGCGGGTCGCGCGGTCGTCGGACATGAGACGCTTGTGGAAGGCGGCGAGGAGATCGCCGCGCTCTTCCGCCGGGATCGGCGCCACGTAGCGCTCGAATGCGTCCGGGAAGATGTGGCTCGCGCCGGACTGGTAGAACCACTGGATCTCGGCGCGGGTGAGCAGGAAGACGCCGCGCAGCACGAGGGCGGCCACGCGCTCGGGGTGCCTGGCCGCATACGCCAGCGAGAGCGTCGAGCCCCACGAGCCGCCGAAAACGAGCCATTTCTCGATGCCCAGGCGTTCGCGGATCTTCTCGATGTCGGCGACGAGATCCCAGGTCGTGTTCTCGGAAAGGTCCGCGTGCGGCGTGGAGCGGCCGCAGCCGCGCTGGTCGAACAGCACGAGCCGGTAGCGCGAGGGATCGAAGAAGCGGCGCATCTCGGGGCTCGTACCGCCGCCCGGGCCCCCGTGCAGCGCGAGCGCCGGCAGGCCGCGCGGGCTCCCGCACTGCTCGACGTGGATCACATGGCGCGGCGAGACCCGCAGGTCTTCGGCGTGGAACGGCTCAGCCGCCGCGTAGAGGTCGCGACGGGGCAGACTGGCGGGTGCGTTCATGGGCGACGGGAGTAAGGCCTGGCGCCCGACGGGGCAAGGGCGGCTGCATGCCAGTAGGGTCGTGGCGCTGCCTCCCGTCCTTCCCCGGGAGGGGAAGGTGGCCGCGAAGCGGCCGGATGGGGCGACGGCTTCCTGCCGAAAACCAGCTTACCGCCCCATCAGTCACGGCTGCGCCGTGACAGCTTTCCCTCGCGGGGAAGCACGGCGACATTAGGCGCCCGTCACATCACCCGAACGTCTTGTCCATCCAGTCGGCGATCACTTTCGTGACCTCGTCGGGCTTTTCCTGCTGCGTCCAGTGGCCCGATCCCTTCACCAGATGCCGCTCGAGATTGGGGACCCATGTCTCCATGCCGTCGGCGGCCGAGGGCGGCAGGACGGCGTCCATTTCCGCCATGATCATCAGCGAGGGTTGCGTCACGCGCTCGACGAGCGCAGCGGAACGTTCCCAGTTGCGGGTGAAGTTGCGGTACCAGTTGATGCCGCCTGTGAATCCCGTCCGCGTGAAGGTGTCGACGAAGACTTTCATCTCTTCGTCGGTGAGGAATTTCTCGCGTGGGTCGAACGCGGGATCATACATCTGCACCATCTGTACGAGCGGGAAGACCGACGGATCGCCCTCCTTGCGTTCGCTGGCGAGGCCCGCGGATTCGCCGAACATGCCGTCCATCGGGCGGCGGAGGAAGAGGCTCATCGTCTTCGATACGTCGCGCGCCAGCACGGCGTCGGCTTCGCCAGGTTTCTGGAAGTGGACGATGTACATCTCGTCGCCCATGCGCTTGCGCATGATCGCGATCGGATCGGCCGGCGGTCGCGGCATGAATGGCGTGTTGACGCCGATGACGCCGGCGACGCGGTCCGGGTGGCGCATTGCCAGCTGCCACACGACGATGCCGCCCCAGTCGTGACCGCAGAACACGGCCTTTTCGATACCCTTCGCATCGAGCAGCCCCACAAGATCGGCGCAGAGATGTTCGATGTCGTAGCTTTCCACCGGCTGCGTCGCCTCGGTGAGGCCGTAGCCGCGCTGGTCAGGCGCCAGCACATGCAGACCGCGCTTTGGCAGGTCGCGGATCTGAAGGCGCCAGGAAAAGGCGAGTTCGGGAAAGCCGTGGCAGAGCACAACCGGCGGCGTTTGCGCGGCGGGGCCTGCTTCGTAGACGGCCATGCGGATGCCGTTGGTCTGCATGTATGAGACGGGCGGCATTTCGGTGGTCATGGTTTTTCATCCGTGTTTTCATATCGACCGACGAGCGTTGTCGCCGACCACGCAAGCGTCAGCCAGCCGGCGATGAAGAGCAGCCCGCCGACCGGCGTGATCGCGCCGGCCCAGCGCGGCGCGCCGGCCGCGAGTGCGTAGAGCGATCCGCAGAAAAGGATCATGCCCGCGAAGAAAACGGGCGGGGCCAACCGCGCGCGCGTGGCGCCCCAGTTCCAGAAGGTCAGCGACGCGATCGAGGCCATCGAGTGCATGAACTGGTAACGCGCGCCGATGTCGATCCAGTCGCGCACGTGCGGGTCCTTCACGCCATGCGCGGCGAAGGCGCCGACGATCACGGAGAGCCCTCCCGACAGCGCGGCGACGATGGCGTAGACGCGGAAGCGGCTCATGGGCGCGGCGGTATCGAATAGGTGACGACGGCGTGCGCGCAAGGCTCCTCCTCGCCGTCGGAGCGGATGAAGACGTCGGCGACGAAGAGCGCCTTGCCCCGCTTCAGCGTCCGCGCCTCCGCCACGAGGTCGGCCGGCTTCGGTTTGCGCAGGAAATTGATCGAGAGGTTGGTCGTCACGGAAAGCGGTTCGAATCCGATCGCCGAAAAGATCAGCGCGTACACGACGGTATCGGCCAGCGCCATCATTGTCGGGCCCGACAATGTGCCGCCCGGACGGAGCTGGTTCTCGCGATAGGGCATCCGGCACACCGCCACGCGTCCGTCCGCGCGCTCGACCTGCGGCGGATTTCCCCCGCCCGGAAAGCCTTCCCGGAGGAAGGCGTTGATCTCGTCCGCCGTCATGCCCGTTTTCATGGCCGCAAGCGTACACGCCCGAAGCGTGCGGCGTCATCCCGCCTGTCGCAACGGAAAGGGCGCATTGGCGTTTTCAGCGGTCGTATTTTGCGGCTAGCGTGCGCGGCGACGACAACGAGGAGTGCTGCGATGCTGACGAAGGGCGACGAGTATCCGATCCACCAGACCCCGGAGCCCATCGCGTTCTCCGGCACGGACCGCAACTTCTACGATCGCTATTTCTTCTGCGGCTATCGACCCGATGGCGGCGGCTACTTCGGCGTCGGCTTCGGCGTCTATCCGCACCTCAACGTCGCTGATGCGCATTTTTCCGTGCTGCGCGACGGCGTGCAGCACAGCGTGCACGCCTCGCGCCTGCTGAACATGGAGCGGATGGATCTCCAGGTCGGCCCGATCCGCATCGAAGTCATCGAGCCGCTGCAGAAGCTGCGCCTGCTCATCGATTCACCGGAGGGCATCAAGGCCGACCTCGTGATGGAGGGGCGTTCCTTCCCGGTCACCGAACCGCGCTTCACGCGCCGCATCGGGCCGCGCACGATGATGGATCTCACACGCTTCACGCAGAACGTGCGCTGGTCGGGCTGGGTTGAGGTGGACGGCAAGCGCGAGACCTACGAAGGCGGCCTCGGCACGCGCGACCGCTCGTGGGGCGTGCGCCCGATTGGCGCACCCGATGCGCAGCCGATGATGCCGCCCGCGCCGCAGCAGTTCTACTGGCTCTGGGCGCCGACGAATTTCCCGAACCTCTCCCTCTACTACCACGTCAACGATGACGCCGAAGGCGTTCCGTGGAACACGCGCGCGACGCTGTCGATGGACGGCGCCAACGCCGCCGAACCGTTCCATCTCGAAGAGACGGCGATGAAGGTGAACTGGGCGAAGGGCAAGCGCCACGCGACCGGCGCGGTGCTCACCGCAAAGGACGCGCACGGGCGGTCGCATTCGGTGACGTGGACGCCGAAGGCGACGTTCATGATGAAGGGCATCGGCTACGGCCACCCCGACTGGGGGCACGGGCAGTGGCGCGGCGAGAACGTCTCCGCGCGGGAAGATTTCCGCCCGGAGGTTCTTGATCCGCTCGCGCCGATGAACCTGCATATCCAGGCCATCTGCGACGTGAAGCACGAGGGGCTCGGCGGCGGCTCCGACGGCGTAGGCATCCTCGAACAGCTGGTCATTGGCCCGCACGCGCCGAGCGGGTTCACGGACCTGCTCGGCGGAGCCAAATAGTTCACGAATTCCGGATCTTGCCGCATTGTCATCACGTCATCACACAGGCGTCACATGCGACCCATATTGCGCCCGCTAACAACCAGAGGGGTCAATCATGCGGGAAGTCTGGACAAGCGCGTTCGCGCTGGCGGCGGTCATGGGTTTTGCGCAATCTGCGCATGCGCAGCGATCGGCCGAAGTCGAAGCGCCGGTGGCGGAAGAGATCATCGTCACCGTGCAGAAGCGCGAGCAGGCGATCCAGGATGTTCCCATCGCGCTGACCGCCTATTCCGGAGATTTCCTGCAGCGATATGGCGTGGAGAAGCTTGACGAGCTTTCCACTATCGTTCCCGGTCTTGAGATCCAGGACCAGTCGCCGAACAATCCGGGCTTCGTGATCCGCGGCATCACTTCGGATTCCACCGAAGCCAACCAGGAGCCGCGCATCGCGGTGTTCCAGGACGGCGTATCGATCTCGCGCGCAGTGGGCGCCGCCGTCGAGATCTTCGACATGGAGCGCATCGAGGTGGCCAAGGGGCCGCAGCCGACGCTGTTCGGCCGCGGCGCGCTGATCGGCGGCATCGACCTTATCCAGCACAAGGCGGATGTGGGCGCTGGCTTGAGCGGCGCGGCGGAACTCTCGGCCGGCGATTTCGGCGCCTTCCGCGCGGTCGGCGTCATCAATGCGCCGCTGGTAGAGGACAGGCTGGCGGTCCGGGTGGCTGCGACTACGCGCCGCCATGACGGCTATACGGACAACGCGCTGGGCGGTGAGGCGCTGGGCGACGCGCAGACCGACGCGGGACGCATCGCGGTCCGTTTCGACCCTACGACGTCCCTGCGGATCGACGCGGTGTTCAACATCCAGCGCGACGAAACGAACGGCACCTCGTTCAAGTCCGGTATTTTCGCGCCGGCCGGCGGGACCACGAGCCCGTTCACGTTCGCCGCGCTCAACCTGTCGGCGGCGTTCGACGGCGGGCGGGCGCTCGGCGTCGAGCGCGACGTGCGCAGCGGCACGGTGATCGCCATGTACGACATCTCCAATGCGTTCTCGCTCACCTCCACGACGGGCTATCGCTACTTTGAATCGTTCGAGACGTTCGATCCGGACGGCTTCCAGTACCCGGTGCTCATCGGCGGCGCCAATGTGAAGGGCACGCAGTGGAGTCAGGAACTGCGCCTCAACTTCGACATGAATGATCGCGTGACGGGCTTCGTCGGGGCGTCGTACTTCGTGGAAGACGGCAGTCAGCGCGCGCCGCTCCAGTTCGACGAACGCGCCGTCCTCGCGCTCTTCTCCGGCGCGGTGACGCGGCCGAACCCGCAGCCCTACGCGTTCTTCACAAACCCCGCGGTGCTGCAGAGCATCCTGGTCGGCGCCGGCGTTCCTTCCTTTGCGGCGCCGTCCGTGGCGGCCGCGCTGAAGCCCGCGCACCAGGAATATTTCGCCAACTACGGACAGACGAAGGCGATCGACGTGTTCGGCGACGTCACGGTCAACGTCACCGATCGTCTTGAGGTCTCGGCCGGCCTGCGCTGGACGCAGGACGACAAGACGGCCGGCTATCAGGCCGGGATGCTCAACGGTCCCTCGGTGCTCGCCCCGCTGTTGCTCGGCCCCGGCGCGGTCGGCCTCTTCGCGCAGCCCACGAATGGCCTTGGAACCCGCAACGAAACCTTCGACGGGCTGACCTATCGCCTCGTCGGCCGCTACGCCGCCACCGAAGATGTATCGCTGTGGGCTTCCTACGCGCGCGGCCGTCGTCCTGAAGTGCTGGTGGCCTCCGTGCCGGTCCCGAACGCCGCCGCCGTGTTCACGACCGTGCCGGCGGAAGAGGTCGACAGCTTCGAAGTCGGCGTGAAGTCCTCGCTCATGGAGGGCGCGCTGCAACTGGACGGCTCGGTCTTTTACTACGACTACAGCAACTTCCAGACGTCGGTGTTCAACGGCACGACCTTCGTCGCGACGAACGCGGGCGAGGCGAGCGCGGCCGGCTTCGAGGGCGCGGTGAGCTGGACGGCCACGGACCACATCACCGTGTTCTCCAACTACGCCTACAACGACGCGCAACTCGACAGCGGCGCCTTCAAGGGCAACCGGTTCCGTCTCTCTCCGGAGCATTCCTTCGCCGTCGGCGGAACGCTGACGCTCGGCCTCGGATCGCTCGGCGCGTTGGCCATCTCGCCCACCTACACGTGGCAGTCGGAAATCTTCTTCGACGACTCCAACGACCGGGCGGACCTGCAGACGCCGCTCTCGCCGTTCTTGGCCGACGTGGTTCAGGACGAAAAGCAGGGCGGTTACGGTCTCGTGAACCTGCGCGCCACCTTCACGCCGACGAGTGCGCCGTTCACAGTCGGCGCCTTCGTGAAGAACGCCGCCGACGAGGAATACATCATCGACGCCGGCAATACCGGCGACAACCTCGGCAGCCCGACCTTCATCCGCGGCGCGCCGCGCACCGTGGGCGTGGAAGTCAAGGCGACGTTCTGAACGGCTGAACGCCCGGTCACGGGCGCGCCGGTCAGGGGACACAGGACGCCCGCCCAGGATCTGCGGCGGGCGTTTCTGCGCGCGGCCGGGCCGCGGTTGACTCCGCCCCGCGCCGGGCTTTCGTTGCGCGCGACATCCGGGGAGGACGATATGACGAAACTGACACGACGGGGCGCACTGGCGGCGCTGGCCGGCGGCGCATCGGCCACGGCGTGCGGCGCGCCGGCGCGGGCCCCGCGCTATGACGGCGTGGTTGCGTTCAAGCATGGCGTCGCGAGCGGCGATCCCGGCCTCGATCGTGTCGTCATCTGGACGCGCGTGACGCCCGAGGGCGGCGGCGACGTGCCTGTCCGCTGGGTGGTCGCGCACGATCGCGGCCTGAAGAACATCGTGCAGACCGGCGAGATCACCGCGACCGCCGCGCGCGACTACACGGTGAAAATCGACGTGCAAGGCCTCGGCGCGAACCAGCGTCTGTTTTATGGCTTTCTCTGCGGCGACAAGCGCTCGCCCGTCGGACGCACGCGCACGCTGCCGCGCGGCGGCGTGAACGAACTGAAGCTCGGCGTGGTGTCGTGCTCGAACCATCCGTTCGGCTTCTTCAACGCCTACGAGGCGCTGGCGAAGATGGACGACATCGACGCGGTGCTGCACCTCGGCGATTACATCTACGAGTATGGCCTCAACGGCTACGGCGGCGATGTCGCGCTGTCGCTCGGTCGGACGCCTCGCCCGGAAGTGGAGATCGTCACGCTCGGCGATTACCGAATGCGCCACGCGCAGTACAAGGAAGAACCGGAACTGCAGGCGGCGCACGCCATGGCGCCTTGGATCGTGGTCTGGGACGACCACGAGATCGCCAACGACAGCTGGCAGGGCGGCGCCCAGAACCACAATCCGGAAAACACCGAAGGAAACTGGGACGAACGCAAGCCCGCGGCGGTGCAGGCCTATTACGAGTGGCTGCCGATCCGCGAACCCGAAGCGGGCAAGGCGTTCGAGGCGATCAACCGCTCGTTCCAGTTCGGCGATCTCGCCACCATCATCATGCTCGAAACGCGCCTGCTCGCACGCATGCAGCAGCTTGATTACGCGAAGGACCTCGGACCCGCGACGATGGCCTGGGACATGACCGATCCCGCAGCGCCGAAGCCCGTGCCACCCGGCGCGCCGCGTCCGGCTGCGGTGCGCGACGTGCCGATGGCGATCGAGACCGCGACGGGCCGGCCCATCGGCGACTGGGCGCGGGTGCGCACGATCGACCCGCGCAATCCGCCGCCGGGCGTGATGTTCATGCCCGACGTCGAAGGCTTCAAGCGCGGCAAGCTCGCCGATCCGCAGCGCGCGCTGCTTGGCGCGGCGCAGGAGGAGTGGCTGAAGGCGCAGCTCACGGCCTCGCGCGGGGCGGGCACGGCGTGGCAGGTGCTCGGCAACCAGACATTGATGGCGCGCATCATTGCGCCTGACTTCTCGGGACTTCCTGCGCCCGTCGTTGCGAAACTCGAAACACTGCAGCCCGGCATCGGCCGCTTCCTGCAGCTCACGCGCTTCAAGGTGCCGATGTACCTGGATTCCTGGGACGGCTATCCCGCGCAGCGCAAGCGGCTCTACGACATGCTCGCCGCCGCAGACGCCAACGCCATCGTCGTCACCGGCGACAGTCACGACGCATGGGCGAACGAACTGACGACCGAGGACGGCAAGACGCGCGTGGGCGTTGAGTTCGGCGCGACCTCGGTCACCTCGCCCGGCACTGGCGATTACGTGAAGGACATCGGCGTCGATGTGGGCGCGGCGTTCGCAGCGGCGGGGCCGGACGTGAAGTGGATGGACCCCGACCATCGCGGCTTCACGGTGCTGACGCTCCGCAAGGGCGAGGCCGTCGCCGATTTCTACGCTGTCTCGACCATCACCGCGAAGGACTACACGACGACGAAGATCGCCAGCTTCCGGGTGAAACCGGAAAAGGCCGTCGGCGTCGGCGCGCTGGAAAAGCTGGTCTAGAGCCCCGATCCGATAGGATCGGATCGGGGCTCTAGGTTGTTGATTGGTCGCATTTTCTTCCGACGAACCGGGATCCACTTCGTCGGAAAATGCTTGTCTTATGACGTTCTCGCCGTTCACCGCCAAGATGGGTTGCCGCCGGCGCCGATGACGCGGTAGAAACAGCTCCGCTCGCCGGTGTGGCAGGCGGGGCCGGTCTGCTCGACGCGCAGCAGGACCGCGTCCTGGTCGCAGTCGATGCGCGCTTCGACGACGCGCTGCGTGTGGCCGGAGGTTTCGCCCTTCGCCCACAGCGCCTGCCGCGAACGCGACCAGTAGGTGGCGCGGCCGGTCTCCAGCGTCAGCCGCAGCGCCTCGGCGTTCATCCACGCCAGCATCAGCACCTCGCCGGAATGCGCGTCCTGGGCGATGGCGGGGATGAGCCCGTTCGCATCGAAGCGCGCGGTCAGCGTTTTCGCTTGCTCAATCGTATCGGAAGGTTCGACCATGACCGATGACTAGCAGCCCGGGAGGGGACGTTGAAAGCACTGATGATCGCATCCGCCATGATTGCCATGCTGGCGACCTCAGGCCCGGCGCTCGCGCAGAACGACGAAATCGTCGTCACAGCGTCCCGCTACGTCGAGCGGAACCAGCAGGTGCAGATGCCGCACGCCTCCATCGTGCGGCGTGCGGATTTCGTGGTCGTCCAGGTGACGGTGGAGTCCGACACGCGCGATCTCGCCGGACGCCGCTCGGAACTCACACAAACTCTCAACGAGATCGACCGGCGCGCGCGGGGCGGCGGTCCGGTGAGCGTGGCGCTGCTTGAGGAGAGTGAGGAAGACGCTGGCGAAACGCGCGTGAAGCCGTATAGCGCGGCGCTCGCGCTGGAGCAGATGCGCGGCGGCGGCAGGCCCGATACGTCGGTAGTCAACGTCTTGCTGCGGACGGCTGTCGGAGAGACCGATACGCTCGGCACGACGGAGGCTCGCGTCGAGGCCTTCGTGCGCGGCCTGCCGAAACCGGGTCGTGTCACGTTGCGCACCGATGATCCGCAATTGTCCGTGCGCGATCCCGAGCAGTATCGGGGGCAGGTGCTCGCCGCGATTGCCGCGGACGCCAAGCAGATGCTGGCTGCGATCGGGCCCGGCCACGGCGCCACCGTCGTGGGACTGCATCAGCGCATCGCGTGGCGGCGCACGTCAGACCTGGAGCTGACACTCTATGTGCCGCACAGCCTTTCGATTTCCCCGTCTCGCCAGTGACGGCGTTCAGGCCGCGTCGCTGAGGATGCGGACGTGGCGCGCGGGGGAGGCGCCTGCGACCCGCTGGATCTCGCCCTTCACTTCGAGGTCGAGCTTCACGGTCGTCACGTGCCATGGGACGGAGCCGAGATCAGCGAGTTCGTCGGCAGTCAGGCGCTGGGGAACGGCCTCGACGAGATCGTCCAGAGTCGCGCCGCGGCTGCCTGCGCTCACGATCACGTGACGGATGGCGCGCCGCAAGGCCTCATACTTCCAGCGCGGGATGCGCGTCGGCGCCTTGCCCGGCGAGGGGGTGGCGCAAGTCACGCGCTCTCTGCCGGCGGCGACCGGCGTTGCAGATTTGGAATGTTCAAAAGAATCCGACGCGTAAGCCATGATCAGCCTCGTCTTGCCGTTCCGGCGGGCGGAAATTGCCCTGAAATGCGCGGGACGGGATCGAAGTCTGACCGCAACTGGCGACCCAAATCAAGTTGAACCTTGGTCAGCCGTAGCCGGCGAGCTTCAGGAACCGTCCCCTGACTTCAGCGTCAGTCTTGAACAGGCCGGTGAACTGGGTGGTGACGGTCGTCACGTCCTTGTGGCGCACGCCGCGGGTGGTCATGCACTGGTGCTCGGCGTCGATGAGCACGGCCACGCCTGCGGGCGCGAGCGCCTTTTCCAGCGTTTCGGCGATCTGCGCGGTCATCGTTTCCTGAGTCTGCAGGCGCTTGGCGAAGATCTCGACCACGCGGGCGATCTTCGAGATGCCGACAACCTTGCTGGTCGGCAGGTAAGCGACGAACGCCTTGCCGAGGAACGCCGCCATGTGGTGCTCGCAGTGGCTCTCCACGTCGATCTTCTTGAGCATGACGATGTCGTTATACCCGGCGACCTCCTCGAAGGTGCGCGACAGCTCCTTCAGCGGATCGGCGTCGTAGCCCTGGAACCACTCCTCGTAGGCGTCGACCACGCGTTTGGGGGTATCGATCAGGCCCTCGCGCGCGGGGTTGTCGCCCGCCCACGCGAGCAGCGTGCGCACCGCCTCCATCGCCTCCTCGCGGGTGGGCTTCTTGCCCACCGCCGTCAGGGCGGCGCCGAGGGGCGTCGTGCGGGGCTTCGCCGAACCGTCCATATGCCTGAATTCCCTTATTCGGTGTCCGGGAAAGTCTTGGCCCCCTTGGGGGAGGGGCGGCCCGGCGCCGTCAAAACCAATTTCACCGCAGACTTGTGGAGCCGGAAGGCGTTTGTCCACCCTTCCCGTTGCGACATAGAACAGCGTATCACGCGCGACCGCGCCGGAGAATCCCCTTCGCCGTTCGCGCCGCATGGGCGCTCCAGCCACGATCACCGACAGGACAGATGGAACTTTACCTTACGAATACGCTGACGCGCGCCAAGGAGCGCTTCGTCCCCGCCGATCCGGGCCGGGTGACGATGTATGTGTGCGGCCCTACGGTCTACAACTACGCCCATATCGGCAACGCGCGTCCGCCGGTCGTGTTCGATGTGCTGTTTCGCCTCCTGCGCGCAACCTACGGCGAGGGGAGCGTGGTCTATGCACGCAACTTTACCGACATCGACGACCGCATCATCACGCGCGCGGCGGAACTCAACGAACCCATCGAGACGCTGACAGCGCGCTACACGAAGATTTACCGCGACGACATGGCCGCGCTCGGCAACCTGAAGCCCTCGCTTGAGCCGACGGCGACGGGGCACGTGGCGCAGATGTGCGAGATGATCGGCGCGCTCATCGACAAGGGTGCGGCCTACACGGGCAAGAGCGGCGTGTGGTTCTGCGTGGCCGAGGACGCCGACTATGGCAAGCTCTCGCGGCGCACCCAGGACGAGATGCTCTCGGGCACGCGCGTGGAGGCGGAAGACGACAAGCGCCATCCATCCGATTTCGCATTGTGGAAGGCCGCGAAGCCGGGCGAGCCGCAGTGGGACGCGCCGTTCGGCGCCGGTCGACCCGGCTGGCACATCGAGTGCTCGGCGATGATCCGCGCCAATCTCGGCGAGACCATCGACATCCACGGCGGCGGAATCGACCTCATCTTTCCCCACCACGAAAACGAGATCGCGCAGTCGGAGACCGCCTACGGCAAGCCGCTCGCGCGCTACTGGATGCACAATGGCTTTCTCGACATGGACGGCGAGAAGATGTCGAAGAGCCTCGGCAACGTGGTGCTCATCAATGATCTCGCGAAGGAATGGCCGGGAGAAGTGCTGCGCTGGGCGTTGCTGTCGGCGCACTACCGCGCGCCGCTCGGCTTTTCGCGCGATCTGCTGGAGCAGTCGAAGGCCTCGCTTGACCGCCTCTACACGGCGCTGCGGCGCCTGAAGGATGTGGACGCCGACGACGTCGAGGCGCCGGACGCATTTATCGCCGCGCTGTGCGACGACCTCAACACGCCGGAAGCGATGGCGGTCTTGTTCGGTCTCGCGACGGAGGCCAACAAGTCAGAGAAGCTGCCCGAGCAGCAGGCGCTTAAGGGCAGGCTGCTGGCGGCGGGCGCCTTGATCGGCGTGCTGCAGGGCGATCCCGAAACGTGGTTCCGCAGCGGCGACAATCTCGATGAGATCGACGCGCTGGTAGCGGAGCGTGTCGCTGCTCGGCAGGCGAAGAACTGGGCCGAGGCCGACAGGCTTCGCCAAGTTCTCGCCGGAATGGGCGTGGAAGTGATGGACAACCCGCAGGGCTCGACGTGGAAGCGCGTCGGCTGAGACAATTGGCTTTCTGGAGAACCAACGTGCGCCATTCCATCGCCGGCCTCGCGGCCGTTTTCGCGCTTTCCGGCGCGGCGTTCGCCCAGATTTCCGGCGACAGTCCGTTCCAGCGTGACAAGGGCAAGCTGCCGCCGCCGGCCGCGGCGGTCGCGGTCGCAACGCCTGCCGCGGCGCCGCCGGAAGGACCGGGCGCGGGCGGGCTCGATTTCGGCGCATGGCGCGGGGCGGACTCGGCCGTCTACGGCCCCTCGTTCGAACGCCGCGTGCGCGCGCTGGCGGCGGGCAAGACCGCCAGCCAGTCCCGCGCAGCGCTGCAGGCCAACGGGTTTTCGTGCGTGGAGCCCGGCGATCGCGGCGGCGCGGGCCCCGCCCTCGAATGCCGGATCGCCATCACCGACCGTGGCTGCGGCGTGGAGTGGTGGACAGTGATCGAGGAGCCGCTCGCCGCGCCGAAGGCGGGCTTTGACCGCATGTGCCGGTAGCGTTTCGATGATGACGCAGCGACCTGAACGGTCCTAAGACCTTGGCCATGAAACGCGTTGCGCTCGCCCTCGTCGCCCTGATCTCGCTCGCCGCCTGCACGACCTACTCGTCAGGCCCGCCGGGCGCCGAGACGCCGCGCGGGTACGCGCCGCCGTCGGGGCCGGTCGATCTCGGCGACTGGCGACGCGGCTCGGCGGACGCGGTGATCCAGCGGTTTTCCGGCCATCTCGTGCGCCGCTATGCGGCCGGCTCGCCATTGTCGGTCGCAACGGCGGACCTGCGCGCCAACCAGTTCGTATGCACGGCGCCGGCGGCGGGCCGCGGCGGCGATCCGCCCGATCAGGTTTGCCGCCGCCAGCAGGTCGAGGCCGGCTGCACCCACACGTGGCAGGCGCACCTCTGGGACGATGCGCCCGGCGCCGCCGCGAAGGTCAGCCGCGTGCGCGGACTCTACGACAAGCGCTGCGCGTCTGACGGCGGCTTGCTTGGCGGGCCGGGCTGACCGGCCCCATATCAGCGCCATGCACGACCTCTATCACCCCCGCATCTTCGAACTCGCCGGCGACATCGCGCATGTGGGACGCCTGCCTGCGCCGCATGGCGCGTCCACGAAGGTGTCGAAAATCTGCGGCTCCACGGTGACGGTGGACCTCATGCTGGAAGGCGACGTGGTCACCGGCCTCGGCATTGAGGTGGAGGCGTGTGCGCTGGGGCAGGCGTCGGCGTCGGTGTTCGCGGGCCACGCCATCGGCGCGACGGTGGACGAGATCGTCGCGGCGCGGGATGCGCTGAAGAAGATGCTCAAGGACAACGGCCCGCCGCCGACGGGCCGCTTCTGGGAGCTGCGCCACCTGGAAGGCGTGCGCGACTACCCGCCGCGCCACACCTCGACATTGCTCGCCTTCGAGGCCGCGGTGGCGGCGATCGAGGATGCGCGGGTTATGAGGTCGGCAGGTCCCCAAATGACGGGCTCACCTCCATAAGGGTCAGTAACCCCTCTGCTCGTAGAATTTCTGGATTGCGGTCGCGGCGCCCGTCGCCGAGAATTTGAGCGCGATGGTGGCATAGGTGTCATCCTCAATGCCGTCGCCCTCGACGCGGCCCAGCGTGCCGGAAATCCAGATGCCTTCCATGACGCGGGTGTCCACGTTCGCAAGATAGCGCCAATAGTCGCGGTCCTTCGATGTGGGGCTCGCAGCATCCTGCCGGTTCCAACCGCCCTGGAGCGACCAGCGGAAACGGTCCGTAGATGCATTGCGCGTCACTGATTCCAGCCCAAGCGCGACAAGCGCCGCATCTGCTTCACCGGTCCGTTGGTTCTTGTCGTCAAACGCCGCTTCATCAAATGTGTAACGGACATGCAACACGCCGCGCATCGAGGGGCGCGGCAGCGTCGACAGCAGTGAACGCGGCGCGTCGGGCGCCGCTTCGCGCTCGCGGCCAAGAGAAATGGCTCCGGTGGCGTACGTCGCCCAGACGATCGCGCCAGAGTTCTCAAGATTGTCGAGCCCACCCGGTGTACCGTTCATGCGGATGCCCGCGCCGAAATCGAACGACGGCCGCAACGCCATTTGCGTAGCTATCCGGTCCACGCATCGACGGTAGGCTGCCTCCATGCGGGGCTTGAGTGTTTCGGCCTTGTTCGCTCGCGCGGCGTCGAACGCTGCGTTGGCGCTCTCCGGATCGCCATTTGGCCCAAGCACGTCGCCCGGACGGGGAAGGACGTCGGCTGACGTGGCGGCCCTTTCTATTTCATCGGCGAGACGCCAAAGCTCGCCCGGCGCAGTCTGCGAGCCCTTGATACAATACTCGAAGCTCGTTTCAGAAACGGTGTCCAGGAGCGGGTCGCTGGCGCGCAGCAGTTTAGAGGCGATCGAAAGGATGAGCGAGGAGGGCCGCCCGTCGTCTTCATTGCCCTCGCTCACGGCAATGGAGGCCTTTGCTCGGGCCGCCACACGTTCGATCGGAGCGAATCCCCGATAATCGCGCAGGCTCACAGCATCGCGCGTCAGCATCCAGTAAGGAGAAAAATCAAGCGCAAGCGCGGGACCGGCGCCGCTGGTCTCCAGGCCGCGGAAGAGCGACAGGCCGAACTTCTGGAAGCTGTCCAGGCGAGTGATCTGATCGCCTTCGACGCCAACCAACGGCAGCACAGGCGATTGAGGAGGGCCGTACGTGAAGTCAAACAAGGCCGCGTTTTTCGCAGCGTTGTTGTAGAAGACTATCGGATCCGTGTTCTCGCCGCGATCGGGTGCCGGCTGGGCGATTGCCGATGGTGCGGCGTGGATCCACAGGCAAGTGATTGCGCCGACGAAGAGCGCGCGCGCCAACTTCTTCATGTCCCCCTCCTTACGCGAAAATGATTGTCTCGCGGCTAAGCTCCACGGCTTCATCGAACGGCTCCAGCGAGGAGCGAACGTAGCCATTGGCGTCGAGTTTGATCGGATCGCCATCGGCATCCGTGGCCTTCAGGATGGTCGCGCCTTTTTCAATCTTGTAGCGCCACCCCCAGCGCAGATCGCTCGAACCCACGTAGAGGACGTGTCGCGTCGTCAGGAAGAGGTATGCGTCGCGAGCCTGGATGACCTGAGCCTGCACCTTTGAGATGGGGAAAAGGAACTCCCCGTTCGTCTGCTCGACACCGGGGATCTCTGTCACGCCGGCGTTGTCGCGAAAGTAAAGTCGGGCGCCGAATACGTGCGGGCGCAGCGGTCCGACACGGAGTTGAACAGCGACCGCGCCCACATTCCAGATATGCATCGCTTTTCTCCCACCAGCGTGCGCGACGTTACCTCGGCGGGCGAAGGGGTCATCTAATTTCCCCCGTACGGTGATTTCACTTTGCAGGATGGACGACGTCGAGGAAGCGCGGTACTTATCGAATAACGATGCAAGTGCGGACGCGCATCGCGCGGGGAGCGGGATCATGAAAGCGGTCTTCAAGATATTCGGCTGGGTGCTGCTCGCGGCGCTGCTGGTCGGCGGGTACGCGGGTTACCGCGTCGGCTTCGACAAGCCGTTCACGATCAACCAGCTCGCCGACCGTCAGGCGCTGGACTTCGTGCTGCGCAATCCCGAGCTCTTCACCCAGATCGGCCTCGTCGACGGCACGTTCCTCGATACCCACTCCGGCAAGCTCGCGGATGTGGGCGTCGACAAGCGCGACGCCGATTATGCGCGCGCCGAACGCTATCTCGCCGAGCTGCATCGCTTCGATCGTGCGAAGCTGAACACGCAGGACCAGATCACCTACGACATCCTCGAAGACCAGTACACGAGCGGCCTCGCGTTCAAGAGGTTCGCGTGGATGTCCTCGGAAGGCCTTTATCCGATCAATCCGATGTGGGGCACGAATGTCGGCATGCCGACCTTCATGCAGACCGGCCACACCATCAAGAACGCCAAGACGGCCGAAAACTACATCGTGCGCCTTGAAGCGATGGGTCCGAAGCTCGATGCGGTGACCGCAGAGATGCAGCGCCAGGCGCAGGCCGGCGTGGTGTTGCCGATCTCGCTCGTCGAACGCTCCATCCAGATTTCCCGCGACACCATCGCCGGCGCGCCGGCGGACAATGCGCTCGTGCAGAAGTTCACGCGCGAAGCGAGCCCGCTGAAGGATCTCGACCAGGCGAAACGCGATGCGCTTGCCGCGCGCGCGGTGAAAGCCGTCGAGACCGGGATTTATCCCGCCTACGAGCGCATGATCGCCGCACTCGAAGGCGTGAGGACGGCGGCGCAGACGCAAGGCGCCGGCGTCGGCCGCCTGCCGGACGGCGCGGCGCTCTACGCCATCTACCTCAAGCAGATGACGACGACCGACTACACCGCCGAACAGATCCACCAGCTGGGCCTGTCGGAAGTCGCGCGCATCTCCGCGGAGATGGATGCGATCCTGAAGGCGCAAGGGTTGACGCGCGGCACGCTCGCGGAACGGATGGAGATCCTCAACAAGCGCCCGGACCAGCTCTTCCCGAACACTGACGAGGGCCGTGCGCAGATTCTCGCGCGCTACAACGAGATCATGCGCGAGGTCGAAGCGCGCATGCCGGAGTACTTCAACACCATCCCGCCGGGTCAACTGCGCATCGAGCGCGTGCCGGTTGCGCTGGAAAAGGGCGCTGCGGGCGGCAGCTATCAGGCGGCGGCGCTGGACGGGTCACGTCCCGGCACGTTCTACGCCAACCTGCGCGACGCGACGGAAACGCCGCGCTACTCCATGCGCACGCTCGCCTACCATGAAGGCGTGCCCGGTCACCACTTCCAGATCGATACCGCGCTGCACCTGAAGGACATGCCGCTGATCCGCCAGCAGACGCTCTATACGGCGTACGCGGAAGGCTGGGGGCTCTATGCGGAACGCCTCGCAGCGGAGATCGGGATGTACAAGGACGACCCGCTTGGCGATCTCGGACGCCTGCAGGCGGAGATCTTCCGCGCCGTGCGCCTCGTGGTCGATACCGGCATGCACGCAAAAGGCTGGAGCCGCGAACAGGCGATCACCTACATGGTCGCCAACACCGGCATGGCGGAAAGCGACGTGACCACCGAGATTGAGCGCTACATGGCGCTGCCCGGCCAGGCGTGCGCCTACAAGATCGGCCAGCTGAAAATCCTCGAACTGCGCGAACGTGCGAAGGCTGAGCTCGGCGACAGGTTCAACATCAAGGATTTCCACAGCGTCGTGCTCGACAATGGGGCGGTGCCGCTGACCGTGCTTGAGCGGCTCGTGGATGCGTGGATCGCGAGGGTGAAGGGCGCGGCCTGATGGAACCGCTCGCGGCGGAGGGTCGCTTCGACCGTTTCTGTTTCGCCGGGACATCGTCGAGCGGCTAAGCTGCCTTCCAGAGGCGCCCGCGCCAGGAGGAAACATCATGCTGAGACTGCTTGGACTGCTCGTCATCGCCGCCGCGGGCGCCTTTTTCACCAACCCTGACGCCGCGACCATGAGCGCCGCGGCCGACGCCAAGCTGAAGGCCGTCACCGAGGCGGCGGCGGAGAATGTCGATCTCGGCGGCGCGCTGGGCGGTCTCGTCGCGCGCGGCGCAGAGGGCGAGTACCAGACGTTCTACGTCGTCTCGCACTACACCAAGCCCGCCGGAGACGCGCCGCTGGTGGAATGCTGGGGGGCCTTCACGAAGACGACCTGCAGCAAGGTCGGCAGCCCGCAGTAGCGCCGGGCCTTTCGCGGCCGCGGCGTTTCGGGTATGGGTGGCGCATGCAGCGTCTTGACGCCCATACGCACACGACCACTACGACCACTGGCTAAAGCCGGCGGCGCTTCACCGGGCGCGCCGCAGCGGCCGCGCGTGGACCCGGTGCATTCAAGTTCGAAGCTGCATTCGCCATGTCCGCCAGTACGCCCGCCCCGAGCTTGCCCGCACACGCGGTGCTCGGCCTCATCCGGCTCTACAAGCTGACGCTCTCGCCCTTCATCGGGCGCGACTGTCGCTATCTGCCGACGTGTTCGGCCTACGCCGCCGACGCCGTGCGCGCGCATGGTGCGTGGAAGGGAAGCTGGATGGCCGGCGCGCGTCTGTGCCGCTGCCACCCGTGGGGCGGATCGGGCTATGACCCCGCGCCGGAGATCGCACCGCGTGCGCCGTGGTGGGCGCCGTGGCGCTACGGGGACTGGCGGGGTCCGCGTGCGCCGAAAGAGGGGACGTCGCAATGAAACGGCTTTTGCTGGCTCTCGCCGGCCTCGCGCTCGTTGCGTGCGGCCCGGTGGAGATCAACGACGAGATGGTCTTTCAGCCGCCGCCGCGGCCGCATCGCGCGGCGGGCGAACTGGCCCTCAAGGACCAGGACGCGCTCGTCGGTACGCGCGTGCGCCATGGCTTCATCGGTGAAGGGCAGTCGCGCCTTGCGTACACGATCGTCGAGGCAGGCCCGCGCGACCGGCCGCTGTTCGTCCACTGCGGCGGCAACGCCTCGGACCGCTATCGCGCCGGCGTCATCTACGCGAGCAAGGTGCTGCACTGGGGCGACGTGCTCATGTTCGATTATCCGGGATACGGCGACAGCGCGGGCGATGCGACCGCCGCAAGTTTCGCCGCGATGCTGGAACCTGTCGCCGCGTTCGCGACGGCGCAGGCGCGCGGGCGTCCGCTGGTGTTCTGGGGCCATTCCCTCGGGGGCGTGGTGTGCGCCGGCATCGCCGGGCGCGCGCCCGCCGCCAGCGGCATGATCTTCGAAGCGAGCGCGCGCAACGCCCGCGAGGTCGCGCAGGCGTGGAAACCCGCCGTCGTGGGGTCGTCGGTCCAAGTCATTGTGAAGGACAGCCTCGCAGCGTTCGACAGCATCGACACGCTGGCGCCGATGCAGGGGCCGATCCTCATTCTCGCCGGTGCGCGCGACAGGACTTTGCCAGCGCGGCTCAGCCGTTCGCTCGCGGCGGCGGCCCGCGAATCCCGCCAGGAAGTGGACTATGTCGAATTCCCCGACGCCGGCCACACCGACATCCCTCTCGCGCAGGGCTTTGAAGCCGCCGTCACCGCTTACGTGGCGAAGGTGCGTGCGCAGGACCATTCCTCAATTTCTCCCAACGCTGCAGATCAGGGCCATTAGCCGATGAGCATCGACATCAAGTTTCCCGACGGCGCTGTCCGCCAGTACGACAAGGGCGTGACGGGCCTCGCAATCGCCGAAGGCATTTCCAAGGGGCTCGCCAGGAAGGCCGTCGCCGTGAAGGTCAACGGCGCGGAATGGGATCTCACGCGCCCCATCGAGGAGAGCGCCGCGTTCGAGATCATCACGCGCGATACGCCCGCCGGCCTCGACATCATCCGCCACGACGCCGCCCACGTGCTCGCGCAGGCGGTGCAGGAGCTCTTTCCCGGCACGCAGGTCACGTTCGGCCCGGTGACGGAGGACGGCTTCTATTACGACTTCGCGCGCGACGAGCCGTTTTCGACGGATGATTTCGAGAAGATCGAAAAGCGCATGCGCGAGATCGTGGATGCGGACCTGCCGATCATCCGCAAGGTCTGGAGCAAGGAAGATGCGATCGCGCACTTCAGGGCGATCGGCGAGATCTACAAGGCCGAGACGATCGACGAGGTGATCAAGCCCGGCGAGCCGATCACGATCTACAGCCACGGCGACAAGTGGGGCGATCTCTGCCGCGGGCCGCACCTGCCGTCGACGGGTCGCCTCGGCAAGGCGTTCAAACTGATGAAGCTCGCCGGCGCCTACTGGCGCGGCGACCAGGCGAACGCCCAGCTGCAGCGCATTTACGGCACGGCCTGGGCCGACGAGAAGCAGCTCGCCGAACATCTCGTGCGCCTTGAGGAAGCCGAGAAGCGCGATCACCGCAAGCTCGGCCGCACAATGGACCTCTTCCACATGCAGGAAGAGGGGCGCGGCATGGTGTTCTGGCACGAGAAGGGCCTGACGCTGTGGCGCACGATCGAGGCCTACATGCGCCGTCGCCTCGACAAGGCGGGCTATGTGGAAGTGCGCACGCCGCAGGTGCTCGACCGCGTGTTCTGGGAAAAGTCCGGCCACTGGCAGAATTACCACGAGAACATGTTCGTCTGCGAAACGGTGGAGGGCGAGGAGCTCTCGCTGAAACCGATGAATTGCCCCGGCCACGTGCAGATCTTCAAGTTCGGGCAGAAGAGCTACCGCGACCTGCCGCTCAGGATGGCCGAGTTCGGCGCGTGCCACCGCTACGAACCGTCGGGCTCGCTGCACGGCCTGATGCGCGTGCGCGCCTTCACGCAGGACGATGCGCACATCTTCTGCCGCGAGGACCAGATCGAGGATGAAGTGGCGGCGTTCATCACGCTGGCCAATGACATCCACAATGATTTCGGCCTCACGCGCGATCACATCTCGCTCGGCACGCGGCCCGAGAAGCGCGCCGGCACGGAAGAGTTCTGGGATATGGCCGAAGGCCAGCTGCTCAACGCGGCGCGCAAGGCGGGCGTCGAGCCTGTCATCACGCCGGGGGACGGCGCCTTCTACGCGCCAAAGCTCGATTTCGTGCTGAAAGACGCGATCGGGCGGACGTGGACGTGCGGCACGATCCAGAACGACTTCGTGCTGCCGGAACGGCTCGGCGCCGAATATGTCGGCGAGGACGGCCAGAAGCATCGCCCGGTGATGCTGCACCGCGCGATCTGCGGATCGCTGGAGCGCTTCATCGGCGTGTTGATCGAGAACTACGCGGGCGCATTCCCGATGTGGCTGGCGCCGGTGCAGGTGGTGGTCGCCACGATCACGTCGGATGCGGAGGGCTATGCACACGAAGTCGCCGCGGAACTGCGCGCGGCGGGCCTGCGGGTGCAGGTCGACGCGGCGAACGAGAAGATCAACTACAAGGTCCGTGAGCACTCGCTCGCCAAGATCCCGGTGATCGCCGTAGTCGGGCGCAAGGAAGCAGAGGAAAAGAAGCTCGCGCTGCGCCGCCTGGGCGGGGATGCCCAGCAGGTGGTGACGCTTGGGGAAGCGAAAGCGATGCTCGCCGGCGAGGCGACGCCGCCGGACCTGCGGTGACGCGGCGAAACAATCGTCACTTGTTCGCGCGCCTCGCCTGCGCTTAACGTCTGCAGCATGGAACCAAAGGCCTCGCGATCGAAGTCGCCCGCCGCCGACGTCGGCGCGCGCGTCAGCGTGATCGTGGTGACCTACTACACCGGCGAATCGCTCGAGCTGTGCCTGCGCAGCCTGTTCGCCGAGCCGTGGATCGATGAGGTCATCCTGATCGACAATGGCAATCCGCCCGACGTCGCCTCGGCGTTGCGCGCGCTCAGGGCCGACCGCCGCGACGTCACGCTGATCCAGGGGCAGGGCAATGTCGGGTTCGCGCGGGCGTGCAATCTCGGCGCAGAGGTGGCGTCGGGCCGCTACCTGATGTTCGTGAACCCCGACGCCGTGTTGCAGCGCGGCGCCGCCGAACGGCTGGTCACGGCCGGCCGCAAGGCGCGCAGTCCGTGGATCGTGGGTGGGCGGCTTGTGGACAAGCGCGGGCGCGAGCAGCGCGGCGCCCGGCGCGAACTGCTGACGCCGTGGACGGCGATCGTCGGCCTGCTCGGCCTTGGCGGGCTGGAGAAGCTCTCGCCCGTGTTCCGCGACGTGCACCGCGAACGCGATCCGCTTCCTGCGGCGGTCGCGCCGATGCCGGTGGTCTCGGGCGCGCTGATGGCGACGCCGCGCGCGGATTTCCAGTCCATCGGCGGCTTCGACGAGGGCTACTTCCTGCACGTCGAGGACATCGACATCTGCCGTCGCGTTGGCGAGGCGGGCGGGGCGGTGCTGTTCGAGCCGACGGCCGAGGCGCTGCACTTCGGCGCCACGAGCAAGGCGAGCTGGATCAAGGTCGAGAGCCACAAGGCGCGCGGTCTGGCGCGCTATTTCTCGAAGTTCGCGAAGACGCCCGGCGAGAAGGTGACGGTGGCGCTGTTGTCGCCGTTCATCGGCATGATGCTGGTGGCGCGCGGGGTGGTGCGGTCGCTGTTCAGTTTCGGGCGTCGCTAGCCGCTGTCACGCGGCCAGTTTGCAGGCTCACGTCGTCGCCGTTCGAATAGTTCTGGCCCGTGACCGGCGGGCCGACGGGCGTGAAGTTGAGGCCGCGCGCGCGCAACGCGATCTCGAACAGCGCCCGCTCGCGGCCCTCCACGAGCACGACCTGACCGGCGCTCGCGGTGTGGCCAGCCTCGTATCCCTGCAGCAGGCGCGTCCGGGTCCCCGCGGAAAAGACGAGACTCGGCTCGCGGTAACCGACGACCATGAGCGGCGTGGCCCCGTGCAGATCCGCCGCGACGAGCGCGCGCGCCGCGGCGCGGCTGACGAGCACATGATCGGCCCGCGGGGCGATGAGTTCGCGGCCGATGAACAGGAGCGCCAGCGCCGCCAGGAGCGCAGCGCCCAGCAGGGTCGCAGGTCTTCGCGCCAACGCCATCGCGCCCAGGGCGATGAGCAGCACGCCGCCGCAGGTGAGGAGCCAGGGCGCGGCGTGCGCGATCGGGTCTTCGCCGGCGGCCGCGCTCCATGAGGCGGCGAGGCCCAGCAAGGCGACGAGCCCGAGCCCCCCAAGACCAAACCCCGCGAGCAGCACGGGTTTTCGCGCGAACGCGCCGGCGGCGAAACCGTGGGTCAGTCCCGCGCCCGCCAGCAGCGCAATCGCGGGATAGACCGGTAGCGGATAGTGGGCGAGCTTCGTCGTCGCGATCTCGAACACGAGCCACGTCGGCGCGAGCCATGCGAGCAGGAAGCGCACGCCGTCGTGCGCCGCATCGTTGCGCGGCGCGACGAATGCGGCTTTCGCGAGTGAAAACGCCGGCGCCAGTCCGAGAGAGGCGGGAAAGATCAGGATCGGCAGCAGCAGCAGGTGCAGGCCCGGCGGGCGCGCGCCATGCTCGCCGCCGCCGCCGAGCTTGGGCGCGATGTCGCGCGCCATGTCGGCGAGCGCGCCGCCGCTCTCGCGCGAAAGCGCGTAGAACCACGGCGTGAGGATCAGTGCTGCGACCCCCGCACCGATCGGCGAGACGAGCGGCGCCAGCCGGCGCGGATCGCGCGTCCACGCAAGCAGCGCCATGATGGCGAGGCCCGCGACCATCGGCGCGATCGGCCCCTTGAGCATGACGCCGCAGGCAAGCGCGGCCCAGAATACGACGGCCGTTCGCCCGCCCCCCGCGCGCATGAACAAGCGCCCCAGAGCGGCCATCGCCAGCGCGGTCATCGCGCACAGCATCGCGTCGGTCTTGGCGATCATGCCCTCCGTCGAGAGCAACACGGAGGCCGCGAGCAGCGCCGCGCCGATGAACGCCGCGCGCCGGCCGACGAGGACGATCCCGCCCCAGAACGTCGCGAGCGTGGCGATCAAGGTGCCCAGCATCGATGGCAGCCGCCACGCCCAGATCTCGCGCTTTTCCACGTCGGAGAACGCCGCCACGGACGCAGCCTGCAGCCAGTAGGCGCCGATGGGCTTCTTGTAGCGCGGTTCGTCCTGCAGGCGGATGCGCAGGAAGTCGCCTGTCTCCAGCATCTGCGCGCTCGCCTGCGCGAATCGGCTTTCATCACGGTCGAGCGGGGGGATCGAGAAGAAGCCGGGCAACACCGCGACGACGGAGAGAAACGCCAGAGCGACCCAGGCGCGCCAGCCGCGCGCGAACGCGTCGATCGCGTCGCCGGACGATGCGGCGGTCAGAACCGCCAGCTCAGCGCGAGGGCGCCGAAGTCCTGCAGTTCGCCCTGCCCCTCGAACTCCTCGCTGCGCGTGACGTAGGTGTAGGCCAGACGCCAGTCGCCGGTCTGCACGGCGAGGCCCGCCTGCACGTCGGCCACGAAGGGCTTGCGGTTCACGTTGGCGCTGTCGCGGAAGGTGTTGCCGTCGAGGAAGATGTTGCGCGCGACGCCGCGCAGATCGACGCCGCCGAACAGATACCACGAGAACGGCGCCGCCGGCTTGAAGTAGCCGACGCCGCTCAGGCCCGGGCGCACGCGCGGCGCGCCGTAGTCGGACGAGAGATGCTGGCCGATCCGCACGGATGCGCCGACCTTGGCTTCCGTGCGCAGCGTGCCGAGCGTGACGCCGATGCCCGGCGCGATGTCGGCCTCGATATCTCCGGGCAGTCCCTCGAACACCTTTTCCGCGCGCCAGCGCCGCTCGAGCGAGACGGCGAACGCGAACTCGTCGTGCAACTGGCTGTCCCAGCCTTTCGGGTCGGGCGCGCCGAGCGCCTGGTGGATGCCGCGCTGCGACTGGCGGCCGAGCGCGCCCGGGCCGACGATGCCGAACTCGAGCTCGTAGATGTCCACGAAGCGCGGATCGCGCGCGATCACGTTCTCCTCCGCCGCCATCATCAACTGGCCGTAGAGCCAGCCGGCGTAGGGGTGCTGTCCGGGCGGTGCGGGGACGGCGGAGATGTCCTGCGGCGTGAAGATGGACTGGCCGATGGCGGCGCCGAAGAAGCTCGGCCGCGCGTTGGTGACCGCGCGCGTGATCCCGTCGAGCTTGCGCACCCACTTGGGCATCACGTTCACCGGCGAGACGTAGGCGAGCTTGATTCCGGAAGTGTAGTTGCGGTCGGCGCCGGAGGAGAGGCTGTCGTTCTCGCCGACGAGCGTGAGCGTGCCCTTCTGGTCCTCGGGCCGGTCCTCGGCGAAGGCCGGGGTCGAGAGGAACGCTGCGGAGGCCGCGAGGGCGAGTCGGAACAGGGTGCGCATGGTCCGTGTCTTCGCGGGGAAGCGCGCCGGGAGCAAGGGGGCGTCGGGCAGGGTTCGCACGCGCGCAACGTTGCGTGTCGCGGGCGCCGCGCGTATGGGCCGGAGCATGACAGAAACGACAGACAAACTCTCGGTGGACGCGCAGGGAATGGGCGCGCTTGCGCCACTCCAGGGCTTGCGTCCCGCGGCGCCCGCGTGGTTCGACGCGGCGCTGGCGCGTCCGCCGGAACGCTTGCGGGTCGAGGTGGAAGGCGCGGGGATCGAGGTGCTGGCGTGGGGCGAGCGCGGCCGTCCCGGCCTGCTGCTGCTGCACGGCAACGGCGCGCATGCGGACTGGTGGTCGCCACTGGCGCCGTTCTTCGTCGACAGCGGCTACCGGGTCGCTGCGATGAGCTGGTCCGGCATGGGCGGCTCGGACTGGCGGCCGAAATATCACCCGGGAACCTTCGCCCGCGAGGCGCTGGCGGCGTGCGAGCATGCGGGCCTCAACGAGGCGCCGGTGAAACCGGTGCTGGTCGCACACTCCTTCGGCGGCTTTCTCGGCCTGTACTGCGCGGCCCGCTTCGGGGAGCGGCTGGGCGCGGTCGTCAGCGTCGACAGCCCCATCGAGCCGCCCGGTTATACGCACGATCGGCCGCCCTCGCGGTCGCGGCCGAACCGGGTCTACCCTAGCTTCGAGGACGCGCTCGCGCGGTTCCGTCTGGCGCCGCCGCAGGGCTGCGAGAACCTCTGGTACCTCGACCACGTGGCGCGCGGGTCGATCAAGGCGGTCGAGGGCGGCTTCACCTGGAAGTTCGACCCCTTCATCTGGCACGAGTTCGAACTCGGCGACCCCAGTCCCCTGTTGCAGCGGGCGTCCTGCCCGGTGGCGGTGATGTGGGGGGATCGTTCGGGCCTCATGCCGCTCCAGGTGGCGGCCTACATGCGCGCGCTCGCGCCGGCCGGCTCGCCGTTCCTGGCCATTCCGGATGCGGACCACCACGTCATGATCGACCAGCCGCTGCCATTCGTCGCGGCGATGCGGGGGCTGCTGGCCGGGTGGCCGCATAGCGGGGCGGTTGCGACCTGAGGCGGCGCAGTCTAGATGGGCGCGAAGCGAATTCGGAGACGACAATGGGCGCCGCGCACGGCTCGGATCACGGGTCCTTTGAACATGGGCATATGGACATCACGTCGCACAAGGCGATGTTCAGCGGCTTCCTGAAGGCCACGGAGTGGTCCTGCGTCCTGTTCGCCATGCTGTTGGGCCTCATCGTGTTCGCCTTCGCCATGGGTCTCGGCTGGTGGACGGGTCTCATCGTCTGGCTGGTGATCGGCGTGCTGGCCGGGTTCCTCATGGGGCTGGGCGGCGCCTGGTGGGCGATGCTGATCGGCTCGACCGTGCTTCTTGCCGTGGGCGGGGCGGTCACCATGCTCATCCAGAGCCTCACCTGAATTCAAGCGTCTGACGCCGGCTGCGTCGTCGGGTTGCGCCATCGGGTCGTTCGCTCCGGTTGCACGGGCGCGCGACGCATGGTCATGTCCGCCCGAAGTTGGTTCGGGCAGGAGTCGGGCAGGCATGCGTATCGCTGTGGTCAAGGAACGCGCTGCGGATGAGACGCGCGTGGCGGCGACGCCGGACACCGTGAAGAAGATCGTGGCGCTCGGCCATGTGGTCGTCATCGAGACGGGCGCCGGGGCGAACGCGAGTTTCCCGGACGAGATGTTCAAGGTCGCGGGCGCCGAGATCGCGCCCAACGGCGCCGCCGCCATCAAGGGCGCTGATCTGCTGCTGAAGGTGCGTTCGCCGGAGGCCGACGAACTCGCCGCGCTGGCGAAGGGCGCGGGCGTCGCGGCGCTGATGAACCCTTACGGACAGAAAGCGGCCGTCGAAGGCTACGCGAAGCAGGGCGTCGCGGCGCTGGCGATGGAGTTCGTCCCGCGCATCACCCGGGCGCAGTCGATGGACGCGCTCTCGTCGCAGTCGAACCTCGCGGGCTACCGCGCGGTGATCGAGGCGGCGCACCTCTACGGGCGCGGCTTTCCGATGATGATGACGGCCGCCGGCACGGTCGCGGCCGCGAAGGTGTTCATCATGGGCGCCGGCGTCGCGGGCCTGCAGGCGATCGCCACCGCGCGGCGTCTCGGCGCCATCGTGACGGCCACGGACGTACGGCCCGCCGCCAAGGAACAGGTGGCCTCGTTGGGCGCGAAGTTCGTCGCCGTCGAGGATGACGAGTTCAAGCAGGCCGAAACCGCCGCCGGCTACGCCAAGGCGATGAGCGCGGAATATCAGGCCAAGCAGGCGGCGCTCGTCGCCGAACACATCGCCAAGCAGGACATCGTCGTCACCACCGCGCTTATTCCCGGGCGCGCCGCGCCGGTGCTGGTCACCGAGGCGATGGTCATGGCGATGAAGCCGGGGTCGGTCATCGTCGACCTCGCGGTGTCACAGGGCGGCAATTGCCCGCTCTCGAAGGCCGATGTCGTTGTCGACACGGCCAACGGCGTGAAGGTCGCGGGCTTCAGCAACCTGCCGGCGCGCCTCGCGGCGGATTCCTCCTCGCTCTACGCGAAGAACCTGCTCGCGCTGCTGCCGCTGCTGACGGACAAGGACACGAAGGCCTTCGCGCCGGCGTGGGACGACGAGATCATCAAGGGCGCGATGCTGACGCGGGACGGCGCCATCATCCATCCGACGTTTGCGCCGCAAGCCGCGACGGCGGCGTGATGGAGGTGAGCACCCTTTCTGTTTCCTCCTCCGTGAGGCGCAGCCGAAACGGGGGAGGTGGCCCCGGCGCATGCCGAGGTCGGAGGGGGCATGGCGTCATGTCTCACACGCCCCCTCCGTCTCGCTGCGCTCGACACCTCCCCCGCTCGCTTCGCTCGCAGGGGAGGAACTAGTGGACGCAAAACGCGCCGCCGACTGGTACGCCGCCTGGAATGCGCGCGATCCGCAGAAGATCGCCGCGCTCTATTCGGATGACATCGAGTTCGCCTCGCCGTTCGTGGCCGCACTCGGCTACGGCGAGGACGGGCGCCTGTTCGGCAAGGCGCAATTCATCGCCTATGTGCAGACCGCGCTGCCGCGCATCCCCGATCTCCTGTTCGAGCCTATCGCGATCTGCGCCGGCGCGGACGGGGAGACGCTCATCTACCGCAACCAGTCCGGCGTCATCGTCGCCGAGACGCACGAGTACGACGCCGCGGGCCTCATCACGCGCGCGAGCGCGGCCTACGAAATCAATCCGAAAGGCGCCGGGTGATCGCCCGCCGCCGCACACCACAGACACACGCCGGAGCCACACATGGACGCCGTTGATCCGATCATCTTCCGCCTCGCGATCTTCGTGCTCGCGATTTTCGTGGGTTACTACGTCGTCTGGAGCGTGACGCCCGCGCTGCACACGCCGCTCATGTCCGTCACCAACGCGATTTCCTCGGTGATCATCGTCGGCGCGATCATCGCCGCCGCCGCCGGCGCGGGTGGCGGCGACAAGTCCGCCGAGATCCGCCACAACTGCAAGACCATCGTCGCCGCGCAGGCGGAAGGTCACCAGTCGATGACGCCGAAGGAGATGTGGCCGACCGACGATGTCCTGCTGAACGCCGTCGACGCGTGCGCGCAGCAGTACCAGCAGGTCGCCGCGACAACGAGCGGCGGCAACGACCTCACACCTGGCGACGAAGTGCAGAAGGCCCGCAATCTCTGGTTCGCACGCGGTTTCGGCGCGCTGGCGGCCGCGCTCGCGGCCGTCAACATCTTCGGCGGCTTCCTCGTCACCGCGCGGATGCTGGCGATGTACAAGAAGAAGGAACGGGTGGCGAAGGCATGACCTCCGGCCAGTGGCGCGAACTGATCGAGGCGTATGTCTCGGGGCGTCTCTCCGCGGATGGCTTCAAGCGTCGCTTCCTCGACGCCCACGCCGAAGCCGTGCGCACGCGCGCGCCGACGCCTGCGGTTGTGCAGGAACTGGCCTATGTGGTTGAAGCCTACGCCGGCGATCCCACTGCGCGCGGCAACGACGTGTCCGACGACGACGACCTCCAGCGCGCCGCGAGACGCGCGCTCGCCGCGCTGCCGGAAGATGTCGGCGCCATGGCGCAAGGGCCGGTCGGCCCCACCGCCGAGGAGATCCGCGCCGCGCAGGCGCAGATGCGCGGAACCGTGTTTCACGTCGGCGCGGTGGGCGGGGCGGGATGCCTCGTGGCGCTGCTCTGGCTCACGATCGGCGTGCTGCAGTTCTTCGCGGTCGCGGCCCAGATGCAGAGCGTGCTCGACTGGGGGCCGGCGCCGTCGACGCTCGTCGCCGTGCCGCTCGCGTTCTTTCCGGTGGTCGGCAGCGTCACCGCCTTTTTCGGCGCGAAGGACGTGTGGGGCTGGGCGCCCTGGGCGGCGGCGCTCGCCTTCCTCGCCATTCCGGCCATTTCCATTCTCGGCGGCTGGTCGTCGGTGTTCCGTCGCGGAGGCCCGCGATGACGCTCGATCCGGTCATGCTGGCGGCGCTCGCAATCGCCGCACTCGGCTTCGCCGTCGCGTTCGCGGGACGCTGGCGCGCGGGGCTCGGCGAATGGGCGCGGGCTCTGATCATCAGCGCGCTGGCGGTCGGCGCGAGTGGTTATGCGCTCACCGCGCGGGAGCCAATCTCGGCGTGGATATCCGGATTTCTCGTGTGCGCGGCGCTGCATCGCTGGATCGACGCGATCACCCAACGCAAGGCCGACGCCGGAGACGCGGCGGCATGAACTTTCCCTCTCTCCAAACCGCGCGTCGCGCGTATCGAATTAACCGGGGCTGACAACAATGACGGCTGACATCGCGGCGCTCGCCTATCTCGTCTCGGGCGTGCTTTTCATTCTGGCGCTGCGCGGGCTCTCCAGCCCCGAGACATCGCGCCAGGGCAACATGTACGGCATGCTCGGCATGGCCATCGCGGTCGGCACGACGCTGGCGAGCGTGAAGCTCGACCCGACGACGCTGGGCCTCATTGGCGGCGGCGTGCTGGTGGGCGGGACGGTCGGGGCGGTCATCGCCAACCGCATCAAGATGACGGCGATGCCCCAGCTCGTGGCGGCGTTCCACTCGCTGGTCGGTCTCGCCGCTGTGGCGGTGGCTGCTGCTGCGTTCTATGCGCCGGAGAGCTTTCACATCGCGCTGCCGGAAGGCGGGCTGAAGACGGGCTCGCTGATCGAACTCGCGCTCGGCACCGCCATTGGCGCCATCACGTTCACGGGCTCGGTGATCGCGTTCGCGAAGCTCAACGGCAACATGTCGGGCGCGCCGATCATGCTGCCCGGCCGCCACTTCATCAACATCCTCATGGCCGCCGCGATCGTTGGTCTTGTCGCCTACATGGTGATCACGCACGGCACGCTGCCGTGGGTGTTCTGGGCGATCCTCGGCCTCTCGCTCTTGATCGGCGTGCTGCTCATCGTGCCCATCGGCGGCGCGGACATGCCGGTCGTCGTGTCGATGCTCAACTCGTATTCGGGCTGGGCCGCCGCCGCGCTCGGCTTCACGCTGGAGAACACCGCGCTTGTGATTACAGGTGCGTTGGTGGGGTCCTCGGGCGCCATCCTCAGCTACATCATGTGCAAGGGCATGAACCGCAGTTTCATCAGCGTCATCCTCGGCGGCTTCGGCACGGCGGACGGCGCGGTGGCGGGCGGCAAGACCGAGACGCGGCCGGTGAAGCAGGGCAGCGCGGAAGACGCCGCCTTCATCATGAAGAATGCGTCCAAGGTCATCATCGTGCCGGGCTACGGCATGGCGGTCGCGCAGGCGCAGCACGCGCTGAAGGAAATGGCCGACAAGCTGAAGGCCGAAGGCGTCGAGGTGAAGTACGCCATCCACCCGGTCGCGGGACGGATGCCGGGGCACATGAACGTGCTGCTCGCCGAAGCGCAGGTGCCGTATGACGAGGTGTTCGAACTCGAGGACATCAACAGCGAGTTCGCGCAGGCCGACGTCGCCTATGTCATCGGCGCCAACGACGTGACGAACCCCTCCGCCAAGACCGATCCGCAGAGCCCGATCTACGGCATGCCGATCCTGGAAGTGGAAAAGGCCAAGACGGTTCTCTTCATCAAGCGCGGCATGTCGGCGGGCTACGCCGGCGTCGAGAATGAACTCTTCTTCCGCGACAACACGATGATGTTGTTCGCCGACGCCAAGAAGATGACGGAGGAGATCGGGAAGGCGCTTTGAGGGATAGCTATGCGTGGGGAAGAAATTCAAGCTGCACTACTATATGCCGGAGCGGTGTCGTTGCTTTGGGCATTTCTGCACGGGTTTGCTGAGCTGAGAATGTTGCAAACTCGACTAGGCCAATCGAGGCACGCGTGGCTCGATTGGCTTGTGATCTTCTCGATGTTGGCTCTGCTTGTTTGGCCGTTCTTCCCTGGGAATTTGATCGAAGAGTACCGTTTTGCGGATCGTTGGCACGTTGCCGTTCTAGCATTCATAGGTGCATGGGTCGTCGCTTGGTTCGGTGGCTGGCTGGTTCTCATGTTCCTCGCCCCCGTTGTGGGGAATCCCGCGCGAGACGAGTTGGGCGTTGGTGATCGGATGTCGAGGCTGGTGGTCCCGGTGATGTGCGTCGTAGTAGTCGCGACCGTATGTCTTTGGGTGGGAACCTACGACCGCTACGGCTAACTGTTTTCGCATTTCGGCATCTATTCTGCGGCGACCGAACTCGCCTTCAACGCTCCCGCGTCCCGCAGCTTCAGATACAGCGCAATCGGATCGAGATCGAAGCCGCTCGGCCAGGTCGGGGCGCCGGTCTCGATGAAGACGCGGGCGAACATCGCCGGGTCTTTCAGCGGCTGGACCATCTCGCCGGTTGAGGCGAGGATTTCTGCGCAGTCGAACTCACCCTCCATGCCATCGGAGAAGCGCAGGTAAAGGCGCGTGGCGTCCAGCGCACGCACCTTGATCACATCGACCATAGGAAACTCAGCCGGCGCCATCTGGCCCCTCGATCCCCATCAGGCGCCCTTCGCCAAGAGCGCCTTCTCCACTATCGCGCAATCCATCCTGCGGAGCCAGCGTGACGCCCCCGCCGCCCTGTGCCCCGCGTCACAGCGCCTCCGGGGGCGGGCGGCGAAACCTCTTGCCTGAGACCGGGGGCTGCGATGAATTCCCCTGAAGCTGGAGGGAACATCATGCGCCGCGTCCTGTTTGCACTTTCCGCCGTCGCCGCCATGAGTGCGGCGCCCGCCGCCTTCGCCGATTGCGTCGACTATGATCCGGCCCGCGCCGCGCGCGCCGCCACGGCGCTCTCGCGCAATCCGCCCGCGCCCGCCACGCTCGGCGTACCCACGCTCGACGGGCTCGTGCTCGACGCGTCGCGCACGGCGGGCGATCCCGTCTGTGACGGGCCGACGCCGAAGCGCTTCTATTACACCACGAGCTTGACGCCGCTGGCGTTCTACACTGCGCTTTACCCGAACATTCGCCGCCGCACCGAGACGGACGGCATGAACCGGACGTGGTTCAAGAACCCACTGTCCGGCGACCGGCTGTTCCTCACGTCCGGCACGGAAATCACTGTGCAGACGGGCGGGAACGGCGCCATTTCACTGGTCAAGATCGTGCCTGCGACGCCGGTCGCGCCGCTCACGGCGGAGCAACAGCCTTACACTGCGAGCGAAATCGCCGACTGGACGCCGTGGCCCGGCGGCCGTTCCGGGCCGCGCGAATTCGTGCGCGCCGATGGCGGCGGCGGCGCGCCCGCAGCGTCGGCGCCGACGGCGCAACAGACGACCCAGCAGACTGAGCAACCCGCGCAACCGAACTGTCCTTCTCAAGCAGGCGCGGCGGAAGGCTCGCAGGCCGGCGCGCAGATCGGCGGCGCGGTCGGCGGCAGCTACGGACGAGCGGCAGGCGCGATGCTCGGCGGCCTCATGGGTTCGCGCCGCAGCGCGCCGGCGCAATCGCAGCCGAACTGTCGCTAGGGCTTCATCCCGCCCATCGCGCACACCAGCGCCCACTCGGCATCTGTCACCGGTTGCACGGAAAGGCGCGAGTTCTTCACCAGCACCATCTCGGCGAGCTTCGGCTCGCCCTTGATGGCCGCGAGCGTCACCGGCGTCGCCATCGCCTCTTTCGCCTTCACGTCGACGCACACGAACTTGCCGCTTTCATCGGTGGGGTCGGGGTAGGCGGTCTTCGTCACCTCGACGACGCCCACCACAGCGCGCTGGTCGTTGGAGTGATAGTAGAAGGCGCGGTCGCCCTTCTTCATCGCCAGGAGGTGGAGCCGCGCGCCGTAGTTGCGCACGCCCGTCCACGGCCCGCCCTTGGCGCCGAGCTTCTTCTGGTCCTCCCAGGAGAACACATCGGGCTCGCTCTTCACCAGCCAATGGGCCATGCTGCCGTCTCCGAAGCGCTGCGTGTGAACCGACGCGTGATGTACGCATTCGCGGCGCGCCGGAACAGGGTCGGGCCAACGGGGATCGAAACGGGGGGATCGAAGCGGCGTGATGGCGAAATGGAAGCTCCTGCCGGCGGTCGCGGCGGCGGCGGTCCTCGCGACCGGGTTCGCGGCGGCGCAGGCGACAGGCGCGGTCTCCGGCCGGTGGAGCGGCGCCTACACGTGCTCGCAAGGACTGACGGGGATGACCGTCGAACTGCGCCCGCTGCGCGGCGACGCCGTCGACGCCACTGTCATGTTCTACGCGCACCCGCGCAATCCGGACGTCGAGTCCGGCTGCTATGGCGCCCACGGAACCCTCGACCGCGCGACGGGCCGGCTCGTGCTGCGTCCCACGCGCTGGATTCACCGGCCGGACGAAAACTGGAGCATGACGATGCTCGACGGCCGCCTGGACGCGCACGGCGCGTATGCGGGCCGCGTCGTGTTCGCCGGCAATCCAAAGGCATGCTCAACATTCGCGCTGCGGCGGGGAACGGCTCCCCTGAAGGAACCGCCGGCGGTCTGCCTGGCGCAGGCGCCGATGTCCTGAGGTCGAAGAAAGGGGAGCAGCCATGGCCGAACCGAAGACGAAGAAGACCGGCGCGTCCGTGACCGCCTTCATCGACGCCGTGGAGAACGACGTGCGCCGCGCGGACGCCAAGGCGGTGCTCAAGCTCATGAAGGACGTCACCGGCGAGAAGGCCGCCATGTGGGGGCCCTCCATCATCGGCTTCGGCTCCTACAAGTCCGCCAGCGGCGACTGGCCGATCGTCGGCTTCTCCCCGCGCAAGACCAGTCTCGTGCTTTACGTCGTGCCCGGCTTCACGCAGTACGAGGCGCTCCTGAAGAGGCTCGGCAAGCACAAGACGGGCAAGTCCTGCCTCTATCTCAACAAGCTCGCCGACGTGGACCAGGGCGTGCTGCGCGAGCTGGTCGAACGCTCGGTCGCGCACATGCGGGCAAAGCACGGCTGAGGCGCGTTGGGGGATGGGGGCGCCATCCATCCGCGAAGCCGGTTGACCGACGCCAGCGATGCGCCTTTCGTCGCCGATCTCCTCGGGAGCGGAGCATCATGGCGGACGCCTCGACCGGCGCAGCGGCGCTGCGCGAAAAACCGAAGAAGCAGGCCGTCGTCCTCATTCACGGGATCGGCGAACAGCGTCCCATGGCCACGCTCTGGAAGCTGGTGCAGACGGTCTGGCTGAACGATCCGCGCCCCGACGGCAAGCCGCGCGCAGTGTATTCCGAGCCCGACGAGATGAGCGGCATCTTCGAACTGCGCCGCCTCTCGACGAACGAGAACACGCACGGCAAGCGCACCGACTTCTTCGAGTACTACTGGGCGCACCTGATGCACGGCAACTCGTTCGGCCACGTGGTCGGCTGGATGGCGCGCCTGGCGATGCGCAAGCGCGAGCAGGTGCCGGATTCGCTCCTCAAGCCGTGGCGGGTGCTGCAGGCGCCGCTGCTGATAGCGGCGGCGCTGTTCATCATGCTCGCCGTCACCGCCGTGCAGGCGCTGCTCGATCACACGATGACCGCGCCGTTCGTGGCGATGGTGACGCTCATCGCGCTCATCTGGATCACGGTGCTGGTGGCGGAGAAGCTCTTCCTCACGCCCGTGCTCGGAGACGCGGCGCGCTATCTCAGCCGCGAGGCGGGCGACATCCAGCGCCGTCAGGACATCCGCGCGAAAGGCCTCGCGCTGCTTGAAGAACTGCACGCCTCGGGCAAGTACGACCGCATCATCATCGTCGGCCACTCGCTGGGCGGGGTCATCGGCTACGATCTCATCACCCACATGTGGGGGCGCGCGAACCGGCGGATGGATCGCGCAGGGCCGATCCAGAGTGCGCTGGCGCACAGCGAAGAGGCCGCCGCCGCGCTGCATCTGAAACCGCACGACAGGGACGTCCGCGACCGCTGGCGGCTGGCGCAGCGCGAGGTGTTCGACACGCTGCGCGACGCGCCCGTCGGCGGGGAAAAGCCGCTGTGGCTGGTCAGCGATTTCGTGACGCTGGGCGCCCCGCTCGCGCACGCCCAGACGCTGCTTGCGGAAACGCTGGAGGAATTCACGCAGTCGCTCGAACGGCGCGAGCACGCGACCAACCCGCCGCAGTTCGAGACGTTCCCGGACGGCGTGCAGCGCTACACGTATTGCCGCCAGTACGGCCTCGCCGACGATCCTCACGCCGGCCCGCGCGCGCCGCACAACGCGGCGGTGTTTTCCGCGGTGCGCTGGACGAACGTCTTCTTTCCCGCCGAAGGCATCCTTCGCGGCGATCTCGTCGGCGGGCCCGCCGCGCCCGTGTTCGGGCCGGGCGTCGAGGACATCCCCGCGCGCGCGCCGAAGTTCGGCGGCTGGACGCCGCATCTGCAGTATTTTCATACCGAAGCCGACGCGACGCCCTGGGGCGACCCGTCGTGGCTCGATCATCGCGAGGCGCTGCGCAGGGGGCTGGCGATCGAGGACGACGAAGTCTGCTGGCCGACGGCGATCAGGACGAAGTAAGGCGCCGGAATGCGACGGCCCGGCTGGACGCTCCTGGTGAGCGCATCAACGGGTTCTTCGGCCGAACGTCGGGCGACTTTCGCTTGCGGGAGTTCTGGTTGCGCGGCCAAACGCGGTGTCGACCGGTCCGGTCGCCGGCCCGGCGGCCTCGTTCGAGGACTGGCTGGCGATGTAGCGCGCCACGATCGCATCGGGATCAAACCCGTCCGTGCGGGGCGGCGGGGAATCGAGATCGATCTGGCTGCCGAGTTTCGGGCGGTATCGTCCGCGGACAATGGTCCACACCTTGAAGACCATGAAGACGATGCAGACCCCCATCATGACCTTGAGACCGATCACAGTCGGGCCGAGGCCGTTCGCGATCACGTCATCATCCGAGCCGCCGAACCCCTCAAAGTAATTGAGAAGGCCGCCGAAGTAGAGAATTGGCAGGAGCGCGCCGAGCACGCCGAGCGTGTTTCTGGCCACCGGCAGGAGTGCGCCGAGCTCGCCGAAAGTGTTTTTCAAGGTCCGCACGTTCCAGCCTCCACCGCGACCGTGGCGAACCAGTCTGACGGCGAAATCTGAATGAGCGGTTGCCGTCCCCTCGCGCTGCGGTTTCGTCGGCGGAGCAGGGCGCGCGATGGCTCGCGGCGAAGCCGTGGGACCGGCCGCAGATGCGCTCAATCCCGCCGGCTGCGATTGGGCGGCTTTTCGCGGAGAGCGGAAATCACCGGCGACCCAACGAGGTTCCGGGGCGCGCGCAGCGCGAACCCGGCAACTGTTAAGTGGGAAGCGGCGTCGT